>NZ_JASJVE010000039.1:0-38911 GCF_036346185.1 Pseudomonas sp. 10C3 | reverse complement strand
AGCCCCACATCCTCGGACGTGCGCGGCAGCAGCCCCTCTTTGGGGAACGGCGGGGTCGGCGTTAAAGGCGCCGGGGCCGGGCGTTGAGAACCTGAATTCAAGGTAATGGACATTTGGCAGGGACTTCCATTTTGAGGGGGTAGTTGTAGGGGTGATTGGGGCGGCCGTGGTAGCTGGGACTGGCGGCGACCTTGACTTGATCGCAAGGCAGAAAGTGCACATTGACCAACCCGAGTTGCTCATACGGCGCCACCTCCACGACAGCGCGATGGCGGGTGTATTTGGTTTCGTGTTCGTCCATCCGTCTACGCCACGCGTCGGTAAACGGGGGTTCAGACCAATATCGAGAAGCACCAACATTCGGATCCTTCTCCCACTCCACCACCACGGTCAGGCCGGGGTGCCACTGGCGCGGCAGGCTCACGCAGCAGTTCTGGCTACCGCCCCCGCCGTAAGGGCCGATGTTCGGACCGCCGTTGCCGTTGACCATGAAGTAGTTGATCGCCGCCGAGGTGTGGCTGTAGCCCTCGATAGGCGCGCCGAGTCGGTCGGGCAGTGATTTGCTGCAGGCTTGCAGCGCAAGGCAGGCGAGCGCAGCCGCCACCCAAAGCGCTGGCCTTCGGCGTGAGGCGCCAGGTTTTAGGACGCGGGACATACGGCAGGCTCTTCCATTTTGGACGGGTAGTTGAAGGGATAACCGGCTTGGCCAGGAGTAACGGCGACAGCCGAAACGGCAACTTGGTTGCAGGGCAGGAAATGAACATCGATGACGCCGAGTTCTTCATACGGCGCCACCTCCACGACGGCGCGATGCCGGGTGTTGTTGAGCTTCTCTTTCTTCATTCGCGCGCGCCACGCATCAATAAACGGGGGTTCAGGCCATTTGCCGTAGGCGTGCGGCGTCGGATCCTTCTCCCACTCCACCACCACGGTCAGGCCGGGATGCCACTGGCGCGGCAGGCTCACGCAGCAGTTCTGCTTGCCGCCCCCGCCGTAAGGGCCGATGTTCGGACCGCCATTGCCGTTGACCATGAAGTAATTGATCGCCGCCGAGGTATGGCTGTACCCCTCGATAGGCGCACCCAGTCGGTCGGGCAGTGATTGGCTGCACGCTTGCAGCGCAAGGCAGGTCAGCAGGCAAAGCGCGAGCGGGCGCCTCATGCCAAACCACCGTTCTGCGGCAGGTCTTCGGGCAGGTGTCGGGCCAGCCACTCGATCATAAATGCCCGGTGCTCCTCGCCCTCAAGGTGGAGGTCACTGGCGGCGAGGTGCCCCAAATACAGCAGGGAGACTCGTTGTTCCTTGCCGACCCGGTAGTTTCGTTTCGGCAAACCGTGGGTTTCTTCCCATTGCTCGGCATCACTCCAGGTGCACACGGACTCGACCTGAAACGCGTTCATCATCAAGGGCGTACTGGGGCGAGTAAATTCGTGAAAGGGGAGGTTGTAGCCACCGATGATTTGCGCTTTGTGATCGCGATCGGTCCAGTGCCAACTGATGACGGGGGCATGGAAGTCGCGAGCCGCGTCTTCGATAAACACGCCACTGATGTGCTTGAACAACCGGTTGTCGTAGTAACGCAGGATGCCGCTCTTGGTGCCTTTGTCCCAATGCGCCTGGGTGTAATAACGCAGGTGCTCGCTCAACGCGTCGAACGGCCAGGGGCTTAACAGCGACAGCACGCGGGACTGGCGTTCGAACGCCCTGACAAACGCGCCCAGCCAGTTCACCTGGGCCGCGTGTGCCCAGAACACGCGAACATGCACAGGGCCTTGTGCGGCCAGTGCGTGTTCAGGCGTGCCCTCAAGCAGCGGTGTGTGCAAGGGCGGCGGGTCGAGCTCGGCCAGCCGTTGCAGCAAGGGGTAATCCAGCAACGTGGCGTTGATGATCATGTCGAGGTAGTCGAGGTTTGCCGCGTTGGCGTGTTGTTTCAGGTCGCGCAGACACGCGGGGATTTCAACGTCCATGGTGGAGTCCTGAAGGTAGTAGGCTAAGGCTTGGCTGATGAGATAACGCTGGCATCCCGCTGCCCTGCCTTTTGTAAGGGGAGTTTTCAAGGGCAATATCAGCGAGAGCGTCCTCGCCGTATGTAGTCCAGATCTCTGTCGTGTTGCAGGAAAGGTCTGAAATGTTGACCTACAAAAAAACCGCCGTTCGTGAGAAGGGCGGTTAGGGGATATCAGGGGGGGGTATTTGAAGGAAATGGAAATAATAAAATGTGTGCGGGCATTCGATAGCGATGCAACGTTGCACGAGTAAGGCGCGGTCGTTCCACCGACTGTAGAAAATTTCTATCAGTTACAGCTAGCTTGATGGGAGCATTACTGGCTTTACCCCCGTCGCGCATTCTCGATAGAAATCTGGTCATTCAGGGTCCAGAAGTCATACAACACGCCCAGCAGAAAAAATCCGCCGGTGAATAGATAGATGATCCCGGTGATCCATTTGCCTTGGTACATCCGGTGCACGCCGAACACGCCAAGGAATGTCAGCAAGATCCAGGCGACGCTGTAGTCGATGGAACCCGCGTTAAAACGCAGGTCGGCTTCGCGGTCCATGCTCGGGATCAAAAACAGGTCGATCAGCCAACCGATACCCAGCAGACCCAACGTAAAAAACCAGATAGTTCCGGTGACTGGCTTGCCGTAATAGAAGCGATGCGATCCGGTAAAACCAACAATCCATAGCAGGTAACCAAGAATCTTGCTGTGGGTGTCCTGAGGTTGGATGTCCTGACGATAGCTGTTCATTCACTGCCTCTTTTAAGCTGATAGAAAAAAATATCTGTAAATTTTGTGACTTTAATGTGGAGCTCCGACGTATGGCACAAACCTTAAAAGCTTGGCGCAACCCCTTGTAATTAAGGGCTTTGCCAAAATCCATGTGACACATTACCGCAATAATGGGCACGTTCGTTCCGCATTTGTTTCGACCAGCGGGGTCAGAACGACGCAAAAAGCTGTTATAAAGTTGCGCGCTGACCAATAAGAGCCCTGCCTAATGCGTCCAATTTTCAAGACATGGCTAACTATTTGCCTGCTTATGCCGCTGGCCGCCCACGCCACCAACCGTGAGCAACAGTTACCGCCAAGCTTCACTGGTTTCACCGCAAAATCCCATTCTTCACCAACACCCGTAGCCACCGCTTCCATCGAACCAACAGCTCCAACCCGGACAAGTCACCGTCCCGCTCACGGAAAATCCGTGAGCAAAACCGCTGCAAAAACCAAGAACAAAGGCAAAACCGGCACCGTCGCACAAATGCCGGTCAAACAGAGCAGCGCGGTGTTAAGCCGGGCAGTGAATGTGCTTGGTACTCCTTATCGTTGGGGCGGCAGCAGCCCAAGTAAAGGGTTCGATTGCAGCGGTCTGGTCAAATACGCTTTCCGCGATGTGAACGAAGCCGATTTACCGCGCACCTCGAATGCCATGGCTGCAGGCCACGGGCAGAAAGTTGAACGCAAGGATTTGAAACCGGGAGACTTGTTGTTCTTCACTATAAAGAGCAGCAAGGTCAATCATGTTGCCATTTACCTGGGCAATGACCGCTTCATCCATGCCCCTCGTCGCGGCAAAGCAGTGTCGATCGATACGCTGAAGAAGCCTTATTGGGACGACCATTACGTGCTCGCCAAGCGGGTCCTGCCAAAGAACGATCCCGTCCTGCGCATCTCTCAGCGTTGACGGTATAGCCTGCGTTCGCGCAGGCAATGCGCCGGAGTGTCCTTCGGCGCATCCTTCCCTCCCCCCGCAAATAGCCCGCGCTTAGAAGTTGTCTGGTGTCTTGGCCTTCTCCCTAGCACCTTCGCGGGTGATCAGGCCTCTGGTCACCAACTCTTTCAAGCTCATGTCCAGCGTCTGCATGCCCAACGAACCTCCCGTCTGGATCGATGAGTACATCTGCGCGACCTTGTCCTCGCGAATAAGGTTACGGATCGCCGGTGTACCAATCATGATTTCGTGTGCGGCGACCCGCCCGCCACCGACTTTCTTGACCAGCGTTTGCGAGATAACGGCCTGCAACGACTCGGACAGCATCGAGCGCACCATCGATTTCTCTTGCGCCGGGAACACATCGACAACCCGGTCGATGGTTTTCGCCGCCGACGTGGTGTGCAGCGTGCCGAACACCAAATGTCCGGTTTCCGCAGCGGTCAGCGCCAGGCGGATGGTTTCAAGGTCACGCATTTCACCCACCAGAATGATGTCCGGGTCTTCCCGCAAGGCCGAACGCAAGGCCTCAGAGAAGCCCAACGTGTCTCGATGGACTTCGCGCTGGTTGACCAGGCACTTCTTCGATTCGTGGACGAACTCGATCGGGTCTTCAATCGTCAGAATGTGGTGATGCTTGTTACTGTTCAGGTAATCGATCATCGCCGCCAGGGTGGTGGACTTCCCTGAACCGGTCGGGCCGGTAACCAATACCAGCCCGCGCGGCACGTCGGTAATCTTGCGAAACACTTCTCCCATGCCGAGATCGTCCATGGTCAGGACTTTCGACGGAATAGTCCGAAACACCGCACCGGCACCCCGATTCTGGTTGAAAGCGTTCACCCGGAACCGCGCAATACCAGGCACATCGAAGGAAAAGTCAGTCTCCAAAAACTCCTCGAAGTCCTTGCGCTGCTTGTCGTTCATGATGTCGTAGATCAGTTCCTGAACCTGTTTGTGGTCCAGCGCCGGCAGGTTGATCCGCCGTACATCGCCATCGACTCGAATCATCGGTGGCAGCCCGGCGGAGAGATGCAAGTCCGACGCGCCCTGCTTGGCACTGAAAGCCAGCAGCTCGGTAATATCCATAGGGCTCCCCAATCACATAGAATGCCGCAGACCTTAGCCCTGCTGGCGCAAATCAATGTCCACGATAGCAGACAACGTTTCCCAAGTTGATGAGCGAATTCGCGCAGCAGCCCTTGCGGCGCAACGCGACCCATCGACCATCCACTTGCTGGCCGTAAGCAAGACCAAACCTGCCGCTGCTTTGCGCGAGGCGTTTGCCGCCGGACTGCGTGACTTCGGCGAAAACTACTTGCAGGAAGCCTTGAGCAAACAGCTTGAATTAGCTGACCTGCCCTTGTGTTGGCATTTCATCGGCCCCATTCAGTCAAACAAGACTCGCGCTATCGCCGAGCACTTTGCCTGGGTGCACTCTGTGGATCGCTTGAAAATCGCTCAACGCCTGTCCGAGCAACGCCCCGCAGAGCTCCCGCCGCTCAACATCTGCATTCAGGTCAACGTCAGTGGCGAAGCGAGCAAGTCTGGTTGCACGCCGGCCGACCTGCCCGCCTTGGCCGCCGCGATCAGCGCATTGCCGCGCTTGAAGTTGCGCGGGCTGATGGCGATTCCCGAACCCACCGATGACAGCGCGGAACAAAACGCTGCTTTTGCGACGGTACGCCGCCTGCAAGACAGCCTGAACCTGCCGCTGGACACACTGTCCATGGGCATGAGCCACGACCTGGAAGCCGCCATTGCACAAGGCGCAACCTGGGTTCGAATCGGAACGGCTCTTTTTGGTGCCCGCGATTACGGCCAGCCATAAATCCATTTTGCTAACAGGAACTCAGTCATGAGCAACACTCGTATTGCCTTTATCGGTGCCGGAAACATGGCCACCAGCCTGATCGGCGGGTTGCGCGCCCAAGGCGTGGACGCGGCACTGATTCGTGCCAGCGATCCCGGCGCCGAGCAACGCGCCAAAGTCGCCGCCGAGCATGGCATTGAGCTGTTCGCCGATAACGCCCAGGCCATCGAAGGCGCGGACGTCGTGCTGATCGCGGTAAAACCACAAATGATGAAGGCCGTGTGCGAAGCATTGCGCCCAAGCCTCAAGCCCGGCCAACTGGTCGTGTCCATCGCCGCCGGTATCACCTGCGCCAGCATGAACAAGTGGCTGGGTGAACACCCGATCGTGCGCTGCATGCCCAATACTCCGGCACTCCTGCGCCAGGGCGTGAGCGGCCTGTACGCCACCGCCAGTGTTTCCAGCGAACAACGCGAGCAGGCCGGGCAACTCCTGTCGGCCGTCGGCATTGTGCTGTGGCTGGACGATGAAAAGCAGCTGGACGCTGTCACCGCAGTGTCCGGCAGTGGTCCGGCGTATTTTTTCCTGTTGATCGAAGCCATGACCGCCGCAGGCGAAAAACTCGGCCTGCCGCGCGAGACCGCTGCTCAACTAACCCTGCAGACCGCCTTGGGCGCGGCACTGATGGCCACTGGCAGCGATGTTGATGCCGCTGAGCTGCGCCGCCGTGTAACCTCCCCTGCGGGTACCACGGAAGCGGCTATCAAATCTTTCCAGGCTGGCGGCTTCGAAGCCCTGGTCGAAACAGCACTCACTGCTGCCGCGCATCGTTCGGCAGAAATGGCCGAACAGCTGGGCCAGTAACTTTTTAGGCCATTGAGGAGCAGACCGATGATCGGACTGAACACCGCTGCAATTTATGTTCTGCAAACCGTCGGCAGCTTATACCTGCTGATCATTCTGCTGCGCTTCGTGCTGCAACTGGTTCGCGCAGACTTCTACAACCCTCTGAGCCAGTTCGCCGTGCGTGCCACCCAGCCGCTGCTCAAACCACTGCGGCGGATCATTCCGAGCATGTTCGGGCTGGACATGTCCTCGCTGGTTCTGGCGATCATCGTGCAGTTTTTGCTGTTCGCCCTGATCTTCCTGCTGGCTGTAGGGTACATAAACAACCCGCTACTGCTGTTGGTCTGGTCGCTGATTGCGGTCACCTCACTGTTCCTGAAAATTTTCTTCTACGCCCTGATCATCAGCGTGATCCTGTCCTGGGTCGCACCGGGCAGCCATAATCCAGGGGCAGAACTGGTCAACCAGATTTGCGAGCCTGCTCTGGCGCCGTTCCGCAAGATTCTGCCGAACCTGGGCGGCCTGGATATTTCGCCGATCCTGGCGTTCATGGCACTCAAGCTGCTGGACATGCTGGTGATCAACAACCTCGCCGCCATGACCTATATGCCTGAAGCCCTGCGTCTGCTGATCTAAGCCTCACTCCGCCACATGCAGGCACCGGCAGGTCCGGTGTTTGCTTGCTGCTAAGGGCCGCGGTCTTTAGACTTACGCCTCATTTATGCGAGAGCAGGGTCGATGCCCACGGTCTTTCCCCACGATTCTGTTGGTCTGGTCACGCCGCAACTGGTGCATTTCAGCGAGCCGCTAGCGTTGGCGTGCGGTCGTTCGCTGCCTGCCTACGACCTGATTTACGAAACCTACGGCGAGCTCAATGCTGCCGCCAGCAACGCCGTGCTGATCTGCCATGCACTCTCCGGGCACCATCATGCGGCCGGCTTCCATAGCGTCGATGAGCGCAAGCCCGGTTGGTGGGACAGCTGCATCGGTCCCGGCAAGCCTATCGACACCAACACGTTCTTTGTCGTCAGCCTGAACAACCTTGGCGGCTGCAATGGCTCGACCGGCCCCAGCAGCATCAATCCCGAGACCGGCAAGCCTTTCGGCGCCGATTTCCCGGTGCTGACCGTGGAAGACTGGGTCAACAGTCAGGCACGCCTGGCCGACACCCTGGGCATCCAGCAATGGGCGGCCGTGGTCGGTGGCAGCCTGGGTGGCATGCAGGCGTTGCAGTGGACCATCAGCTACCCGGACCGGGTCCGCCACTGCCTGGCCATCGCATCGGCGCCCAAGTTGTCGGCGCAGAACATCGCCTTCAATGAAGTGGCGCGACAGGCGATCCTGTCCGACCCGGACTTTCATGGCGGTTATTTCCAGGAATACGGTGTGATCCCCAAGCGCGGCCTGATGCTGGCGCGCATGGTCGGGCACATCACGTACCTGTCCGATGACTCGATGGGCGAGAAATTCGGGCGTGGCCTGAAGAGCGAAAAACTCAACTACGACTTCCACAGCGTCGAGTTCCAGGTTGAAAGCTACCTGCGCTATCAGGGCGAAGAGTTCTCCGGGCGCTTCGATGCCAACACCTACCTGCTGATGACCAAGGCACTGGACTACTTCGACCCGGCCGCCAATCACGGCGACAACCTGGCACTGACCTTTGCCGGGGCCAAGGCTGATTTCTGCGTGATCTCCTTCACCACCGACTGGCGCTTCTCGCCAGCCCGTTCGCGGGAGCTGGTGGATGCGCTGATGGCGGCGAAAAAGAACGTCTGCTACCTGGAAATCGATGCTCCGCAAGGCCATGACGCCTTTCTGATTCCGATCCCGCGCTACTTGCAGGCCTTCACCAGCTACATGAACCGAATTGCACTCTGAGGACACCATGAGAGCCGACCTGGAAATTATCCAAGACTGGATCCCTGCCGGCAGCCGGGTGCTCGACCTCGGCTGCGGCGATGGCGAACTGCTGGCCTGGCTGCGCGATCACAAGCAAGTCACGGGTTACGGCCTGGAAAACGACGCCGATAACATCGCTCACTGCGTCGCCAAGGGCGTTAACGTCATCGAGCAGGATCTGGACAAAGGTCTCGGCAACTTCGCCAGCAACAGCTTCGATGTCGTAGTCATGACCCAGGCCCTGCAAGCCGTGCACTACCCCGACCGGATTCTCGACGAGATGCTGCGGGTCGGTCGCCAGTGCATCATCACCTTCCCCAACTTCGGTCACTGGCGCTGCCGTTGGTACCTGGCCAGCAAGGGCCGGATGCCGGTGTCCGACTTTCTGCCGTATACCTGGTACAACACGCCGAACATACACTTCTGTACGTTCGGCGACTTCGAAGAGCTGTGCCGTGGCCGCAAAGCGCGCGTCATCAACCGGCTGGCCGTCGATCAGCAACATCGACATGGCTGGGCCAGCAAGCTATGGCCTAATCTGTTAGGTGAGATCGGGATCTACCGCGTCAGCAGCCCTGGCCTGCAAGATCACCGGATCGCGATTTGAATCACTGCCCAAGGAGAACGATCATGCGTCGCTTAGCTCTGTTTCTATGTGCTCTATGCCTGGCCCTGCCGGCCATGGCCGCGGATTACGCCAAGCCCGAACGCCTGGAAAAATTTGGCGATGTGACGGTGCACTACAGCGCCTTCACGTCCAGCTTCCTGCAGCCTGACATTGCCAAGGCCTCCGGCCTCGTGCGCAGCAAGAATCAGGGGGTCATGAACATCGCCGTGCTCAAGGCCGACAAGCCCAGTGCCGCCAGCGTCACCGGCACGGTCAAAGACCTGACCGGTCGCAGCACCACCCTGACGTTCAAGCAAATCACCGATCAGGGCGCGGTGTATTACATTGCGCAATTCCCGATCGTGCAGCAAGAAACCCTCACTTTCACTATCAATGTTCAGGCTGGTGGCGCGACCAACAGCTTCAGCTTTAACCAGGAACTGTTTCCAGGCGAATGATGACGTTCACGCAACTTGTTCTGGCCAGCCATAACGCTGGCAAGCTGAAAGAACTCCAGGCCATGCTTGGTGACTCCGTGCACCTGCGTTCCATCGGTGAGTTCAGCAGTGTCGAGCCGGAAGAGACCGGCCTGTCATTCGTCGAAAACGCGATCCTCAAGGCGCGCAATGCCGCCCGGATTTCCGGACTGCCGGCGCTGGCCGACGACTCCGGGTTGGCCGTGGACTTTCTGGGTGGTGCGCCAGGCATTTATTCGGCCCGGTACGCCGACGGCCAGGGCGATGCGGCGAACAACGCCAAGCTGCTGGAGGCGTTGAAGGATGTACCCGCCGACCAGCGTGGCGCGCAATTCGTCTGTGTTCTGGCACTGGTGCGGCACGCAGATGATCCGCTGCCGATCATCTGCGAAGGCCTGTGGCACGGGCGCATCCTGAGCGCTGCAAGCGGTGCACACGGTTTCGGCTACGACCCTTTGTTCTGGGTGCCCGAGCGTGACTGTTCGAGCGCAGAGCTCAGCCCCGTGGAAAAAAACCAGCTTAGCCACCGCGCCCGCGCCATGGCGTTGCTGCGTCAGCGCTTGCGCCTGCAATGACACCGGACACGCCCGTACAACCGCTGTTTCTGGGTGAGACCGGTTTTTCCTCGGCCGCTCCTTCCACCCAGAGCCCGAGGGCAGGCTTGCCACACCTGCCACCCTTGGCCCTGTACATCCATATCCCGTGGTGCGTGCGCAAATGCCCGTACTGCGACTTCAACTCGCACACGGCCAGCCCGGTCTTGCCCGAACAGGAATACGTCGACGCATTGCTGGCGGACCTTGATCAAGACCTGCGGCACGTTCATGGCCGCGAGCTGAGCTCGATTTTCTTCGGCGGCGGCACGCCCAGCCTGTTCAGCGCCAACGCGCTGGGCCGTCTGCTCAAGGGCGTGGAACAGCGCATCCGTTTTGCCGGCGACATCGAAATCACCCTTGAAGCCAACCCCGGCACTTTTGAGCAAGCCAAATTCAGCGCGTATCGCGGGCTTGGCATCAATCGGCTGTCGATTGGTATTCAGAGTTTCCAGGAAGAGAAGCTCAAAGCGCTGGGCCGCATCCACAATGGCGATGAAGCCATTCGCGCAGCCGACATGGCGCGCCAGGCTGGTTTCGATAACTTCAACTTGGACTTGATGCACGGTTTGCCGGATCAGTCGCAGGAAGACGCACTAAACGATTTGCGCCAGGCCATCGCGTTAGCGCCGACGCATCTGTCGTGGTACCAACTGACGCTGGAACCGAACACGGTGTTCTGGAACCAGCCGCCGAGCCTGCCGGAGGACGACATCCTGTGGGACATTCAAGAAGCCGGACAGGCGTTGCTCGCCGAGCACGGTTATGCGCAATACGAAGTGTCGGCCTACGCCCAACCCGGCAGACCTGCGCGGCATAACCTCAATTACTGGAGCTTCGGCGACTTCATCGGCATCGGTGCCGGCGCGCATGGCAAGCTCAGCCATCCCGACGGGCGCATCGTACGCACCTGGAAGACCCGCCTGCCCAAGGATTATCTGAACCCGAACAAGGCGTTCAAGGCTGGCGAAAAGCTGCTCAGCAACGAAGAAATGCCCTTCGAATTCCTGATGAATGCCCTGCGCCTGACAAATGGCGTCGACGCGGAGCTATTTCGCGAGCGCACCGGTCTAAGCCTCGACACCCTGGCCAGCGCCCGGCAACAGGCCGAGCAGCGCGGCCTTCTGGACGCCGATCCGACACGTCTGGTCGCCAGCGCCCGGGGCCAGTTGTTCCTCAATGACTTGCTGCACTATTTTTTGACCTAAGGACTTTGCATGGACCTTGTACTCGACCTGCTCGCCACCGTCTCGCGCTGGAGCCGCAGCAACCTTTCCGAAATCGCCCTGGCGTTGGTCGGTTGTCTATTGGTGTTGTTTGGTGCCGACATCAAAGGCTGGCTGGAAGGACGTATCGGTGGCTTGGCGGGCGCGTTGCGCGTACCCGTCATGGCCCTTTTGTGCACAATCGGCAGCGGCGCGGCACTGATCTACGCCACCCCATGGGTTATCCGCGGGCTGAGCCAGTTCAACAACTACAGCCTTGCGCCTGTGCTGTTGGTGGTGTTGATCTTGATTGGGGTTGTAGCGGATCGCCGCTAAAGAACACCTATAGGAGCGCGCTTACCCGCGATAAGGTCGGCACGACCTTAAGGATGCAAGCCCGCTCCTACAGGTTTTACGCCAGCTTCTCGAACTTCAAATCCCACACGCCATGCCCAAGCCGCTCACCGCGACGTTCAAACTTGGTGATCGGGCGCTCGGTTGGGCGAGGTACGCATTTTCCGTCTTCGGCCTGGTTGCGATAGCCCGGCGCAACGTTCATCACTTCCAGCATGTACTCGGCATAGGGTTCCCAATCGGTGGCCATGTGCAGAATGCCGCCGACCTTGAGCTTGCTGCGCACCAACTCGGCGAACTCCGGCTGAACGATACGGCGCTTGTGGTGACGGCTTTTGTGCCACGGGTCCGGGAAGAACAGCATCAAACGGTCGAGGCTGTTGTCGGCAATGCAACGGTTGAGCACTTCGATGGCATCGCAATCGTAGACGCGCACGTTTGTCAGCCCCTGGGTCAGCACGCCATTCAGCAGCGCGCCCACACCCGGGTGATGCACTTCGACGCCAATGAAATCGTGCTCGGGCGAGGCTGCCGCCATTTCCAGCAGCGAATGGCCCATGCCGAAGCCGATTTCCAGGGTACGTGGCGCCGAGCGACCGAATACCTGATCAAAATCCACGGGCGCATCAGCCAGCGGCAAGACGAACAGCGGCCGGCCCTGATCGAGGCCGCGTTGCTGGCCTTCGGTCATACGTCCGGCGCGCATCACAAAACTCTTGATGCGACGGTGTTGGCGCTCTTCGCCCTGTTCGGGAACAGACGGCTCTGGGTTGGAAACGTGCGAATCAGTCATCAACGGGCTCTTACTTGATCAGACCATCCAGCGGCGAGGAGGCGCTGGCATAGAGTTTCTTGGGCATACGGCCAGCGAGATACGCCAGACGACCGGCGACAATCGCGTGCTTCATGGCTTCGGCCATCATCACCGGATTTTGCGCATGGGCGATGGCCGAGTTCATCAGCACCGCCTCACAGCCCAATTCCATGGCGATGGTGGCATCGGAAGCAGTACCGACGCCCGCATCGACCAGAACCGGCACTTTGGCCTCTTCGAGGATGATCTGCAGGTTGTAGGGATTGCAGATACCCAGACCGGTGCCGATCAGGCCTGCCAGCGGCATGACCGCGATGCAGCCGATTTCCGCCAGTTGGCGCGCAATAATCGGGTCGTCACTGGTGTAGACCATGACGTCGAAACCATCTTTGACCAGAATCTCGGCGGCCTTGAGGGTTTCGATCACGTTCGGGAACAGGGTTTTCTGGTCGGCCAACACTTCCAGCTTGACCAGGTTTTTACCGTCGAGCAGCTCACGGGCCAGACGGCAGGTGCGCACCGCTTCGATAGCGTCGAAACAACCGGCGGTGTTCGGCAGGATGGTGTAGCGATCCGGCGGCAGGATGTCGAGCAGGTTCGGCTCACCCGGGTTCTGCCCAAGGTTGGTCCGACGCACGGCGACGGTGACAATTTCGGCACCCGAGGCTTCAATGGCCAGGCGCGTGGACTCCATGTCCGGGTACTTGCCCGTGCCAACCAGCAGGCGCGACTGGAAAGTACGACCGGCCAGAGTGAAAGGCTTGTCGGTGCGAACGTTGCTCATCGGAAATCCTCTTTAAGGTTGAGGTTCTTGCAGATTTGAATCGAAAGACTGACGACCCGCTGGATCGACTGAAGCGGCCTAGCCGCCACCGATGGCGTGCACCACTTCGACCTGGTCGCCTTCGCGCAGGGCCGTGGAAACGTGCTGGCTGCGCGGGACAATATCCTGATTGAGCTCGACCGCCACTCGACGCCCGGTCAGGTCCAGACGGATAAGTAACCCCGCGACGGTTTCACCGTCGGGCAGTTCAAAGGATTCACCGTTCAACTGAATGTGCATGCGATAAGCAGCCATCATTTTAAGGGCCAGCATTCTAGCCCGATCATTACGTATGACCAAGGCAAAGCCACGCCATTCGTCTCAAGTGGAGCCCAGAGGTCAGGCTCGAATATGTTAGACCGTGCCCAGGCGCCATGCCGCCAGGCCCAGCAGCAACCAGCCCACCAGGAAGGCCAGCCCACCAAACGGAGTGATGATCCCAAGCCGGGTGACACCGGTCAGGGTCAACAGGTACAGGCTGCCAGAGAACAACACAATACCGACGACAAACGAGATGCCCGCCCACGTCATCAATCGGCCAGGGATCTGCACGGCAAGCAATGCAACGGCTAATAAGGCCAAGGTGTGGACCAGCTGGTACATCACACCTGTATGGAAAATCGCCAGATACTCCGCGCTCAGGCGATTTTTCAGGCCGTGAGCGGCAAACGCACCCAGGGCTACGCCGGTAAAACCGAAAAAGGCAGCAAGCATCAAGAAGCCACGAAACATCTCAAACTCCAGTCAACGATCATTCAATTGCGCAGGGTCTGTATAATGGCCCGCTCGACTGCTCCGGCCAAGCCATCTCTTATGCTGCGTTTCCTCTTCAACCGTGTCGTCAAAGCCCTGTTCTGGTTCGCAGCAGCCAGCGTTGTGCTGGTATTGATCTTTCGTTGGGTGCCGCCACCCGGTACCGCGCTGATGGTCGAGCGCAAGATCGAGTCCTGGACCGACGGCCAGCCTATCGACCTGCAACGCACCTGGCAGCCCTGGGACAAAATCTCCAACGACCTGAAAGTGGCGGTGATCGCGGGTGAAGACCAGAAATTCGCCGAGCACTGGGGGTTCGATGTCGACGCGATTCAGGCTGCGCTGGCCCATAACGAACTCGGTGGCTCGGTACGCGGCGCCAGTACGCTGAGCCAGCAGGTATCGAAGAACCTGTTCCTGTGGTCGGGCCGTAGCTGGCTGCGTAAAGGGCTGGAGGCCTGGTTCACCGGGTTGATCGAGGTGTTCTGGTCCAAGCAGCGGATTCTTGAGGTTTACCTCAATAGCGTCGAGTGGGACGACGGCGTGTTTGGCGCCGAAGCGGCTGCGCGGCATCACTTCGGTGTGAGCGCTGGCGGGCTCTCGATGCAGCAGGCCAGCTACCTCGCCGCCGTGCTGCCCAATCCCCGCCAGTGGAGCGCCAGCCACCCCAGTAGCTACGTGGCGCGCCGTGCCGGCTGGATTCGTCAGCAAATGCGTCAGTTGGGTGGGGATGAGTATCTGGTGGGCTTGAACCACAGCCGGAAGTTTTAATTCAGCATCGTTGGTGTCTGGACTGACGCCTTCGCGCTTATCTGACACAACAAAAAACGCCCCAATCACATGATCGGGGCGTTTTTTTGTGTCGAGCAGCTGTTTACGCAGCGATCGACAATTTGAGCTTGTTCATCGCGCTCTTTTCCAGCTGACGAATACGCTCGGCGGAGACGTTGTACTTCTGCGCCAGGTCATGCAACGTGGCCTTCTCCTCAGACAACCAGCGCTGATAAAGAATGTCACGGCTACGGTCATCAAGGACATCCAGCGCCTGGTGCAGATTGGCAGTGGAGTTATCGGTCCAGTCGGAATCTTCCAACTGCCGGGCCGGGTCGTAACGGTGGTCTTCCAGGTAATTGGCAGGCGACTGGAAGGCGCTGTCATCGTCCGCTTCGGCAGCCGGATCGAATGCCATGTCGTGGCCCGTCAGGCGGCTTTCCATTTCGCGCACTTCGCGCGGCTCTACACCGAGGCTTTCCGCCACACGATGGACTTCTTCATTGTTCAGCCACGCCAGACGTTTTTTCTGGCTGCGCAGATTGAAGAACAGCTTGCGCTGCGCCTTGGTCGTGGCGACTTTGACGATGCGCCAGTTGCGCAGAATGAATTCATGAATTTCAGCTTTGATCCAGTGCACAGCGAACGACACCAGGCGCACACCCATTTCCGGGTTGAAGCGTTTGACGGCCTTCATCAGGCCAACGTTACCTTCCTGGATCAGGTCAGCCTGTGCCAGGCCATAACCGGAATAACTGCGTGCGATATGCACCACAAAACGCAGGTGGGCGAGCACCATCTGCCGAGCCGCCCCTAGATCCTGCTCATAATAGAGACTCTCGGCCAGTTCACGCTCCTGCTCGGGCGTCAGCAATGGAATGCTGTTGACCGTGTGCACGTAGGCCTCCAGGTTTGCGCCTGGGGCCGCTAATGCATAAACAGGTTGCAAAGAAGTGGTCATACGAAAAAAACCTCCGACTCACATAACTCGTGCAGTTCAGCACTGCGAAATTGACCGGGAACCACTAGACAAGTTCCCTAAACCGCTGAAAACGTCAATATTAAAAAATAATTCTAACGAGGCGCCAGCTCTCTCAAGTGGCGTGCTACTGCAATCCAAGCACCGATATACCCTAACAATACCGCTCCAAGCAAGAGCGAAAAGCCATCAGCAAGCGGCACACCCGCCAAAGAGAAGTCGCTCCCGTACAGACCCGCCAACCCAACTACGGCATCGTTGAGCCAGTCTAGACCAAAAGCGAGCACGCCCCAGGACAGAAAACCGGCCCCCAGGCCATACAGCGCGCCCATATACAGAAAAGGCCGACGCACGTAGGCGTCAGTACCGCCTACCAGTTTGATCACCTCGATCTCGACGCGGCGGTTCTCGATATGCAGACGTATCGTGTTACCAATTACCAGCAGCAGCGCGAGCACCAGCAGGACGGTCAGACCAAAAACAAAACGGTCGCCCAGCTTGAGGATCGCAGCCAGACGCTCAACCCATACTAGATCAAGCTGAGCCTGCTGCACCTTCGGCAACTCTGCCAGACGCGTGCGCAGTGCTTCCAAAGCAGGCTTATCCACTTCATTCGGCGTCACCAGTACAACGCCCGGAAGCGGGTTCTGTGGCAACTCCTTCAACGCTTCGCCAAGCCCGGATTGCTGCTGAAACTCAACCAGAGCCTGATCCTTGCTGATGTATTCGGCCTCTGCCACGCCGGGCATCCGCTTGATCTGCTCGCTCAGGGCGTTGCCCTCACTGGCGCTGGCGTTCAGCTCCAGGTAAAGCGAAATCTGTGCTGCACGCTGCCACGAACCGCCCAATCGCTCGACGTTGTTCAACAGCAGCGATAAACCCATGGGCAGGCTCAAGGCGATGGCCATCACCAGACAGGTAAAGAAGCTGCCAATCGGCTGTTTGCCCAAACGGCGCACGCTGTCGAGCACGCTGGAGCGGTGCGCTTCCAGCCAGGCATGCAGCAAGGTGCTGAAGTCTGGACCGTCATCGTCGTCACCAGGCTTTTTCTTTTTCTGCGGTTGCGGTTCGGCCGCCTTGGGCGCGACACGCTCCGACACTTTAGGGCTGCGTGTCGCGCTCATACGGCCTCCCCGTCGCCAATCAAGCGACCACGCTGGAGCGTCAGCATGCGATGACGCATGCGCGCAATCAACGCCAGGTCATGGCTGGCGATCAGCACACTGGTGCCCAAACGGTTGATATCTTCGAATACACCCATGATTTCCGCTGCCAGACGTGGGTCAAGGTTACCGGTGGGTTCATCCGCCAGCAGTAACGCCGGACGGTGGACGATGGCCCGAGCGATGCCGACCCGCTGTTGCTGGCCTGTGGATAAGTCACCGGGGTACAGATCGGTTTTATCCGAGAGCGCCACGCGCTCCAGGGCCGAATCGACGCGCTTGGTGATTTCCGCCTTGGACAAGCCAAGAATCTGCAGTGGCAAGGCGATGTTATTGAACACCGTACGATCGAACAGTAGCTGGTGATTCTGGAACACCACGCCTATCTGACGACGCAGAAACGGGATTTGCGAGGTACTGATCTGGCCCAGATCCTGACCGGCCAGCAACAATTTGCCGGTGGTCGGGCGTTCCATGGCCAGGAGCAAGCGCAACAGGGTGCTTTTACCGGCGCCAGAATGGCCGGTGACAAACAAAAACTCGCCACGACGTACTCGAAAGCTCAGCTCATGCAAGCCGACGTGTCCGTTCGGATAGCGTTTACCGACCTGTTCGAAACGAATCATGTGCGCTCCCGCTCGGCGAACAGAGCTTGAACAAAGGGTTCAGCTTCAAAAGTACGCAAATCGTCGATGCCTTCACCCACGCCGATATACCGAATCGGCAGACCAAACTGCTTGGCCAGGGCGAAGATCACACCCCCTTTGGCGGTACCGTCGAGTTTGGTCAGGGCCAGACCGGTCAAGGTCACGGTCTGATTGAACTGCTTGGCCTGATTGATTGCGTTCTGCCCAGTGCCCGCGTCCAGCACCAACAGCACTTCATGCGGCGCGTCGGCGTCGAGCTTGCCGATGACCCGGCGAACTTTTTTCAGTTCTTCCATCAGGTTGTCTTTGGTGTGGAGCCGACCCGCGGTGTCGGCGATCAGCACATCAATGCCGCGAGCCTTGGCCGCCTGCACCGCGTCAAAGATCACCGAAGCCGAATCTGCGCCGGTGTGCTGGGCGATGACTGGAATGTGATTGCGCTCACCCCAGACCTGCAGCTGCTCCACCGCTGCCGCGCGGAAGGTGTCACCGGCGGCGAGCATGACTTTTTTACCTTCGAGCTGGAGCTTTTTCGCCAGCTTGCCGATGGTCGTTGTTTTGCCTGCGCCATTGACGCCCACCACTAGGATCACGAACGGCTTGTTCTGCCCGGCGATGACCAATGGCTTCTCGACGGGCTTGAGCAAGGCCGTCAGTTCAGCCTGCAACGACTTATACAGAGCGTCGCTGTCGGTCAGCTGCTTGCGCGCGACCTTCTGGGTCAGGCTTTGAATAATCACCGCTGTCGCATCGACGCCCACATCGGCGGTCAGCAGCCGGGTTTCGATCTCTTCGAGCAGGTCATCGTCGATCAGCTTCTTGCCGAGGAACAGGCTGGCCATCCCCTCGCCCAGACTGGCGCTGGTTTTCGACAAACCTTGCTTGAGACGAGCGAAAAAGCCGGCTTTACTGGCTTCTGTGGCTGTCGGGGTGACCGGAGCAGGCACGGAAACGGGAGCAGGAGCAACTTCAGCCACTCGCGCGACCGACTGGGGTGCCGGTGCCGAAACGGGCACTGGCACGACAATCAGCTCAGGGGCAATCGGCTCAGGCACAGCCACAGCCACAGGCGCCAGCTCGGCGGGCATCGGCTGCACATCCGGCACGCTGTGCGCCGGAATCGGCGGCGTCACGTGAGGCTCAAGCTCATCGATCAGCGCCACGGACTCTTCGGCCACCGGTAATATCAGCCAAGGCTGAGGCTCTGGAGCCGATTGCGGCGCGAGTTGTGGCTCAACAGCGACTGGCGCGTGGTCGATGACCACCTCAGGCGCTGCTGTGGGTAGGTTTTGTGGCTGCTCGGCAACGGTTTCCTGCGGCTTTTTGCGCAGCCATCCGAACAGGCCTTTTTTCTCTGCAGCCGGAGCTGGGGTCTTCTTGTCGTCGTTGGAACCAAACATGGAGGACGGCTATCTCAAGGTAGCGACGCGCCAAAGCGGCGCCTCAGGAAAATTCTGTCAATGCAAAACAGACTGCTTTTGACCCGGCTTGTTCATCCGCAGCCCCGAAATTGTAGGCGTTCACCGGTACAAAAACGTCATTTCAGCCCGTTTCAACCGTGCCAGACCAGGACCAATAGTTCATGTAACCATTCTAGCCGTGGCCGCCGGCCACACGGACCCGTATCCTAACACCCCCGCGCCCGCCGACGCTAAGTTCAAGCAGGCCGCCTAACAGGTTCAAAACGAATGAATGCTCTAGCCCGCCGTGCCGCAGGCCTGCTACTCAGCACAGTGTGTCTGCCACTGTCAGCATTGGCTGCAGACCCGCAACCTACTCACGAATTCACCCTGGACAATGGCCTGAAAATCATCGTCCGCGAAGACCATCGCGCGCCCGTAGTGGTTTCGCAGGTCTGGTACAAAGTCGGTTCCAGCTATGAAACCCCTGGCCAGACCGGTTTGTCCCATGCCCTGGAACACATGATGTTCAAAGGCAGCAAAAACGTGGGGCCAGGCCAGGCTTCACTGATTTTGCGTGATCTGGGCGCTGAAGAAAACGCGTTCACCAGCGACGACTACACCGCGTATTACCAGGTTTTGGCCCGTGATCGCCTGGGAGTAGCCTTCGAGCTGGAAGCCGATCGCATGGCCAGCCTGCTTCTGCCCCCTGAAGAATTCAGCCGCGAAATTGAAGTCATCAAGGAAGAACGCCGCCTGCGCACTGACGACAAGCCCAGCGCCAAAGCCTATGAGCGCTTCCAGGCCATGGCCTACCCCGCCAGCGGTTACCACACGCCGACCATCGGCTGGATGGCAGACCTGGACCGGATGAAGGTTGAGGAGCTTCGTCATTGGTACGAAGCCTGGTACGTGCCGAACAACGCCACCTTGGTGGTGGTCGGCGACGTGCAGCCCGACGACGTAAAAGCCCTGGCGCAACGTTATTTCGGGCCGATCCAGCGGCGCGACGTACCACCGTCGAAAGCCCCGCTGGAGCTGGCTGAGCCCGGCGAACGCAAAATCACCCTGCACGTACAGACTCAATTGCCGAGCCTTATGTACGGTTTCAACGTACCCAGCCTGTCCACCGCTGCGGATCCACGCTCGGTCAATGCGCTGCGCCTGATTTCCGCCCTGCTTGACGGCGGCTACAGCGCACGCATTCCGACCCGTCTGGAGCGAGGCGAAGAGCTGGTTTCAGGCGCCTCGTCGAGTTACGACGCCTACAGCCGTGGCGATAGCCTGTTCATGCTCAGCGCAACCCCTAACACGCAGAAGAAAAAAAACCTGGCCGATGTTGAAGCCGGTATCTGGCGCCTGTTGAATGAGCTGAAAACCACGCCGCCGTCCAATGAAGAGTTGGAACGGGTTCGGGCGCAAGTGATTGCCAGCCTGGTCTACCAGCGCGATTCGATTACCAGCCAGGCCAGCACGATCGGCGAACTGGAAACCGTCGGCTTGTCGTGGAAGCTGATGGACGAAGAACTGGACGCACTTAAAAGCGTGACCCCGGCCGATATCCAGAAAGCCGCCCGCACCTATTTCATCCGCGAACGTCTCAGCGTTGCGCACGTTTTGCCCGAGGAGACTGCACATGAGTGAGCACAAGGGTCCACGTTATGGGCTACTTGGCCTGGGAGCCTTGGGGCTGGTGGTCATGCTCGGCGCCTTTATCGCTCCCCAGGCCGAGGCTGAAAGCATCGCACCTGACAGCACCACGCTGAAGGACACCGTCCAGGCTCTCCCTGACAACAACCTGCAATCGCTCAAAGAACTCGACGGCAAACCGCCAGCACGGCGCGCCTTGAACATCCAGACCTGGAAAACCGCCGAAGGCGCCAAGGTGATGTTCGTCGAAGCGCGTGAATTGCCTATGTTCAACCTACGCCTGACCTACGCCGCTGGCAGCAGTCAGGATCGAGGCACCCCCGGCATCGCCGTACTGACCAACGCCATGCTCAATGAAGGCGTGGCCGGGAAGAATGTGGGCGCCATCGCCGAGGGCTTCGAAGGCTTGGGCGCTGATTTCAGCAACGGCGCTTACCGCGACATGGCCGTGACCTCCCTGCGCAGCCTGAGCGCCGTGGACAAGCGCGAGCCGGCGCTGAAGCTATTTGCCCAAGTCGTCGGTAAACCGACATTCCCTGCCGACTCACTGGCGCGGATCAAGAACCAGTTGCTGGCCGGCTTCGAATACCAGAAACAAAACCCCGGCAAACTCGCGGGCAATGAGTTGTTCAAGCGTCTCTATGGCGACCACCCTTATGCGCACCCGAGCGAAGGGACGGCCAAAAGCATTTCACCTATTAGCATCGCGCAGCTCAAGGCCTTCCACGCCAAAGCCTATGCCGCAGGCAATGCGGTGATCGCATTGGTCGGCGACCTGTCCCGATCCGAAGCAGAAGCGATTGCTGCCCAGGTTTCCTCTGCCCTGCCTAAAGGCCCGGCGCTGCCGAAAATCGAACAACCGGTCGATCCTAAAGCCGGTGAAACCCACATCGAGTTCGCGTCCAAGCAAACGCACTTGATGCTCGCGCAACTGGGGATCGAACGTAACGACCCGGATTTCGTCGCGCTGACACTCGGCAACTCGGTACTCGGCGGTGGCGGCTTCGGCAGTCGTTTGATGACGGAAGTGCGGGAAAAACGTGGCCTGACCTATGGCGTTTCATCGGGTTTCACCCCGATGCAGGTGCCAGGCCCGTTCATGATCACCCTGCAAACCCGCGCCGAACTCAGCGAAAATACCCTGAAGCTGGTTCAGGACATCGTGCGTGACTTCCTCATCACAGGCCCGACCCAGAAAGAACTGGACGACGCCAAGCGTGAATTGTCCGGCAGCTTCCCCCTGTCCACGGCCAGCAACGCCGATATCGTTGGTCAGCTAGGTGCGATTGGTTTCTACGACCTGCCGCTGACGTACCTGGAAGACTTTATGCAACAGGCGCAAAACGTGACGGTCGAGCAAGTCAAAGCTGCCATGAACAAGCACCTGAGCGCGGATAAGATGGTGATCGTCACCGCGGGCCCGACGGTGCCGCAAAAGCCGTTGCCACCCCCTACTGACAAACCTACTCAGCAACCTCTCGGGGTCCCGGAGCACTAATGGCCAATCCAAGACCAAAGGGCCATAACGGCCTGGGTCAACTGCGCATCATCGGTGGCGAATGGGGTAGCCGTCGCCTGACCTTCCCCGACGCTCCAGGCCTGCGTCCAACGCCGGACCGCGTGCGCGAAACGCTGTTTAACTGGCTCGCAACGCACATCGAAGGCGCGCGCGTACTCGACGTATTCACCGGCAGCGGCGCGCTTTACCTGGAAGCCCTGTCGCGCGGCGCGGGCATGGCCCTGGCGCTGGACAATAACGCAGAGGCCCTCGCCAGCCTGCGACGGAACCTGGACATGCTCGGGTGCACGGTTGGCCAGGTATCACATACCGACAGCCTGCGTTATCTGGAAACCCAGACGCCTGCCCAGTTCGATCTGGTCTTTCTCGACCCGCCCTTCCACCAGAACCTGCTGCCTGCCGCCTGCGCCCTTCTTGAAGAGCGTCATTGGCTGGCTGACAACGCCTGGATTTACACCGAAAGCGAAATCCCGCCGTCGTCTGTCGGTTTGCCAGGCAACTGGCGCCTGCACCGGGAGAAGAAAGCCGGGCAGGTGTATTACGCGCTATGGCAGCGGAGTACCGAGGTAGACGCCTGATCGCGGTGCCAGCCATATGCATTCACTCCCGCAGAACCCGCAAGGTCTGCGTGGGGTGGATTCATTGGCGAAGGCGTCATGAGTGACACACAGTAGGCTTCAACCCTACCGCTGAAGAAAAACTCCGGCACGCCTGTCCGCAGTTGTGGCAACGTAGCGTTTATGCAGTAAACGTGAATTGCCGACGAGTTCGAACGTGCCTATCCAACTTGCTACGACCACGCTTCCAGACCCGTTCATTCCCGCTTTAGGACTGGCTAACCCGCACCTGCAAACGCTGTGGGGCCCCTTGTGGCGAAAAAAAGCAAAGCTTGAACGCCCGCGTGAACGTATTTGGTTGGCCGACGGCGACTTTCTGGATCTGGACTGGCACGGCCCGCATGAGGCAGACACGCCTTTGGTCCTGGTGTTGCACGGTCTGACCGGCTCGTCGAACTCGCCTTACGTGGTGGGTTTGCAGCAGGCTCTGGCCCTCCAAGGCTGGGCCAGCGTGGCGTTGAACTGGCGTGGTTGCTCTGGCGAACCCAATCTTTTGCCACGCAGCTACCACTCCGGCGCCAGTGAAGACCTCGCCAGCGTCATTGCCCATCTGCGCACCCTGCGACCCTTGGCGCCGTTGTATGCGGTGGGCTATTCGCTGGGCGGCAATGTGCTGCTCAAGCACTTGGGCGAAGTGGGCAGCAACAGCTTGCTGCAAGGAGCCGTTGCCGTGTCGGTGCCGTTCCGTCTGGACCAGTGTGCCGACCGCATTGGCCAAGGCTTCTCCAAGGTATACCAAGCACATTTCATGCGTGAAATGCTGGTGTACATCAAAGACAAGCAGCGGCGCTTTCAGCACGAAGGACTCAGCGAAGGCCTCGCGGAACTGGCGGCACTCGGCTCGCTGGAGAACATGCGCACCTTCTGGGATTTTGATGGCCGGGTCACCGCGCCCTTGAATGGTTTTGCCGACGCCGAGGATTATTACCGTCGCGCTTCCAGCCGGTACTTCCTGGGTGAGATTCGTACGCCCACGCTGATCATCCACGCCGCCGACGATCCTTTCGTATTCCCCCACAGCCTGCCAGAAGCCGACGAGCTGTCGTCCAGCACCCACTTCGAACTGCAAGCCCGAGGCGGTCACGTCGGGTTCGTTGACGGGTCGCTGAAAAACCCGAGCTATTACCTAGAGCGGCGCATTCCACTGTGGTTGAGCACTGCCCATCGTTCGGCCACCGCTTTGGGGTAAGTGACAGACTTCAGCGACATTGCACAATCCTTCAAGACAGTCTCTCCCTGACTATTTAAGATGCGGACTCAAGGAGAGACTCATGTCCCGCTATCAGCTTTATACCCGTGGCATACGCGACAGCGTGCCCATGTTGGTCGGCATCGCACCCTTCGGCATTATTTTCGGCACGCTGGCAGGCGCGGGCGGTTTGTCGTTGTGGCAAGCGCTCGGCATGTCGATGTTCGTGTACGCCGGCTCCGCGCAATTTATCGTCGTCAGTCTGATGGGCGCTGGCGCCAGTGCGGTGGTGATTCTGCTGACCACCTTTATCGTCAATCTGCGCCATGTGCTGTACAGCGCCACGCTGCAACCCCAGGTGAGTGCACTGCCTCAACGCTGGCGGGTGCTGCTGGCGTTCTGGCTGACCGACGAGACGTTCGCCGTGGTTCAACGCTTTTATATCGTGCACGGGCGTTCGCCGCTTGGGCATTGGTATTGGGTCGGTGTCGCCAGCGCGTTGTATGCCTGCTGGGTCAGCAGTTCGGTGGTGGGCGTGCTGTTTGGCCAGGCGGTGCCTGATCTGGCGGGCTGGGGGCTGGAGTTCGCCATGCTCGCGACCTTTATCGGAATCGTCGTGCCTTTACTGCGCAATCAACCGCAAATCGCGGCGGCACTCGCCGCTGGCGCGGTGGCCTTGATGACGCATACCTGGCCTTACAAACTGGGCCTGATGGCGGCGGCATTCAGCGGGATCGCCGTGGGCGTCTTGCTTGAGCGTCGACGCTCTGGCGCCAGCGACGAAGCGTCGAGTCACGAGGTGCGATCATGAGTTACTGGTGGCTGATTGGCGGCATGACCGCTATTACGTTCCTGATGCGCTACAGCCTGTTCGCCTGGCCGCATTTGCGCTTTCCGCCCGTGGTACGCCAAGGGCTGCACTATGTGCCCACGGCCGTGCTGACCGCGATTGTGGTGCCGGGCATGCTGCTGCCCGATGGCGAGCATTGGCAATTGAACGCAAGTAACGCCTACTTGCTGGCCGGCCTCGCAGCCATCGCCATCGCCGCCTTCAGCCGCAACCTGCTGGCGACCATTGGCGGCGGCTTGCTGGTGTTCTTCCTGCTGCGCTGGGCGCTGGGGCAGATTTAGGGTTGAGACCGGTGTGTTTCTGGCTGACCTCAGGCGCCAGTGGCGACAGCGCGATTCGGATCGGTGATCCATTCGCTCCACGACCCGGCGTACAGCGAACCCAGTGGATACCCCGCCAGGCACAGCGCGAACAGGTTATGGCAGGCCGTGACGCCTGAGCCGCAGTAGGCCACCAGATGATTTGGCGAACGATCACCCAGCGTTGCCGCAAAGCGTTGTTTGAGCTGGTCTGCTGGCAGAAAGCGGCCGTCGGCACTCAGGTTTTCGTTGAACGCAACACACTGCGCACCCGGAATATGGCCGGCGACCGGATCGATCGGCTCCACCTCACCACGGAAACGCGGCGCGGCGCGGGCATCGAGCAGCGTCATGTCTGGTTGGCCCAGACGCGCTTGCAGCGCCTGGGCGCTGAGCAGCAACGAATCATCCGGCTCACCGGTGAAGGTCCCTTTCTTGTTTTGCGGCGCGTCCAGACTCAACGGCAAACCCGCCGCGTGCCAGGCTTTGAGGCCGCCATCCAGCAAGTACACGCCGTCACGCTTGCCCAGCCACGCCAGCAACCACCATCCGCGAGCAGCAAACGCGCCGGGGCCGTCGTCGTACAGCACAACATCGCTGTCCTGGCTGATGCCCCACTCCTGCAATCGCTGAATCAGCACGTCCGGTTTTGGCAACGGATGACGGCCTGTCACGCCCTTGATCACCTTGTCGCTGAAATCACGCTCCAGATCAGCGAACCTGGCGCCCGCGATATGCCCTTCGGCATAACTGCGCTGGCCATAGTCAGGGTCTTCCAGGGCAAAGCGACAATCGAGAATCACTAGCCCTGGGTGCTGTTGGCGAGCGGCCAGTTGTTCCGGGCTGATCAGTTGCGCGATGGACATGGCAAGTTCCTGTGAGAAAAATTCAGATCAATGTTATGACAAAAAAAACGTCAGGGCGTTTCCTCTAACGCCCGCCCCAACGGCACATAAAATTCTTCACACAGCGCATTCACCGCGTCCCGTGCCTCTGGCGTGACGTAACCCAGTTCCAGCATCAGCACCTGGTACACGCCTCGGCGCATGGCGTCTTCACTGAGTCGCGTGGCGTCTTCCAGCGTGGTGCACAAAAACCGCACCCACGACGTAAGGATAATCCACACATTGAGGGTCAACGACTCAATCTGCACCTTATCCATGCGCAAGATACCGGCCTCGACGAAGCCACTGTAGATGGCCATGCCCTGAATCAGACAGTGCTGGGAAAACCGTCGGTAACGCGCAGCCAGTTCTGGATCGGCGTCGAGCAGATGCTCCAGATCGCGATGCAGGAAACGGTAGCGCCACATGCCGTCGAGCAGCTCCATCAAATAGAAACGCTTGTCCTCGACACTCGGCAGACGCCCCTTGGGCGGACGCAGAAAGCTGTCCACCAAGGCTTCGTACTCGGTGAACAGCTCGGCGATGATCGCCTGCTTATTGGGGAAGTGGTAATACAGATTGCCCGGCGACATTTCCATGTGCGCAGCAATGTGGTTGGTGCTGACGCTGCGCTCACCCTGCTGATTGAACAGCTCCAGGCTGTTTTGCACGATACGTTCGCGGGTTTTGATGCGTGGTGCCATGTTCAGCTCGACCGCTTAAACGTGTGGAGAATATGCCGCATCTTAGCGCAGGCAATGTCAGGTATACCGCCTTCGCATTGCCCCCCATTTTGAGGGAGCGACTTCATTCGCGAAGAAGACCGCTCGGTTCTGGGTTTGACTTTATAGAGCAATGACTCTAAAAGTACAGCATAACGCTAATACGAGCCACGACCATGCCCGCCGAAATCGCCTGTCAGCAAGAGTCCGAGCAAGCCTTCAATGAGCTTGAGCAGCTGTTCAACAATCAGCGACGGGCCTTCGCGGCCAATCCTATGCCGCTCGCCGGCCAGCGTCTGCAATGGCTCAAGACCTTGCGCACGCTATTGAGCGATGAACGGCAGGCGTTGGTCGACGCCATCAACAGCGATTTTAGCCACCGCAGCGCCGATGAAACCCTGCTGGCTGAGTTGATGCCAAGCCTGTTGGGCATCCAGTACGCCAGCAAACATCTGAAAAAATGGATGAAGCCTTCGCGCCGACACGTTGGTATGGCGTTTCAACCGGCGTCGGCCAAAGTGATCTATCAACCATTGGGCGTGGTCGGGGTGATCGTGCCGTGGAATTACCCGCTATTTCTCGCCATCGGCCCACTGGTCGGCGCACTGTCTGCGGGTAATCGGGTGATGCTCAAGCTCAGCGAATCGACGCCAACCACCGGTCAGTTGCTCAAGCGCCTGTTCGCCCAAGTGTTCCCTGAAGATTTGGTCACGGTTGTGCTGGGTGAAGCCGAGGTCGGCATGGCCTTCTCGACATTGCCTTTTGATCATTTATTGTTCACCGGGGCCAGCAGCATCGGTAAGCACGTAATGCGCGCCGCAGCCGAGAACCTGACCCCGGTCACCCTGGAGCTGGGCGGAAAATCCCCGGCCATCGTGTCCAGCGATGTGCCGCTCGAGGACGCCGCCGAACGCATCGCTTTCGGCAAAACCCTGAATGCCGGACAAACCTGCGTCGCGCCCGACTACGTGTTAGTGCCCGAAGACCGGGTCGACGGGTTTGTCGACGCCTACCGAAAAGCGGTACAGAAGTTTTATCCGACACTGATCGACAACCCGGACTACACCGCGATCATCAACGACCGACAGTTGGCCCGACTCAATCGCTACCTCGACGACGCCAGCAGCAAAGGCGCGCGAGTGATTCCGCTGTTCGAGCAGGGCCAGGGACGGCGCATGCCGTTCAGTCTGCTGCTGAATGTCAGTGATGACATGACCGTGATGCAGGACGAAATCTTCGGCCCGCTGCTGCCCATTGTTCCCTACAGCCGCATTGATCAGGCGTTTGCCTACATCAATCAGCGCCCGCGCCCATTGGCGTTGTACTACTTTGGCTACAACAAGGCCGAGCAGCAGCGCGTACTGGAACAGACCCACTCCGGCGGCGTGTGCCTGAACGACACGCTAATGCATGTCGCCCAGGATGACATGCCGTTCGGCGGCGTCGGCCCCTCCGGCATGGGCCACTACCATGGCCATGAAGGCTTTCTGACCTTCAGCAAGGCCAAGGGTGTCTTCATCAAGCAACGCTTCAATGCAGCCCGGTTGATTTACCCGCCGTACGGCAAGGCGATCCAGCGGCTGGTCTACAAGCTGTTCATTCGTTAGCCCTGACTGACAACCGCCGTCCAACAAATCCATAAGAACAGGGCCACAAAAACAATGAACAACAGCCTGTCTGAAAGCCCCAACCTATCACGTCGGGGCGTGCTGAAAATCGGCCTGTGCGCCAGCGCCTTCCTGTCCTCTGCCGGGCTCGCGGCGAGCCTGAGCGGTTGCTCGGCCAGCACGCCTGCCAGCGGCTTTGCCGTATTACGCAGCAGTGATCTGCCATTCCTGCGCGCACTGATTCCAGTGATGCTCAAAGGCAGTCTGGGTGAGATTGCGCTACCGAACGCCATCGCGGGCACCCTGCAAAGCATCGACGCCAGCCTTGATCGACTGTCGCCGGAGATGCTCAAACTGACGCAGCAACTGTTCGATGTACTGGCGCTGCCCGTCACCCGAGGTCCATTGACCGGTGTCTGGGGCGGCTGGGAAAATGCCAGCCCGTTGCAGATGACGGCCTTCCTCAATCGCTGGGAAAACAGCGCATTGAGCCTGTTACGCATGGGCCATGGCGCCTTGCTGAAGCTGGTGACGATGGCTTGGTACAGCCGCCCGGAATCGTGGGCGCATTGCGGTTATCCCGGCCCGCCGACTGTTTGAACCACACATGCCCCACCCCCCCCAATAAAAATAAATAGATCGAGGCCCTATGCCGGTTCCTGATGTGTTTCGAGAAGGCCTTGCCCGTGGCTGGAAAACCTACAGCGGCGCGCAATTGACCCATGACCTGACGCTGGAGGCGGATGTCGCGATCATCGGCAGCGGCGCTGGCGGTGGCACCACGGCAGAAATCCTCAGCGCGGCTGGCTATAAGGTATTGCTGATCGAAGAAGGCCCGTTGAAAACCAGCAGCGACTTCAAGATGCTCGAAGATCAGGCTTATTCCAGCCTTTATCAGGAAGGCATCGGCCGCATGAGCAAGGATGGCGCGATTACCATCCTCCAGGGACGAGCCGTCGGCGGCACCACGCTGATCAACTGGACGTCGAGCTTTCGCACCCCCGAACCAACCCTGGAACACTGGGCCAAAGAACACGCGGTCAAAGGCCACAGCGCAGCCGAAATGGCGCCGTGGTTCGCCAAAATGGAACAGCGTCTGGGCGTTGCCCCGTGGGTCATGCCACCCAACGCCAACAACGATGTGATCCGCAACGGTTGCGAGCAGTTGGGTTACAGCTGGAAAGTCATCCCGCGCAATGTACGCGGCTGCTGGAACCTAGGGTATTGCGGCATGGGCTGCCCGACCAATGCCAAACAATCGATGCTGGTCACGACCATCCCCGCGACTCTGGATAAGGGCGGCGAGCTGCTGTACCTGGCCCGCGCAGAACGGCTGGTGATCAAAGGTGACAATGTTGTCGGCCTGCAATGCGTGGGCATGGATGAGCGCTGTGTGGCGCCCAACGGTCGCAGTATCACAGTCAAGGCAAAGCACTACGTACTGGCCGGTGGCGGTATCAACAGCCCTGCCTTACTGATGCGCTCCGACGCCCCGGACCCGGACAAGCGCGTGGGCAAGCGCACGTTTCTGCACCTGACGAGTTTTTCCGCAGCGTTGTTCGACCGGGTGATCAATCCATTTTACGGCGCACCGCAGTCGATTTATTCCGACCATTTCCAATGGACCGACGGCACCACCGGGCAGATGTCTTACAAGCTCGAAGTACCGCCCCTGCAACCGGCGCTGGCCAGCACCCTGCTCGGCGGCGTCGGCCAGGAAAACGCAGAGCGCATGGCCCAACTGCCTAATACCCACATGATGCTGGCCTTGATGCGTGACGGTTTTCACCCAGGCAGCCCGGGCGGCAGCGTGGAACTGCGCGGCGACGGCACGCCAGTGCTCGATTATCAGGTGTCGTCTTACGCCTGGGATGGCATTCGCCGGGCTTATCACAGCATGGCCGAGATCCAGTTTGCTGGCGGGGCCAAGGCGGTGATGCCAGTACACGAAGACGCTGGCTACGTGAAAAGCCTGGCCGAGGCACGATCAGTCATCAACGGTTTGAGCCTGGAAACGTACCGCACCCGACTGGGCAGCGCCCATGTGATGGGCGGTTGTGCCATGGGTGAAGAGCCAAAAACCGCTGTATGCGATAGCCTTGGCCGGCATCATCAGCTGAGCAATCTGTCGATCCATGATGGCTCGTTATTTCCCACCAGCATCGGGGCCAACCCGCAACTGTCGGTCTATGGACTGACCGCGCAACTGGCGACTTTGCTGGGTGAAAGGCTAAGATCTGCTTAGATGCGTAGCACCGGAAGGCGCTGTAAAAGCGGCGGAAACGCCTCATTTGCCAAAGCAATAATGCCCCTGCTATCCATAAGCCGACTTGGCCCACCGGGATTGCTGCGCTACCATCCGACTCCCCAACGGACTCCGACCAGGACGACGCGATGAACCGAGTGTTGTACCCAGGCACCTTCGACCCTATCACCAAGGGCCATGGCGATCTGGTCGAACGCGCCTCGCGCCTGTTCGACCAAGTGGTCATCGCGGTTGCTGCCAGCCCGAAGAAAAACCCGCTGTTTCCCCTGGAACAGCGCGTGGCGCTGGCCCGAGAGGTCACTAAACACCTGCCCAATGTCGAGGTGGTAGGTTTCTCCACCTTGCTGGCGCACTTCGCCAAAGAGCAGCACGCCAACGTGTTCCTGCGCGGGTTGCGGGCGGTATCGGATTTCGAATACGAGTTCCAGCTGGCCAACATGAACCGCCAATTGGCCCCGGACGTGGAAAGCCTGTTCCTTACACCGTCCGAGCGTTATTCGTTCATTTCCTCAACGCTGGTCCGTGAAATCGCGGCACTGGGCGGCGATATCACCAAGTTTGTACACCCGGCGGTAGCTGAGGCGTTGACCGAACGGTTCAAACGCTAAGGTGCATCGGACGAACTAATGCGGCACAATTCGCCGCATTAGTTTTCATATGCCCCGGCGCTGCCCGTGGCAGGAGTGCTTCATGTCCCTGATCATCACCGACGACTGCATCAATTGCGACGTCTGCGAACCCGAGTGCCCGAACGAGGCAATTTCTCAAGGTGAGGAGATCTACGTGATCAATCCGAACCTGTGCACCGAATGCGTTGGCCATTACGACGAACCGCAGTGCCAGCAAGTCTGCCCCGTGGATTGCATCCCGCTGGATGAAACCCACGTCGAGAGCAAAGACGAACTGATGGCCAAATACCTGATTTTGACCCACAAAGCCTAGCCCCTTCGACGCTCCTGCACTCGCCAGCCGGGCTGCACTGCCTGTCGACAAAAGCGAGTTCCGGATGACCCGTACGCTGAATCGTCTCCCCTCCCTGCTCGGCGCCCTGCTCCTGCTGTGCGCCCTTGCCGCTCAGGCCAAGGCACCGCAACAGGCCGCCATCGCCAGCCCCCATCCGCAAGCCACAGCCGCCGGTCGAGAAATATTGTTCATCGGCGGCAACGCGTTCGACGCTGCCGTGGCGGTCAGTGCCGCGCTGGCGGTGGTCGAGCCTTATGCTTCCGGGCTGGGCGGTGGCGGGTTCTTCCTGCTGCGGCAAAGCGCTGAGCCGATTCGCTATCAGTTCCTTGATGCCCGCGAACGCGCACCACTCCAGGCCAACCAGAGCATGTATCGCCGCGACGGCAAGGTACAACCCACGCTGTCGCTCAACGGCCCACTGGCCGCCGCCATTCCGGGCTTGCCAGCGGCGCTGGTCGAACTGGCCGAGCATTACGGTAAACTGCCGCTGAAAACCTCGCTGGCCCCGGCCATCCGCTTGGCGTATCAGGGGTTTGCCGTCGATCCTGTTTACCGGGAGCGCGCTGGCTGGCGTTTGTCCGCCTTGCGCGACGACCCGGAGAGCACCCGGCTGTTTCTGCGCCACGGGAACATCCCGGCGCTGGGCGAGATCATCAAACAACCGGAACTGGGGCTGACCCTTGATCGTTTTGCCGACAAGGGGCGCGCCGGTTTCTACGAAGGCCTGACCGGTCAGGCGCTGGTCAAAGGGGTCAGGTCCGCTGGCGGCATCTGGACAGACGACGATCTGCAGCGCTATCGAGTGGTTGCCCGCGCGCCGCTACGCTTCCCATTAGCGGATAATCGCGAGTTGATCAGCGCCCCGCCACCCTCCGCAGGCGGCATCGCGCTGGCCCAGAGCCTGACGATGTTGCAGCAGTTGCCGTGGCGTGAGGCCGACAAGGTGCAGCGTGCCCACTACGTGGTCGAAGTCCTGCGCCGGGCTTACCGCGACCGAGGCTTGCTGGGCGATCCGGATTTCGTCAGCAACCCATTGGCCCATGTACTTGATCGCGACTACCTAAAGCAGCTGGCTCGCGACATCGACCCACACGACGCGACGCCCAGCGCCAGCCTGCCGCCTGCGCCTAAATGGCGTGAGGGCGATCACACCACTCATTTCGCCATCCTCGACAGCGAGGGCAATGCGGTCGCTGCGACGCTTTCGGTGAATCTGCCGTTCGGGTCAGCCTTCAGCGTGCCCGGTACTGGCGTGGTATTGAATAACGAAATGGACGACTTTGCCGCCGACCCGCAAGGCAGCAACGCTTACGGTCTGGCCGGCAGCCAAGCGAACGCCATCGCGGCGGGCAAGCGGCCGCTGTCGAGCATGAGCCCAAGCTTTATTGAAAGTCCAACCGAGTTCAGCGCCTTCGGCACACCGGGCGGCAGCCGTATTCCGAGCATGGTGCTGCTGTCGATCCTGCAATACCTGGACGGACAACCCGTTGCGACATGGCCTGCCGTGCCGCGCTATCACCACCAGTATTTGCCGGATGTTATCGAGTACGAACCCGACGCCTTTTCTCCAGAGCAACTGACTGAGCTGCAAGCACGCGGCTACAGCCTCAAGGACACCAAGCGCGCCTATGGCAATCAGCAGGTGCTGTTCTGGAACAAGGACAACGCCAAGGTCGAAGCCGCGAGCGATCCTCGCGGGCTTGGGATTCCAGCAGTGTTCGACCCGACAGTCAGGCAAGCCGCGCCTTAGCGTTTATCGCGACGCCGGTTATTCGCGTTTGTTGTAGCCATCGCCCGTACAACCCAGGCAGCGGACGAACGCGGACTTACCAGGGTCCACCACCAACGCCTTGCCCGCGTCGCCAATGCCACCGCCAGTTGCGGTAAACGGCAGCGCCACCACGAACAGTACGGCACCCACCAGAGTTGCCGCGATCAGCAAAGGCCGGGCAATCAACAGGTCGCCGATCATGGCGTAGGCCGGCGGCGCTTCGAGGGAGTAGGTTGGATCTCCGCTCCCGTGTGACTCTGCTTGAGCCTGTGCAGGCAGCACCTGCAATCCGAACAGCAAGGCCAAGGCAACAGCGAGGGTACGAAACGGACTCATGGCGTGATCCTTCAAGCTCAACGGTAGTAATGATCGTCACTATAAACAGCGGCGCTGGTTACGCAAGGTTTGCAGCTGTCAGATGCCATTTCAGGCAGGCGCGGGCAAGGCCGCGATTACAGGATATCTATGTCTGGCAACGCGGGCAGTACACGCTGGTACGTTGACCGAGTTTTACTTCGCGCAACTCGGTACCGCAGACTTTGCACGGCTGATGGCCGCGACCGTAAACGAACAGCTCCTGCTGAAAGTAGCCGGGCTGACCATCGCCGCCGATAAAATCCTTGAGGGTGGTGCCGCCGCGCTCGATGGCGTGGATAAGAATGCGCTTGATCTCGATCGCCAGCTTCATATAACGCGCCCGGGAGATGCTCTTAGCCTCGCGACGCGGGTCGATACCGGCGGCAAACAAGGCTTCAGTCGCGTAAATATTACCGACTCCGACCACCACCGCGTTGTCCATGATGAAAGGTTTGACCGCCATTGAGCGTCCCCGGGAACGTTCGAACAGACGTTCCCCATCGAACAGCTCGGTCAACGGCTCCGGCCCGAGACGAATCAGCAATTCGTGATTGAGCGGGTCAAGGCTCCAGAGCATCGCACCAAAACGGCGCGGGTCGGTGTAGCGCAGGGCCATGCCCGACTCCAGCTCGATATCCACATGCTCATGCTTGGCCGCAGGCAATCCGGCGTCGACCAGACGCAAATTACCCGACATGCCCAAATGACTGATCAACGTTCCGACCTCGGCATTGATCAACAGGTACTTGGCGCGACGCGCCACCGATACAATCCGCTGCCCGGACAGGCGCACGTCCAGGTCCTCGGGGATCGGCCAGCGCAAACGCCGGTCACGAACGATCACGCGACTGACGCGCTGACCTTCCAGATACGGCGCGATGCCCCGGCAGGTGGTTTCGACTTCAGGTAATTCAGGCATTGGCGACCCGGACAAAGGAACGAGTGATCGGGCTAGCGGACGCCCAACTCGTGAATGGATTCTTTGAGGTTCTCAAAATCGTAATCGGAAAGCCCCACGTAATCCAGAATCAGATGACCGATGCTGTTCCACTCATGGTCTTCACCCTGATTGCCCAGCACCCGATAGGACGCACAGACATGTTCGGCCATTTTCAGGATCGCCAGCAAGTTCTTCAGTTGGCTGTTGTGACCCGACTCGTCCTGGAAGATCGCCAACGCATTGTGATGGTTGGCAATAGCGTTGCTGACATGCTCCGGCAAACGCCAGGACTTGGCGGTGAAATAACCGACCACGGCATGGTTGGTATTGAATGTATGGTTCTCTGTGTCCACCACACGACAGGTCGGGCTCGCCTTGGCGTAAGCGTCTTCCAACACACTCATGTAGTTGGGGAAGCGCTTGAGCATCAGCGGAATGCCACAGTCATGGAACAGCCCCAGCGCATAGGCCTCGTCCACCGCCTGTGAGCCGGTGCGTTTGGCCAGCGTCAGGCTGGTCATCGCCACATCCTGCGCGGAGTCCCAGAAACGGTTGAGGGTAACGATGGTTTCGTCGGTCATCTCGCCCTTGATCGACTGCGCGTTGATCAGGTTGATGATCGAGGCACTGCCCAGCAGATTTACCGCGCGCTCAATCGAGGCGATTTTATTGGTCAGGCCGTAATACGGTGAATTAACGATTTTCAACAATGCGCCGGACAAGCCCGGATCCTGCGCGATCAACCGGGCAATCGCCCCCAGGTCCGGATCAGGCATGTATTGCTCCATCTGCAAATCCACCATGATCTGCGGCTGTGGCGGCACACTGATGCCTTGCAAGGCCTGCTGAATCTGCTCGGTGGTTAGCGCTTGGGACATAAATACACACTCAGGACTAGGCGGCAATTTTAACCTTTGTGGAGGGGCATCCGACAACACTCAGAACGATGCAATAGACTCCGCCAGTGGTTTATTCCAGTGATCAGGGCCCCGAGCGTGGATGACGCGTTATAATCTCGCTCTTTTTTCCGGAGCGACGTCATGTCCCTGCCTAGCTTGCGCCTCAAAGCCAATGCCGACCGTCGCTTGCGCGCCGGCCACTTGTGGGTCTACAGCAACGAAATCGATGTAGCCGCCACCCCGCTCAACGGCTTTGCTGCGGGCGATCAAGCCATTCTGGAAGCTGCCGGCGGCAAGCCGTTGGGCATTGTGGCAATGAGCCCCAACAACCTGATCTGCGCACGCCTGCTGTCCCGCGACATCAAAGTGCCGCTGGATAAATCGTTGCTGGTACACCGCCTGAACGTCGCGCTGTCGTTGCGCGAACGCCTGTTCGACAAGCCTTATTACCGCCTGGTGTTCGGCGACTCCGACCTGCTGCCGGGTCTGGTGGTCGATCGTTTTGGCGACATCCTAGTGGTGCAACTGGCTTCCGCCACCATGGAAAACCACAAGGACGACCTGCTCGCGGCCTTGATTCAAGTAATCAAGCCGAGCGGTATCCTGTTCAAGAACGACTCCGCCGCACGCGATGCCGAAGGCCTCAACCGTTACGTCGAGACCGCCTTCGGCCTAGTGCCTGAGTGGGTTGCGCTGGAAGAGAACGGGGTGAAATTCGAAGCGCCGGTCATGGCCGGACAGAAAACCGGCTGGTTCTATGACCACCGCATGAACCGCGCGCGCATGGCACCGTACGTCAAAGGCAAACGCGTCCTGGACCTGTTCAGCTACATCGGCGGCTGGGGCGTGCAAGCGGCCGCTTTCGGTGCCAGCGATGTCACCTGCGTCGACGCATCTTCCTTCGCGCTGGACGGCGTTGAACGTAACGCGGCACTCAACGGTTTCACCGACAAAGTGGCGTGCATCGAAGGCGACGTGTTCGAAGCATTGAAGGAGCTGAAAAACGGCGAAGAGCGTTTCGACGTGATCGTTGCTGATCCACCGGCCTTCATCAAACGCAAAAAAGACCTGAAAAACGGCGAAGGCGCTTACCGCCGTCTCAACGAACAGGCCATGCGCCTGCTCAGCAAAGACGGGATTCTGATCAGCGCTTCCTGCTCGATGCACCTGCCGGAGGACGACCTGCAAAACATCCTCCTGACCAGCGCCCGCCATCTGGACCGCAACATGCAGTTGCTGGAACGCGGCGGCCAAGGCCCGGACCACCCGGTGCACCCGGCGATTGCCGAAACGCGCTATATCAAAAGCATGACCTGCCGGTTGCTGCCAAACAGCTGATCACTGCTTCTCGGCCAATCGCGGGCAAGCCCGCTCCTACTGTAGGAGCGGGTTTGCCCGCGATTAAGGTCGGAACGACCTTCGGCATTCCTTCCTGACGCCGCAGGTGTAGAATCGCCTTTATTCATCGCCAGTCATCCCCGGCGGGTTTATGAGCTCAGGCCGAGCGCGCGGCGATCCCGTGGCGTCATCGGTTCACCGCAGCATCCGGTCACTGCCGGGTGTCTGTGTCGTCAATAGAAGCTCTCTCCCTTTCCTGATACCTGATTTGCCGCCAGGAGCGCTCCATGCCTGATTACCGCTCGAAAACGTCTACCCACGGCCGCAATATGGCCGGCGCTCGCGCTTTGTGGCGCGCCACCGGGATGAAAGACGCCGACTTCAAAAAACCGATCATTGCCATCGCCAACTCGTTCACCCAGTTCGTGCCCGGCCATGTGCACCTCAAAGACATGGGCCAACTGGTCGCTCGCGAAATCGAACGCGCCGGTGGCGTGGCCAAGGAATTCAACACCATTGCCGTGGATGACGGCATCGCCATGGGTCACGACGGCATGCTGTATTCGCTGCCGAGCCGCGAGATCATCGCCGACTCCGTGGAATACATGGTCAACGCCCACTGCGCCGACGCCATCGTCTGCATTTCCAACTGCGACAAAATCACCCCCGGTATGTTGATGGCCGCCTTGCGCCTGAATATCCCGGTGATCTTCGTGTCCGGCGGCCCGATGGAAGCTGGCAAGACCAAACTGGCCAGCCACGGTCTGGACCTGGTCGACGCGATGGTGATCGCCGCTGACTCCGAAGCCAGCGATGAAAAAGTCGCCGAATACGAGCGCAGTGCGTGCCCGACATGCGGCTCTTGCTCCGGCATGTTCACCGCCAACTCGATGAACTGCCTGACAGAAGCCCTGGGCCTTGCGCTGCCGGGCAACGGTTCGCAACTGGCGACCCACAGCGACCGCGAGCAACTGTTCCTGCAGGCTGGCCGCACCATCGTCGACCTGTGCCGCCAGTACTACACCGAGAACGATGAGTCGGTACTGCCACGTAATATCGCCAACTTCAAAGCCTTCGAAAACGCCATGACCCTGGACATCGCCATGGGTGGCTCGACCAATACCATCCTGCATTTGCTGGCGTCGGCACAGGAAGGTGAAATCGATTTCGACTTGAAGGACATCGACCGTCTGTCACGCAAAGTGCCGCAACTGTGCAAGGTCGCGCCGAATATCCAGAAGTACCACATGGAAGACGTGCACCGTGCCGGCGGGATTTTCAGCATCCTCGGCGAACTGGCTCGCGGTGGCCTGCTGCACACCGATCTGCCGACCGTCCACAGCAAGACCATGGCCGAAGGCATCGCCAAATGGGACATCACCCAGACTGACGACGAAGCGGTACACACCTTCTTCAAGGCTGGTCCTGCGGGCATTCCGACCCAGACTGCATTCAGTCAGTCGACTCGTTGGGAAACCCTGGATGACGACCGTGAGAACGGCTGTATCCGCAGCGTGGAACACGCGTATTCGCAAGAAGGCGGCCTGGCCGTGCTGTACGGCAACATCGCGCTGGACGGCTGCGTGGTGAAAACCGCAGGTGTCGATGAGTCGATCCATGTCTTTGAAGGCAACGCGAAGATCTTCGAAAGCCAGGACAGCGCCGTACGCGGCATCCTCGCCGACGAAGTGAAGGCTGGCGACATCGTGATCATCCGTTACGAAGGTCCGAAAGGCGGCCCGGGCATGCAGGAAATGCTCTACCCGACGTCGTACCTGAAATCCAAAGGCCTGGGCAAAGCCTGCGCCTTGCTCACCGACGGTCGCTTCTCCGGCGGCACCTCGGGCCTGTCCATCGGCCACGCATCGCCAGAAGCAGCAGCGGGCGGTGCGATTGGTCTGGTGCGCGATGGCGACAAAGTGCTGATCGACATTCCGAACCGCTCGATCAACCTGTTGATCAGCGATGAAGAAATGGCCGGACGCCGTGCCGAGCAAGATGCCAAAGGCTGGAAGCCGGTCGAGAAGCGCCCGCGCAAAGTGACCACCGCTCTGAAGGCCTACGCCCTGCTGGCGACCAGCGCCGACAAAGGTGCAGTGCGTGACAAGGCGATGCTTGATAAGTTGATGCCGTAAGACCGCCATCGCGGACAAGCCCGCTCCTACAGCTGTCTCTTATACACATCT
>NZ_JASJVE010000038.1:0-40396 GCF_036346185.1 Pseudomonas sp. 10C3 | reverse complement strand
CTTCCTGATGATCCGGTTCTGCTCAAGCAAATGCTTGTGCAAATGCTCGGTGAGCGTCAAGTAGACAAGGGCCAGATTGTCGATCTGAAAGAACAGATCAAGTTGTTGCGCGACCGATTGTTCGGTCGAAAGTCCGAGTAAACAGTCGATCCGCAGGCGCCGCAACTCGCGCTCTTCAATGAGCCCGAAAGCATCGTGGTTCCGGTCAGCGAAGAGTCTGACGAAGAAGTCGTTGCCCCAACCAAACGCCGTGGCAAACGTAAACCACTGCCTGCCGACCTGCCGCGCATTGAAATCATCCACGAACTGCCCGAACACGAACTGACCTGTGTCTGCGGTTGCCGCAAACACACCATCGGTGAAGAAACCAGCGAACAGCTGGAGATCGTGCCGATGCAGATCCGCGTTATCAAACACATCCGCAAAATTTACGGGTGTCGTGGCTGTGAAACCACCCCGGTCACTGCCGACAAACCGGCGCAGTTGATTGAAAAGAGCATGGCCAGCCCCAGTGTCCTTGCGATGCTGCTGACCACCAAGTATGTCGACGGTCTTCCGTTACATCGCTTCGAGACGGTGCTGAGTCGGCACGGCGTGGATATCCCGCGACAGACATTGGCGCGCTGGGTTATTCAATGCGGCGAACACTTGCAGCCTTTGCTCAATTTGATGCGGGTTCGGTTGCTGGAAAGTCCCGTCATCCACTGCGATGAAACGCGGGTGCAAGTGCTGAAAGAGCCAGGTCGAGACCCGACCAGCCAATCCTGGATGTGGGTGCAGGCGAGTGGTCCGCCGGATCGAAAAGTGGTGCTGTTTGACTACACGACCAGCCGTGCGCAGGAGGTGCCTTTACGCCTGCTCGAAGGTTATCGCGGCTACGTGATGACGGACGATTACGCAGGCTATAACGCCTTGGCCGCGCAACCGGGCGTTACGCGGCTGGCTTGTCTGGCGCACGCTCGACGCAAGTTCGTCGAAGCGCAAAAAGTGCAACCCAAAGGCAAAACTGGCCGTGCCGATATAGCGCTGACGATGATCAACAAGCTGTACGGCATCGAGCGTGAGCTGAAAGACGTGAGCGATGAGCACCGCTTGGCAGGTCGGCAGGAAAAGAGTTTGCCGGTCCTGGCGCAACTGAAAAGCTGGCTGGAGAAAACACATCCCCAGATTACGCCGCAGAGCGTGCTGGGCCGAGCCGTCAGTTATCTGGCCAGCAACTGGAGCCGGCTGGAACGTTACGTGGAGGCTGGTTTTTTACCGATAGACAACAACAGGGCTGAGCGCGCAATAAAACCGTTTGTAATAGGCCGCAAAGCATGGCTTTTCAGCGACACACCCAAGGGCGCCAACGCGAGTGCCCAGATCTACAGCTTGGTCGAGACCGCCAAGGTCAACGGCCAAGAGCCCTATACGTGGCTGCGCCACGTACTGGAACGACTGCCGCATGCGCAGTCGGTGGCCGACTACGAAGCGCTATTGCCATGGAACTGCTCGCCAGAGATGCCAAGGTAAACGTAAAGCCCATCTAACGGTATGTGGGGTTTATGGGTCGCTTACGTACTGTCGACGTGAACATACGGGAGTTGCATCGCCAATTTCTAGGTCGATGGCCTAATCCCACTTGCCTGGGTGATCATAGGAGTAGAGCCTTAACCTCTTCATCGGTGACCTACGACTAGTATGACGCCCATAGTAAAGGGCATCTGCTACTTTTCACGCAAAGGTAAACTATCTATTCATAGGTTCGCCAAAGCTGAGAGGTGGGCTTCCAGTTTTAAGATTTATGAAGTCCGTTACGGACGGTGCAACCATTCATCTGGATGTAATTGCCGAAGATCTTCGTCACGCTGACGCTAACTTTACATTTTTCTGATTTTAGCGAAGCTTGTAACCTGTAATCTATTGATAGTTAATGGTTTTTTGTTGTTTTTTCTTTGTTGTTAACAATCTTATATCTACTACCATTTTAGGATATAGCTCCTCAGCTGTAAAAAAGGCCCGTAGCGTCCAACGCTACGGGCCTTTTGGTTTGTGCGTAGCCCATGTCTGCGATTCATTGACCTCCATCTACCGGTGGGAGCCGCCCTACTCGAATAGGTTTCGGTTTGGTTTTCTGGATGACTGAGTTATACGGTTACTTAAAGTACTGCGCCACTTACTGCGCAAGTTGTTAATTGCTAATTATGTCAACATGGATTGATGGATTGGTTCATGTGGGAATACTCCTGGAAATTATTTTTAATAATTAGATGTGTCGCTATAAACCAGCCATTTGCTATGATTTTCTTTTTTTAGGCGGCGGTTGGAAATGGAGTGGGCAAGAGGTGGCCTAATTAAGGTTCGTGTTTCTGAGTTTCCAGGATATTTTGAAGTAAAGGGTTTTGAACGGAACTACCTTGACTATTTTGATCGTGCCTGTTGTCCGTGGCGTTTTTTGTACGCTATCGGCTTTGTAATTATTGCTTTTGGTTTGACAGGCTTCTTTGTAAGCCCTACCGCTATCATTTTTGATTCAAAGCTCAGCACAATGATTTCGCATCTGATCAGCCTCAATCGTGGGTCCATGATTGAGGCTGGCATTCTATGTATGGTGTGTGCCGCCCTGCTGGACGAATGGGCCAACCAGAGTCTGCTTTCACCAAAATTATACTTCGACAAACATTATCGGCTTGAGATGTCTGACACATCAGTTGCCGTGTTGACGACAAAAATACTTTATCAGAAGGGTGACAGATTCTACGTATGTTCAGAACGGGAACTCAAGGCGGCTATACGTGCCGTACAAGGAGCGGGTTGAATACGAGGCGCAGTGATGAGTAATGGTTTTTCTCCGGCTGAGTGTTCTATGAGTATGTTGAGTTATTAGGTGAGGATGATCCCGCTGTCATCGGAAGTGAGGTTATATAGAACTTAGTGACGTGTAGGCGCGCGCTTGCTCGTGATAAATCGGCTCTGCCCGGTGCGATAGTGAATCCACTACTTTTCCGACTCTGTTAGCCGATCGCGGCGGGACGCATAGTTGCAAGCGCGCTCTTACATGGTGTTGCTCTCTACCGCTCGATCGTCCGGCTCCAGCGCGCATTCCATTCCGGGCGTTGCTGATTAACCTGATCCCAATCAATCGAGATGGCCGTCTCCAGGTATGCGTTCATCGCTGCGACCTGGCTGCGGGTTTTATCGGTGGTTGGGGTTTTTGGGTTGGAGGGGATTTGGTCGCCTTCTTCCAGTGCCGGGGCCTGCGCTTCCGGGCTCAGGAGGTAGGCGGCGAGTTTTTGCGCGAGCTCGGGCTGGTTGTTGTTGGCGATGGTGCATTCGGCGACGTTGAGTACCACCGCACCTTCTTTGGGTTGTGCGTATTCAACCGGCACGCCGAGCAGTTTCAGGGTGGAGACCTGGGTCGGTGTCAGGGGGAAGAGGGCGGCTTCGTCGGTTTGCACCATTTCGGAAATCTTCGCTGAGCTGGCGATGTATTCCAGTACGTTGGGGCCGACGGTTTTCGGCCAGGCCTTGAAGCCCGGTTCGACGTTGGTTTCGCTGCCGCCCTGGATACGGTTGAACATCAAGAAGCCGTGCAGGCCATAGGTCGACGAAGCCAGGGACTGGAAGACTACTTTGTCCTTGTAACGACTGTCGGCCATGTCCATCCACGAGGTGGGAGCGCTCCAGCCTTTCTCCTTGAACATTCGTGTGTTGTAGGCGAGGCCGGTGACGCCCAGGGTTACTGCTGCGGCTTCTTCCTTGATCCGAGCCTTGGCCGGAATGTCTGCCAGCGCCGCGCTTGGCTGCAGCTTGCCGCACAGGCCCATGGAGATGGCGCGGTACATGATGCCGTCGTCGAGGAACATGACGTGTAGTTGCGGGTTGTCCTTGCTGGCCTGGACCTTGGCCAGAATGTCAGAAGAGGTGCCGGGTACGATCACCACCTTGACGTTATTGGCCTTCTCAAAAGCCGGCAAAACCTTGTCGGCATAGACGCGTTCCATGGTGCCGCCGTTCATGCCCAGATACAGCGTCGGTTCGGCATGCGCCGGTGCCGTGAGCAGCAGGCTGGCCAAGGGTAGACAAGACAGGGCGATACGTTTGACGTTCTTCATTGAAGTGACCTTCCTCTAGGCAATTGAATGACGGTCCCCGCGTGCAGCGACCGGTTTGGCGTAAACGCGGCGGGTTGAAAGCGGCTGATGGAAAACGCTGTGATGGGTTGTGTTGTGCCGCCGGTACAGACCAACTCGGCCAAGGCTTCACCCACTGCCGGGCCGATTTGGAAACCGGCACCGGCAAAGCCGAAGCCATGCAGCAAGCCGGGTTGAGTGGTGCTGGCGCCGATCACCGGTTCGCGATCGGGCAGATAACCTTCGGTGCCACTCCAGGTACGAATCGCCTGAGCGCCTGTCAAAAAGGGGTACAGCTCGGCGGCGTTGCGCAGGATATCCAGCACGGCGGCCTGTCCAGGGCGAGCCGACTCCGGGCCTAACGCGAACCCCTGGCCGCCGCCCAGTACGCAATTCCCGCGTGCGACCTGGCGCGCATAAATCCCGCCGCCTTCCACGCCGGTACTCACATCCATGACCATGGGCAATGGCTCGGTGACGAGCATCGCCGGATGCCCTGACTGCATCGACACCGGTTCGCCGAACTTGGCGGCGAGGGTGCCAGCCCACGCACCCGCACAGTTGAGCAGCCATGGTGCGCGGACCGTTAAACCCTTGGCGCTACGCACCTGAAACATCTGCCCATCGTGCGCGACGTCGATGACGTTGGCCTGCTCGAACACTTGCGCGCCCAAGCGTTGCGCGGCGCGGGCAAAGGCCGGAGAGACGAGTCGTGGGTTGGCGTGGCCGTCATCGGGGCACAGCGAGGCACCGACTGCCACATCGCCGACCCAGGGGAAGCGTGCTCGCAACTCGGCACGGTCGAGCAGTTGCAGGCCGAGGCCAAAGCCTTGGCTGTCCTCGGCGTAGGCCTGCAGCGCGGCCATGTCTTCATGGCTGCGGGCGAGCTTGAGATGCCCTGAGCGCACGTACTCCCCGTCGATGCCGATCAGTTCATGCAAGCGGCCCCAGATCTGGTGGGCGCGTTGGGACAATGGCAATTGGCTCAGCGGTCGACCCTGACGGCGCACACCGCCGTAGTTCACACCACTGGAATGTGAGCCACAAAAGTCACGCTCCAGCAGTGCCACGCGCTTGCCCATGCGGACGAGCATCAAGGCTGCCGACGCACCGACAATGCCGCCGCCGAGAATCACCACATCGGTTTCGATCACTGCGCTCATGGCTCGATCTCCACGCCGAACGGTAACGGCTTGATCGGTGCCTGACCGCGCAGCCGACCGATACTGTCCAGCGCCCGGCCGCTGCGTTGGGCGACGATTTCTGCCGCTGCCGCGCCGCACATTCGGCCCTGACACCGGCCCATACCAACCCTGCAATGGGCCTTGACCCGGTTGAGTTCCCAATGACCCTCATCGACCACTGTCCGCACGTCGCCGACCGAGACCTCTTCGCAGCGACACAGGATCAATTCATCGGGCGCTTCAGCGGCCCAATGTGTTGGGAAGGGGAACGCTGTTTCCAGACCATGCCGAAAGCGTTCGATGGCCGCGAGTTTGTGTTCCAGATGTGTACCGCGCGCGCTGTCGACGTTGTGTCCGCTGTCTTCGAGCAGCGCCAGGGCGGCACGCTCTCCGGCCATTTCTGCGGCGTCAGCGCCCATGATGCCGGCACCGTCGCCCGCCAGGTATACCCCTTCAACACTGCTGCGCCCGGCACTGTCGCGACGTGGCAACCAGGCACGGTTCAATGCGCTCCAGAGGAATTCGCAGGCCAGTAGATCGGCCAGTTGCGTCTCGCTGCGCAACGCGTGGGCGAACGCGATGGCATCACACTCCAGGCGTTGTTGGCGCTTACCTTTGTGCCAGAGCGCAGCACTGACCCGTTGTTCGCCGTCAATGCGTTCAAGTGTTGCGCCCTGATGCACCGGGATACCGTGAGCGGTCAACCAACTGCGGTAATACAGGCCCTTGGCCAAGGTGCCGGGCTGACCGATCAAAGCAGGCAATGCTTGGCATTGGGCGCTGAAGGGGGCGCTGTCGAGCACTGCCACGACCTTGGCGCCAGCCTTGGCGTATTGATACGCGACCAGATACAGCAGGGGGCCGCTGCCACAAAAGGCCACTCGCTCACCGATGGCGCAGCCCTGATATTTCAAGGCGATCTGTGCGGCGCCCAGGGTGTATACCCCCGGCAAGGTCCAGCCCGGCACCGGTAGAACGCGGTCGGTGGCGCCAGTGGCGACGATGATTCGTGAGTACTCCAATCCGCTGGCGTGTCCATTGTGCAGGGTATCCAGGCGGCCGTTTTCGGCATTCCACACCAGTGTTTCAGGGCGGTAGTCGATCTGCGCTGCCAGCTCATCCATGGTGCGATGGACCGCGTCGGCTTTCGAGGCCTCGAAGCCGTACACTTGCTGTGCCGAACGCTGAAAATTCGCGGGTTGGCGCCGATAAATCTGCCCGCCACCGCGCGGGGCTTCGTCCACCAGGCAAGGCTTGACCCCATGGGCCAGCAGGGTTTGCGCGGCCCGAATCCCTGCCGGGCCGGCACCGACAATGACCACCTTATGTTCGCTCATGGCCTGCGCCCTGGTTCACGGCTGACGTCTTGGCCTGCTTCGAGCAAGGTTGAGCAGGCGCGCACGCGGCGGCCGTCGCCCAGGCGTACCCAGCAATCCTGGCACGCACCCATCATGCAGAAGCCCGCGCGCGGTTCGGCACTGAAGTCGCTGCCGCGCACGTGCTCGGCACAGGTCAATACGGCGGTCAACAGGGTGTCTCCCTGCAAGCCATTGGCCGGCTGACCGTCGAGGGTAAAAGCCAGGCGTGGACGATCAAGTTCGGCCAGTCGTTTGAACAACGCCATCTCAGTGCCCCCCCTCAATGTTTACCGACCAGAACCCGGTCCAGGCCATAGACCCTGTCGAGCAGAATCATGGTGCCTGCGGTCAGGGCGATGACCAGCGCCGAGACAGCTGCCATCATTGGGTCGATGGATTCGGTGGCGTACACATACATGCGCACCGGCAGCGTTTGGGTCGCGGGTGAGCTGACGAAGATCGACAGGGTGACCTCGTCGAAACTGTTGATGAACGCCAGCAGCCAGCCACCAGCTACCCCCGGCAGAATCATCGGCAAGGTGATCTGACGAAACAGGGTAAAACGGCTGGCGCCAAGGGATTCGGCGGCCTGCTCGGCGCTGCGATCAATCCCGATGGCTGCGGCGATCACCAGGCGCAACACGTACGGGGTGATGATCACTACGTGGGCCAGCATCAGCCAGAAGAAGCTGCCGTTGACGCCCATCAGCGCGAACAGGCGCAACATCGCCACGCCCAGTACCAGGTGCGGAATGATGATCGGCGACAGGAACAGGCCGTTGAAAAAGTCACGGCCGGGAAATGTGTGGCGGGTAATCGCCAGCGCGGCAGGCACTGCAATCAAGGTCGCGAGGGTTGCGGCGACGAAGGCCAGGATCAAGCTGTTGTAGAACGCGTGGATAAAGTCTGCGCGTTCGAATACCGCCCTGAACCAGCGCAGAGAGAAACCGGAAGTCGGCAAGCTCAAGGTGTTCTCCGGGGTGAAGGCCACCAGGCACACCACCACCAATGGCGCCATCATGAACAGCACCACCAGCGTATGAAATCCCAGCGACAGAGGACCGTTTTTAGACATGCCTTATTCCCCCAACGTTTTTTTATAGCGACCTTCGACCATGCGGTTCCAGCTCAGCATGATCAGCAGGTTGGCTAACAGCAGCACCACGGCGAGGGTCGCGCCCATGGGCCAGTTCAGCTCCGAGAGGTATTGGTCATAGACCACCGTGGCGACCATTTTCAGACGTCGCCCGCCGAGCAGGCCGGGGATGGCGAATGAGCTGGCTGACAGGCCGAACACGATCAGGGTCCCCGAAAGCACGCCGGGCATCACCTGGGGCAACACCACCAAACGCATGACCTTGGCCTGACTGGCACCGAGGGACAGCGCGGCCTGTTCGGCGGCCGGGTCGAGTTTTTGCAGCGAGGTCCAGATCGGAATGATCATGAACGGCAGCATCACATGCACCAGGGCGATGACCACCGCGAACGGCGTATAGAGCAGTTTTACCGGGCGCCCGCCGAGCGCTTGAATCGCCTGGTTGATCAAGCCGTCGGCACCGAGCAACAGGCTCCAGCCAAAAGCCCGTACCACCACTGAAATCAGAAGCGGGGTCAGGATCAGGATCAGAAAAATCGAGCGCCACGGTGTGCCCATGCGACTGAGAATGTAGGCCTCGGGCACGCCGATCAGCACACACAGCAGGGTCACCAGCGCGCTGATCCAGAACGTGCGAAAGAAAATCTCGTAGAAGTACGAATCGCTGAACAGATCGATGTAGTGGGAGAGCGTGTAGGCGTCGTTCTTCACGCCGAGCTGGTAATCAAAGACGTTGAATGACAGTGCGAGTGTCAGGCACAGCGGCAGGATCAACAGGCACACGAACAACGCCATCGCTGGCGTCGACAATAAGTAGCCGCGTCCGCCCCGACGCATCGCCGCAAGGGCGCTCATGCATGCACCTCGTCGGCAGCCAGTACGCGCAACAGTTCGGCCTGCCAGTCGAGCCCGACTGCGGTGCCTTCGACCAGCGGCGCGCTGCCGTCGTTGCGGCGCACCACGGTCAATTCGCCCAAGTCGGTTGCAATGCGATACAGCCATTGGCTGCCCAGAAAGTAGCGGACCAGGATGCGCCCCTGCAGACGGCCGCTGCCGGTGTCCAGCATGTCGATTTTTTCCGGGCGTAGGCTCAGGGTCAGCTCGCCGTCGCCGCTGCTATGGCGTACTTGCGGGCAACCGGCGTCATCGAAGTCGCCTGCGAGCATGTTGGCCTTGCCGACAAAGCCGGAAATGAAACGCGTGCGTGGGTGTTCGTAGAGCTTGTACGGCTCGTCGATCTGGGTCACGCGCCCCGCCTGCATCACCACCACGCGATCACTGATCGACAGCGCTTCGGCTTGATCATGGGTCACCATCAAGGTGGTGATCCCGACTTCGCACTGGATGCGGCGGATTTCGAACTGCATTTCTTCGCGCAGATTGGCGTCGAGGTTGGACAGCGGTTCATCGAGCAACAACACCGGCGGCTCAATCACCAGGGCGCGAGCCAGGGCCACGCGCTGGCGCTGACCACCGGACAGCTCGCGGGGATAGCGGTCGGTATGCGGTGCCAGGCGCACAAGATCCAGCACCGTGGCCACTCGCCGGGCGATATCGGCTGCCGGGACCTTGCGCATGCGCAGGCCGAATGCAACGTTGTCGCGCACGGTCATGTGCGGGAACAGTGCATAGCTCTGGAACACGACCCCCAGGCCACGGCTGCTCGGTTTGGCGTCGGTGATGTCGCGGCCGTCCAGGATGATGCGTCCGGCGGTGGCGTCGACGAAACCCGCGATCATTTGCAGGGTGGTGGTCTTGCCGCAACCGGAAGGGCCGAGCAGAGAAACGAACTCGCCTTTTTCCACCGCCAGATGTGTGGCGACGACGGCGTCGATTGCACCGTAGCGTTTGCTGAGACCTTCGAGCTGGAGAAAAGCCATGCCTGCGTTCCACCTGTATTTATAGGGCGCGTCGAAACACGCTTTTTTGTAATGGGCAGATGCGAAGGGGTGCTGCGGGTGCGCTGGCGCTCGATCTGAGTCGGCTGCCAAATATTGTTCGATTCGCCCCTGTGGACTCAGATTAGGACGAAGCCTAGGATGGACGAAAGCGCGAATTTCACTGAAAGGAGTATTTTTTCACTTTCATTCAGTCAGCAAATTTCCATGAAGGATTTTGATAAATGAATTCCACTGATCGGAATAAAGAGGTGAAAGAAGTGGGCGTCGGTGGCGTCTCAAGGCTCTTCGCCGTGCTGCGAATGCTCGGCACGGCCCCCGACGGTGGTGAGAGGGTGACCCAATTGGCGCAGCAGGTCGGCTTGTCGCAACCGACCACGCATCGTCTGCTGCGCAGCCTTATGGAAGAAGGCATGGTCGAGCAGGATGGGCGCAGCAAGCGCTACCGCCTGAGCTTGGAGTTCTTTGCCTTGGCCGCCCGCGCGGGGAATACCGGCAACCTGCGTGATCTGGTCAGGCCCTCCATGCTCCGGCTCAGTGCTTCGTTGGGCGATTCGCTATTTTTGCTGGCGCGCAGTGGCTTCGATGCGATCTGTCTGGATCGCAGCGAAGGGCCGTATCCGATTCGCACGTTTACCGGTGACATTGGCGGGCGCGTGGCCTTGGGAGTGGGTCAGGGCAGCCTGGCGATTCTGGCGTATCTGCCTGAAGAAGAGCGCGAGACTGTGATCCGCTACAACCTGCCCAGGCTCAAGGACTTCCACCTGTATGACGAGGTGTTCCTGCGTTCGGAGGTGGAGAGTGTTCGTCGCCTGGGTTATGCGGCTCGCAACACCGGGGCGTTGCCCGGCATGGCCGGTCTGGCCGTGCCCATTCTGAACCGCGATGGGCATGCCGTGGCCGCGCTCAGCGTGGCGACACTCAGCGAGCGGTTGGGGCCGGACCGGTTGCCAACGGTCGTGGAGTTGCTCAAGCGCGAGGCAGCAGCCATCGGGCCGAAGATCAACCCGTTCGACCCGACCCTGCGCAGTCCTTCGCAAGTATTCGGTGGCTGACCCGTTCGCGGATCCTCGTGAAGGCCGCAGGTCTTGGGTCGCCACGGCACATCCCGAAAATCAGGAATAACCCCGCGATTTTATTTCGCTTGTGACGCGTAAGCATTCCTCGCTTATATGGCCGAGGAATTTTCTACGGGGCATTTTCTGTATGAGCAGCGCATCAATCAGCGGTTCGATATCCAGGGTCCACCCCATCACCCTGGATCACGGCAAGAACGCCGAGGTGTGGGATGACGACGGCAAGCGCTACATCGACTTTGTCGGTGGCATTGGTGTGTTGAACCTGGGGCATTGCAACGCGCGTATCGTCGACGCCATCCGCGAGCAAGCGACCAAGCTGACGCATTACTGCTTCAACGCTGTACCCCACGCGCCTTACAAACAATTCATGGTACGGCTCGCGGCGTTCATTCCAGTCAGTTATCCGGTCGTCGGCATGCTGACCAACAGCGGTGCCGAGGCTGCAGAAAATGCGCTGAAGATTGTTCGTGCTTACACAGGACGCACGGCGGTTATCGCCTTCGATGGCGGATTTCATGGGCGAACGCTGGCGACCCTGAACCTCAACGGCAAAGTAGCACCTTACAAACAAAAGGTCGGCGTGCTGCCGGGGCCGGTGTATCACTTGCCTTACCCGAGCAAGGATAACGGGGTCACCGCCGCAGAAGCGTTGAGCGCCATGGATCGATTGTTCAGCGTCGAAATCGACGTTGAAGAGGTAGCCTGTTTCATTCTGGAGCCGGTCCAGGGCGAAGGCGGCTTCCTTGCGTTGGACGTCGAGTTTGCCAAAGCCTTGCGTGCGTTCTGCGATGAAAAAGGCATTCTGCTGATCATCGATGAGATCCAGTCAGGGTTTGGACGCACCGGCCAGCGCTTTGCATTCTCCCGGCTGGGCATCGAGCCAGACTTGCTTCTGTTGGGGAAAAGCATCGCTGGCGGTATGCCGCTCGGCGCGGTAGTTGGTAAAAAGGCTTTGATGGATGCATTGCCCAAAGGCGGGTTGGGCGGCACGTATTCGGGCAATCCAATGGCGTGTGCTGCGGGCCTGGCCACCCTGGACCAGATGACTGACGCCAATCTGTCCTCGTGGGGCGAAGCACAAGAACACGCGATCATGAGTCGTTATCAGGGTTGGCTTGACAGCAAATTGTCGCCCTTCCTTGGGCGTCTGACCGGGGTCGGCGCCATGCGCGGGATCGAGCTGATCACACCGGAAGGAAAGCCCGCAACAGCCCAGTTGGCCACGCTCCTTGAAACCGCCAGAAACAATGGACTGCTGCTGATGCCCAGCGGCAAGGCCCGGCATATCATCCGCCTGCTCCCGCCGCTGACCACCGAGCTTGATGTGCTCAATGAAGGGTTGGATATCTTGGAAAAGTGTTTGGCCGAGCTGGGTTGATGTTCGCTGCCCGCAGGCGGTCAGGTCAGCAAGTCCGGGGTGTTAAAGTTGGTCAGCCGCAGATCATCGGGCGCACAGTCAAGCGCCTGTAAATCATGTGCCAATAACACCCGCATCAAACTACGTTCCCCTTGGTCCCAGCGCTTGCGCAACTCAGGCAGCAAGGACGTGGGGATCACACTGAACATAGGTTGCCATTGCCCGGCCTGTCGCACCATCAACGGTGAAGACGTCAGGCCTGCACGGCTCAATAGCTGCTCGATCAGCGGGCGATCAATCCTCGGCGCATCACACGCCAGAACCAGCACCCAGGCATGGTGCGCCACCGAAAGCCCCGCCAGGACCCCGGCCAGCGGTCCTGGAAAGTCGTGCTGTTCATCGCCCACTAACTGATCCGCAAATGCCTGATAGCGATCCTGATTGCGGTTGCAGGAGATGATCAAGTCATCGGTCAGCGGCCTGACAACGTCGTGCACATAAGCGATCAAGGGCCGGTCGTTCCACAGGATAAGCCCTTTATCCTGCCCGCCCATGCGCTGCCCGCGTCCACCGGCCAGCAGCAGAATCGAGCAGGGCACACCTTGCTCTGCGTGGTCATTCGATGAAGCGTTCATGCGCAGCACTCAAAAAATTGATACGGCGACGATCCCATGGACAGTGCCAAGGCGCCAGTCAGCTCAGTACGTAATCCACAGGTTCGAGCACGGGCGGTAGATCGGTCTCACCCAGCGCGTCCAGCACTTCACGCTCAATGGTTCGCACAATAAAATCGGTAGGCAGGTTGTGTTCGTTGCGACCAAATGGGTCCTCCAGTTCATCGCCAATGGCGTCGAGCCCGAAGAAGGTGTAGCTGACGATCGCGGTGAAAACAGGTGTCATCCAGCCCAGAGGCTCGGCCATGGCGAAGGGCAGCAGGATGCAGAACAGATAAATCGTCCGGTGCAGGAGCAGTGTGTAGGGAAAGGGCAGCGGTGTGGTTTTGATCCGGTCACACGCGGTGAGGGTGCGTGTCAGGTTGCTCAGGCGGGTTTCCATCAGGGTGTAGCGCCATTCACTGATGTTGCCAGCCACGGCCAGATCAGAACATTGTTGGCCAACGTGACGCAGGATGCGTTCACTGATATTCGGGGTGCTGGGCGCTGGCGCGAAGTCCAGCCAGGGGCGGGCCTCAGCCAACTCGTCTTCCCCGCGCAGGTGGGCGTTCAGGGCATGGGAGAAGCCGCACAGATTACGCAGAATACTCCCGCGTTCGGCGAGGTCCTTAATGACCTGGGTTTCGCGGATCATTGAGCGCATGTCCATGATCATTTCCCCCCACAACTTGCGCCCCTCGTACCAGCGGTCGTAGCACATGGTGTTGCGGAAACTCATGAAAATCGACAGCGAGAGCCCGAGCAGCGTGAAGGGCGTGGCACTGACGCGGGAAAAATAGGCGGGGTGCAGCGTTTCGACCCATACGATGGCCGAGGCCAACAGGGTGACCAGCAAGCTGCGAACAACGATGTGCTTTGCGATGGACCCTTTAAGTGACGTCAGGATCTGCAGCAGGTTCGGTTTGGGTCTGACAATCATGGACTGAGGGTCCTGGAGCAATTGAAGCGATTGAGAACAGACAGGACCCGCTAGCCTCCGGTCATGTTCATGAAACGCACAACTTGAACTTCGTCATTGATGTCGAAGTTGTGGCGGTAGGGCTTGATCTGCATCGAGTCGATAATGGCCTTTTCCAGCTTCTCCGGCTGCCCCGGATGAGCGCGCAACACGGCCTTGAGGTCGACCGAGTGTTCGTTACCCAGGCACAGCAGCAAGCGGCCTTCCACGGTCAAGCGCACACGGTTGCAGGTCGCGCAGAAATTATGACTGTGTGGCGAGATGAAGCCCAGACGAATATCAGGTGCTTCAGCCAGGCGCCAATAACGCGAAGGGCCTTGGGTCGATTCCGTCGAGTCGATCAAGGTGTAGCGTTCGGCGATGAGTTCGCGGACCTGATCACTGGAAAAGAACGATTCTGCGCGGCTGTGCTCAAGGATGGTGCCCAGCGGCATTTCTTCGATGAAGCTGATATCGAGCTGACGGTCGATGGCAAAGCTGACCAGGTCGTTGATCTCGTGATCGTTGCGGCCTTTCATGACCACGCAGTTGAGCTTGGTGCGCCGAAAGCCCGCCGCGTTCGCTGCGTCGATTCCGGCAATGACCTTTGTCAGATCGCCGGTGCGGGTCAGCTCACGAAAGCGTTCGGGGTTCAAACTGTCGAGGCTGATATTCAGCCGGTTGACCCCGGCGTCGAACAGGGGGCCCGCCAGCGCGCTCAGTTGCGAGCCGTTGGTGGTCATGCACAGCTCGCGCAAGTCGGGCAGTGCGGCGATTTGCCGACACAAGTCGACCACCCCGCGTCGCACCAATGGCTCGCCGCCGGTCAGGCGAATCTTGCGCGTGCCCAGCGCAACGAAGCGCTCGGCCAGTTGGTATATCTCTTCGAGGGTGAGAATGCGTTGGCGCGGCAGGAACTCCATGTCTTCGGCCATGCAATAGACGCAGCGAAAATCGCAACGGTCGGTCACTGATATTCGCAGGTAATCGACCTTGCGAGAAAAGCTGTCCATCAAGATCCGGTCTGACAATTGCACCTCGTTGCTCTGGGCTCAAGAGCGCGATGTTGGATTGACCTTCGTCGTGCAGGGTCTGAGTATCCAGAGCCTAGAAGGCTGGCCATTTTTTATCCAATAGCTATTGGTGACTGCATGATCGACCGGCTCTATCGGCAGGTGGATTCACTTTGCGAGTAAAACGAACTTGCAGGGTAAATGTCGATCAGTGTCTAGAAGCTTCATACTCACTGGATAATCAAATGGAAGGGGGAGCCGCGCTTTGTTGAAGTTCAAGACTGTGACGCTGTTGTGCATCCTGTTTTGCGCGGGCACTTTCAACCTCCAGGCCGCTGATGCGCCTGCCGTAGCGCCGGCCTCGGCTGCCCCTGCCCCTGCCCCTGCCCCTGCGGCGACCGTGGCCCCTGCGGCGCCTGCCAGCATCGCGCCGGCTCCTGCAGCCCCGATACCTCCGGAAATTCTGGTGCAAGGCGGTTTGCTCGGCGCCATCAGTTCCAGTATTGATAACGTCCAAGGCCAACTTGATCTGAATAACGATCTGGTCGACTCCTGGCGTTTGCGGGCGGGCCGAGCCGCCGACGAGATAGACAATCTGGTCAATCAGCGTTCCTCACGTTCGAACGTCAGTATCGCCGGGGACTTCCTGATGTTGTCGGCGGTGTGGATAGGTGCGTTCGCGATTCTGTTTTCACTGGGCCGCTTTATAGCCTCGCGCCTCAATCGGCATCGGGTTCTTATTGAGCGCTACCGGGTCCAGGCGCTGTTGAACTACTTGGTGCCCTACACCCTTCCGGCGGTGATCAGCCTGCCGCTGACGTTGTATGTCAGTCACTTCATGTCGGCGTCGGTGGGGCGTGCGTTGGCGCTGTGTTTTGCCTATGCGACCAGCAGCGGGATTGTTTCGACCTCGGTGTTGTTGTGCGTGATCGTGATGTTCAATTCCGGGCACAAACGCGCTGCGGTACAGATCATTCGCCAATACAGCCCACGGCCTTTGTTTCTGATCGGTTTTCTCGCGGCCCTGAGCGACGCGTTGACCAGCCCGCAGATTTCCCGGCAGTTAGGCAGTAACGTCACCAGCAGCATTGCGGTATTTACCGGACTGTTCGCCTCGGTGGTGTTCTGCATGCTGGTGATCAAGCTGCGTCGGCCGGTGGCGCATCTGATTTGTAATCGATCCTTGAGTGGCCGCCTGCACCAACCGGCGCTGCAAGAATCGCTGAAGATTTTTTCCGGCCTCTGGTACTTGCCGATCCTGCTGATGATTCTGGTTTCGGCGATCCATCTGATCGGTGCTGGCGAAGACAGCCAGAAAGCCCTGCGCTGTGCCCTGCTGACCACTGTATTGCTGATTGCCACGGTATTTTTGAGCACGGTGTTCCAGCACCTGTTCAAACCGGCCGATGCCGCCGAGCGTGGTGGGCATGTCTACAAAGAGCGCTTGCTGAGTCTGTGTCATGCCGTGCTGCGGATTGCGCTCGCGGTCGCGTTCATTGAGGTGCTCGGGCGGATCTGGGGTTTTTCGCTGTTCGAGTTCGCCCAACGCAACACGGTCGGCCGGGTGATCAGTGACTCGCTCAGCAGCATTGGCCTGATTCTGTTGGTGACCTGGTTGTTGTGGGTAGTCCTCGACACGGCGATTCAGGAAGCCCTGAAACCACCGCTCAACAAACGCTCTGCGCACCAGCCCAGCACCCGGATAAAAACCATTCTGCCAATGCTGCGCAACGCGATAAAAATTATCCTGGTGGTGATTTGCTCGATCACCACGATGGCCAATCTAGGGATCAACGTCGCGCCGCTGTTGGCCGGTGCCGGGGTGGTTGGCCTGGCCATCGGTTTCGGTTCGCAGCAGTTGGTGCAGGACGTGATCACTGGGCTGTTCATCATCATTGAGGACACTATTTCCATCGGCGATTGGGTGGTGCTCGACTCAGGCCACTCCGGCACGGTGGAAAGCCTGACCATCCGCACCCTGCGCCTGCGCGACGGCAAAGGATTCGTGCACTCGGTGCCGTTCGGTCAGATCAAAGCCGTGACCAACCAATCGCGTCAGTTTGCGTATGCCTTTTTTGCCATCCAGTTCACCTACGATTCCGACATCGACTCTGCCACCGCGTTGATTCGCGAGGCAGGGGGTTCGATCAGCGACGACCTGTTACTCAAGGGCAATCTGCAAGGGCCGCTGGAAGTGTTTGGCCTGGATCGGATGGACCTCAATGGCGTTGTGCTGACCGCGCAATTTCGCACTGTGTCGGGCGGCCAATACAGCGTGAGTCGCGCCTTCAACGAACGGTTGAAAAAGCTTGTGGATAAAACCCCAGATGTGCGCTTCGCCCAGACGTTTCCACAGGTGGTGATGAGCCCGCATGCTGAAGCCAATGCGGATGAACCGCCTGTGCCGCCCAAACCGACAGTGACCAACGGTGATGGCTCGGAGAGTCCGGCGGTGACCTAGACGCTTGGGTTAGTGCAACAACCGATCCCTTATCTGTGCCGCCGTCACCGAATCCAGCTCCAACCAATACTGTGGTTTACCGGAAATGATCGCTGCTGCCGGGATGCCATCGCGGTAGATCAGGCGGTTACCGGCCAGTGTCGGGACTTTGCTGCCGGGTAACAGTGTGCCGACCAGATTCAGTGGGTCGGCCCCGCACAGGCTTATCAGGCTACCGTCGAGCGGGCGTTTGCGGATTTCCCGTAGCAGCGGAATGGCTTCAGGCAAGGCGAACTGCTCGCCCGCCAGGCCACTGACAAATCGCCCCCCTCGAATCTCGCCACGTGCTTCCAGTCGATGGAAGGTGCGCAAGAGTTCGCGCCAGCTGGGCAACCAATCGGCCTCGCGCTCCAGCAAGCGCCAGAACACCACGCCGTATCGGCGCAGTAGGGTCATGGCGATATGTTCCAGGGTCGGCGCGGCAGTCTGTTGCGGTCGAGGGCTATTATCACTGGGGGCTGGCGTAGGTGAACGGCGGAGCAAGGCCCAGCGACCGGCATCGTCCATGCCCCCAATAAACGCGCCACGGTTGCGGCGGCTGGTGTGTGCAGAGCGTTTGCTGGCGGGAGTGATCAAGGCGCGCAGGCCGGCAAAGCTGTCGGCGTTCACCAGCCCGGCACCGACTAACTCCTGTAATGCGGTTTCCAGTTCGGTGCGCAGTAGATGGGCTTCGTGCAGCAGCTCATCGAAGAACAGTGCGCCATGACTGACCAATGCTGCGTGAACTTTCTGCGCTCGCAGGGATAACGCTGCAGGCGAAGGCTGCTCGGTCAGCTCACTCCACAGATTCACCTGGTTTCGGGGCAGCAGCACGATAGGCGTACTGCGCAATGCTGCAGCGCCAGCTTTATTGCGCGGCGCCAATCGCGTCCACACCACTTTGCCCGAGCGGCACAACTCGTCGAGCCAGGTCAGCGAATAGTCCTTGAGTCGGGCCGGAAGAATGTCACTGTCCCAGGTGCTGGCAGCCGCCGAATAGCCTTCGAGTTGATTCACGATCTCGGGCAATGCGGCTTTTCCCTGGCTGCGGGTGGTGCTGGACAGGTGCTGCCAGTCGAATAAAAAGCGCATAAAATCCTGTAGCGACACCGGTTCGATTTCCCGGCGCAAGCGTTTGACGGTATAGCGATGAATGCGCGCCAGTAGATGGCGTTCGCACCATTGATCCTCGGTCGCGCCGGGGCTGAATCGTCCGCGCAGCACGTACCCTTCGCCTTCCAGTCGAGCCAGCGCCTGTGCCACGTTGGCGATGGGCAAGGCCAGGGGCTCGGCGATCTCATGCAGCGGTAACGGGCCTAAGCCACCGAGGCGCGCCCGAACGACTTCCAGCGTGGCCTCGTCTTCGTTCCAGCGGTCATCGAAACCGGGCAGCGCCTGCAACGACGGATGCATTTCTGCCTGTGGATAAACCGCGCGCAGGCACGTCAAACGTTCCAGTGTCAGCCACAACGCATGCTCGGGGCTGACCTGCAGGCGTGTTGCGCGCCCGGAAGTTGCCAGGGTTTCCAGCCACGCCAGCCAGTGTGGATGTTGACGTGCTTCGGCACCGCTGATGCAACTCAGGCTCATCAACGCCTCGTGCATCTCATCAATGTTTTGCGGCTGCGGCCATGCTTCCTCACACACTGCAACAATCGCGTCAGCGTCCAGTGCGCCCAAGTCATCGGTTGATTGCGGGTCGCTCCAGCGCCGGTTGAGCACCGCCTGCGTGCGGCGCTCCTCCAAGGGTGCATCGTCAAGAAAGGCGTAAGGTCGAGCACTGAGAATTTCCGCCGCGAGGGGCGAGGGCGCGGGGAGGTCAAGGCTGATCAACCGCACCTGGCCCTGTTCCATGCGCCGCAGCAGCGCCAGCCAGCCTTCGCAGTCCATGGCCTCGTGCAGGCAGTCGTCGAGGGTTTGTTCGATCAGTGGGTGATCGGGGATTTCACGTTCACCGACCACATTCTCCAGGCACGCGATCTGATCGGGAAACACGGTCGCGATCAGGTCTTCACTTTTCATCCGTTGTATTTGCGGCGCGACCTTGTGTCCTCCGACGTAGCGCGGCAGGGCCAGCGCGGTGCTGGCGTTCCAGCGCCAGCGCACGCCAAACAATGGCGCATCGAGTACGGCCTGAATCAGCAGATGCTCGGCACTGTTGGCGTTCAGATAACGCCAAACCTCATCCAGCTCGAAGCTGTGGCTGGTCGATAACGACAGCACGATAGCGTCTTCGCTGGCGGCGGCTTGCAGCTCGAAATTGAAGGTGCGGCAAAAGCGTTTGCGCAACGCCAGGCCCCACGCGCGATTGACGCGGCTGCCGTACGGCGTGTGGATGATCAGTTGCGTGCCTCCCGACTCATCGAAGAAACGCTCCATGATCAGGGTGTCTTGCGACGGCAAGGCGCCCAACGCCAGGCGGGCTCGCGCCAGGTAATCGACCACTTGCCCGGCGCTGGCCAGATCGAGTCCGAGGGTACCGATCAGCCAGTCGATGCACGGCTGTAGATCGCCGGGGCTGGCGCTGAGTAGCTCATCGATCTGCGCTTGCAGGCGCGCCACGGCAAACGACAGCTCGGCACTGCGCCCCGGTGCTTCACCGAGCCAGAACGGGATGTTCGGTGGCTGGCCCTGCGCATCCTCGACCCGCACCCGACCGGTTTCAATGCGCAGGATGCGGTATGAGGTATTGCCCAGCTGGAAGATATCGCCAGCGATGCTTTCCACGGCAAAGTCTTCGTTCACCGTGCCAATGTTCAGGGCTTGCGGTTCCAGTATGACGCTGTAATCGGCGTTGTCCGGAATCGTGCCGCCGCTGGTGATAGCGGTCAGTTTGCTGCCACGTCGCCCGCGCAGGGTGCGAGTCAACGCGTCGCGGTGCAGGTAGGCACTGCGTACGCCCTGACGGCCGCTGTAACCTTCGGCGAGCATGCGCAGCAGCGCCTGATAATGTTGGTCATCAAGGGTGGCGTAGGGCGAGGCCTTGCGGATCATGTCCAGCAGCGCTTGCTCCTGCCATTCCTGGCAACTGACTTCGGCGATGATCTGCTGCGCCAACACATCCAGTGGCGCGTGGGGGATGATCACGGTGTCGAGTTCGCCACGCCGCACGCAATCGAGCAGTGCGGTGCATTCGATCAAGTCGTCGCGTGACGTGGCGAACAAGCGGCCTTTTGGCGTGCCGCCGACCTGATGCCCGGAGCGGCCGACCCGTTGCAGGAACCCCGAGATGGAGCGTGGCGATGCAATCTGGCAGACCAGATCGACGTCACCGATATCGATGCCCAACTCCAGCGATGCAGTGGCAATCAGCACCTGCAAGTCGCCACGCTTGAGGCGTTGTTCGGCGTCCAGTCGATGTTCTTTCGCCATGCTCCCGTGGTGTGCGGCGACGGCGTGTTTGCTAAGACGCTCACTCAAGTGCCGGGCCATGCGCTCGGCCATGCGCCGGGTGTTGACGAAAATTAGCGTGGTCCGATGCTCGCGGGCCAGTTGCGCCAGGCGGTCGTACACCAACTCCCAGACATCGTTGGCCATGACCGCGCCCAGTGGCACAGGTGGCACCTCGATCCCCAAATCGCGTGGGCGGGCGTGACCGATATCGATAATTGCGCAGGGCCGTTCGACTGGATCGCTGCCCACTAGAAAGCGTGAGACGCGTTCGATGGGTTTTTGCGTGGCGGACAGACCGATGCGCAGCAACGGCTCGGGGCACAGCGCCTGTAATCGCTCCAGGCTCAACGCCAGATGACTGCCGCGTTTGCTTGAGGCAATTGCGTGGATTTCATCGACGATCACTGTACGGGTGCTGGCGAGCATGCGCCGACCTGAGTCCGAACCGAGCAACACATACAGGGATTCGGGGGTGGTCACCAGAATATGCGGCGCGGTTTTGCGCATCGCCGTGCGTTCTTTTTGATGCGTATCACCGGTGCGCACGGCCGTGCTGATGCGCAGTTCGGGAAGGCCCATGCGCGCCAATTGTTCGGTGATGCCGGTCAGCGGATTCTGCAGGTTGATCTGGATGTCATTGGACAACGCCTTGAGCGGCGACACGTAGACCACAAACGTCTGGTCTGGCAGCTCGCCGCCATGCTTCAGGCCCTGATGCACCAGATCGTCGAGTACCGCAAGGAAGGCGGTCAGGGTTTTGCCGGAGCCGGTGGGCGCGGCGATCAAGGTCGAACGCCGCGCCTTGATCAGCGGCCACGCCTGCGCCTGCGCGGCCGTCACCGCCGGGAATGTGCTGTGAAACCAGGCACTGACGGCGGGGTGGAACGCGCCCAGAACCGGGTCCGGAAGGCTGAGAAGAGTCATCAGTGATTTATGCGGGCGGTGTGATCAAGATGCAAGAGGGCGCAGGATTGGCCCGATCTGCGGGATCACTTGTCTGGGCTGGCACGGCTGCAAACCCCGGCAGGCCTTGCACCTCTTGGGGGATAGGTTCCAACGTGTTATGTTTGCAGACGTTTTTTGACTCTTTTTGAACTGATTCTGACACCGAGCCTGCTGACTCTATGCGAATGCGCCTTATGCTGTTGGGCGGCGGGAATGCCCTCGGGCAGGCGCTGATTCGTCTGGGTGCCGAGGAAGACATTGGTTTCCTCGCGCCACGTCCACCGGAAGCCGGTTGGGACGCTGCGAGCCTGACGCAACTGCTCGACGACACCCGCCCCGATGCCTTGATCAATCTTGCTTACTACTTCGACTGGTTTCAGGCGGAGACAGTGAGCGAGGCACGTTTGGCTGTCCAGGAACGCTCTGTCGAGCGCCTTGCCGAACTGTGCCAGCACCACAATATCGTGCTGTTGCAACCGTCCAGCTATCGAGTATTCGATGGCTCGCGAGCAACCGCCTACAGCGAAAAAGACGAACCGATACCATTGGGTCAGCGCGGTCAGGCGTTGTGGCGCATCGAACAAAGCGTGCGCGCGACCTGCCCGCAACATGTGCTGCTGCGTTTCGGTTGGTTGCTCGATGACAGCCGGGATGGTGTGCTCGGACGTTTCCTTGCACGGGCTGAGTTGACTGAAGAAATACCGATGGCCGATGACCGTCGCGGTAATCCGACACCGGTCGATGATGCGGCGCGGGTAATTATTTCCGTGCTCAAACAACTCGATTGTGCGGCGCCGCTGTGGGGCACCTATCACTACGCAGGCCACGAAGCGACCACGCCACTGGCGTTGGGGCAGGCGATCCTGACCGAAGCGAGGTTGTTGCACCCACTGGCCATCGAAGCTCCGACCGCGCGGGCTCACGCCGCGAGTCCCGATGCCAGCGAAGAGCCGCAACACGGGGTGCTGGCCTGCAAGAAAATCCTTCATACCTTTGGCATCAAGCCTCGTGCTTGGCGTGCGGGTCTGCCAAGCCTACTGGACCGTTATTATCGTCATGGTTGATGCACCTGTCTTAGTCACCGGCGGCGCCGGCTTCATTGGCTCGCACCTAGTTGATGCCTTGCTCGACAAGGGTTATGCGGTACGTGTTCTGGACGACCTGTCCACCGGCAAACGCAGTAATCTGCCGCTGGATAATCCGCGCGTTGAATTGATCGAAGGCGATGTCGCCGATGCGGCATTGGTCGCGCGCGCTGCCATAGGCTGCCAGGCTGTTGCGCACCTCGCGGCGGTGGCATCGGTGCAAGCGTCGGTGGACGACCCGGTGCGCACGCACCAAAGTAACTTTGTCGGCACCCTGAACGTTTGCGAGGCCATGCGGCAGGCGGGGATCAAACGTGTGTTGTTCGCCTCCAGTGCTGCTGTTTATGGCAATAATGGCGAAGGTGAGTCAATTCTCGAAGACACGCCCAAGGCACCCTTGACGCCCTATGCGGCGGACAAGCTGTCGAGCGAGTACTACCTGGATTTCTACCGTCGCCAGCATGGTCTGGAACCGGTGGTGTTCCGTTTTTTCAATATCTTTGGTCCGCGTCAGGATCCGTCTTCGCCTTATTCCGGGGTGATCAGCATTTTTTGCGAACGTGCTGAAAAAGGGCTGCCGATCGCGATTTTCGGCGACGGTGAACAGACCCGGGATTTTGTCTATGTCGGCGATCTGGCGTCGATACTGGTGCAGGCGCTGGAACTGCCGGATGTCGAGGCAGGCGCAATCAACGTTGGCCTCAATCAGGCCACCACGTTGAATCAGTTGTTGATGGCTTTGTCGCAGGTGCTGGGTGAATTGCCTGCAATCACCTACCTGCCGGCGCGCTCCGGTGATATCCGCCATTCACGGGCCAACAATCGACGATTGCTTGAACGCTTCAAGTTCCCTGAGCCAACGCCACTCAGCGTCGGTCTGGCGCGCTTGCTCGGGCGTTAATTCGCTGACGCAAAAAAGGCACCGCGAAGGTGCCTTTTTTATACGTGCCTTTCGGGGCGCGTTAGAACTTGTAACCGACACCAACCATGTAAACCCATGGATCAACGTCAACATTGACCTTGACGCGGTTAGCACCCAGGTCTGTGGTTGCTGTGGTGTTGATATCGATATACCAGACCGAGGCGTTAAGCATAATGTGGTCTGTCAGCATGTAATCCGCGCCAATTTGACCGGCCAAACCGACGGAATTTTTCAGTTTCAGGTTGCTGAAGCCTTGATCCTTGCGTTCGCTGGTCAAGTCTGAGCCGAAGAACATGGTGTAGTTCAAGCCGATGCCAGCGTAAGGCTGGAACTTGGATGTAGATTCCATAGGGTAGTACTGCAACGACAAGGTCGGTGGCAATTCTTTGATGTCTGCAAGCTTGCCATCCAGCGCGCCGAGGCCTTTAACTGCAACGGTGTGTTTGAACGGCGTAGCCGCCAGCAACTCAAGGCCGAAGTGGTTGGTGAGCATGTAAGCCACTGCGAGACCGAGCTGAGTATCGCCGTCTACGGTCGCTTTCGTGCCCGAAATTTTAGTACCGTCGAGTTTCAGATTTCCGCTAGAGTCATCTGGGGAAACTCTTGCCGCACCCGCACGGACGATGATGTCACCGGCTTCGTGGGCGTGGACGAGAGGTGCGCTGAGCGCTAGCGCGAACAGGGACGCGCTGAGCAGTGACTTGTGCATGATTGCTCCATTAGACATTAGTTGTGGCGATGGCTAATGATAGGGCCTGCATGGATGGGTCCTTTTGACCCAGCGCAATGAAATTGCCATGAGGCAAAAAAATATCAGGACTCAGGCAACTCATAGACGTAAATCTTGTCGGCCTCCATTTTGTAGCCTGCATCGGCCAGTTCGCTGGTGGAGGCTTCGACCTTCATCGTGCCTTCGATCCAGTAAGGCTGATACAACTCATCGAGTTTTACGCCGACCTTACTGGTGACATGGACGATCTGATTAGAGGGCGGTGGCGGTACGTGGATGCAGGCCCCGAAGTAGGGCACCAGCAAAAACTCGGTGGCCCGACCTTCTTCGCTGACTTCCAGTGGCACGATATAACCTGGCAACCTGATCTGTTGACCGTCCAGTGAATTGACCACGGGTGCGGACGGCGATTGCTGCTTTGCAGCAGGCGCGGCTTCGGCAGACAACGCATCGGCCATGCCGGACAAGTTATGGATCGGCGCCGTTTGTGGGGCGATCACCGGGGCGTCTGGCGGAATCATCTGCGCCCATGTCAAGTCCTTTGGCGGCGCAGCCAAGAGTGGCGTCGTGACCAGTAAGGGCGCGATCAGCAGCAACAGCGCAAGCAGTGGGCGCGACATGATAGATGTCCTCATAAACGAATCGACAGGCCGTCAGCCAACGATTGGCGGTACGCGCGCCAAGCTGGCACGGTGCCCATCAACAGCGCGGCGCAGAGGATACCACCGAGCAGGGTCCACTCGTATTCAGTGGGCAGCGACAGCGGCAAGAACAGGCCGTAATTGGACTGCACGTAACCCTGAGCGCCCGCGATTCCAACGTACAGCAGGACCAGGCCGCTGACCACGCCAGTCAAGGCCAGAGCGAAGGCTTCGAGAATCAACAAGCTTGCGATATGCCAGGGGCGAGCGCCTACCGAACGCAGGATCGCCATTTCGCGCCTTCTTTCATTGAGGCTGGTCAGGATTGCCGTAAGCATCCCGATCAACCCGGTCAGCACCACGAACAGCGAAATCACGAACAGCGCTTTTTCGGCGGTGCCCATCAGGCTCCAGAGCTCCTGCAGGGCCACGCCGGGCAGAATCGCCAGCATCGGTTCACCCCGGAACTCATTGATATCGCGCTGCACGGCGAAGGTCGAGATTTTGCTGTTGAGGCCAAGCATGAATGCAGTGATCGCTGTCGGCGTCAGGTCCATGTTGCGTGCCTGATCAGCGCTGACGCGCCCGGCGCCGTGGGCCGGTACGCCGTTGTGCCAGTCGACATGAATCGCTTCCATGCCGCCGAGGCTGATGTGCAGCGTGCGGTCCACCGGGGTGCCGGTGCGTTTGAGAATCCCGACCACCGTGAACGGCTTGTCGTCGTGTTTGACCAGACTGACGACCGCGACGCCGTGAGCCAGTATCAGCTTATCGCCCAGCTTGTACTTCAAGGCGTCGGCGACTTCGGCGCCCAACACCACTTCGAAAGGGTCAGTGGCAAACGGACGACCGTCGGCCAGCTCCAGATGTTGCTGGCGGCCGAACTGGTAGTGCTCGAAGTAGGACTCGTTGGTGCCCATGACACGATAGCCGCGGTGGGAGTCACCGAGGGAAATCGGGATCGCCCACTTCACGTGAGGGTCGTTGGCGAAATGCTCGAAGCTGTCCCAGCGGATATTGTTGGTGGCGTTGCCGATGCGAAACACCGAATACAGCAGCAGGTTGACCGAGCCAGACCGGGCGCCGACGATCAGGTCGGTGCCACTGATGGTGCTGGCAAAACTGGCGCGTGCTTCAGTGCGCACGCGCTCGACGGCCAGCAACAAACAGACTGACAGGGCGATGGCGAATGCAGTGAGAAAGGCCGTGAATCGGCGGTTAGCCAGACTGGCCATGGCTAGGCGAAACAAATACATCTCAGACCTCTGCGGCGACGGCGGCGCGATTGAGTTCGGACAGCGACAGGTTACGGTCGAACAGCGGTGCTAGGCTTTGGTCATGGCTGACGAACAACAGACTGGCTCCGGCGTCGCGGCACTCGGCGAACAGCAGGCGAATAAACGCCTCGCGGGCATCGGCGTCCAGTGCGGACGTTGGTTCGTCGGCGATGACTAATTCCGGTTGGCCAATCAGTGCCCGGGCCGCAGCGACCCGTTGTTGCTGGCCGATGGATAACGAGTCTGCGCGGCGACTCAGGAGTGCCGGGTCTTTCAAACCCAAATGCGCAAGCAGCGTTGCGGCGGCCTGATCGACACTGCCATGGCGCTGGGTCGCGCGCGCGGTGCGCAGCTTAGAAAAGCGGCAGGGCAACTCGACGTTTTCACGCACTGACAAGAACGGCAGCAGGTTGAACTGCTGAAAAATATACCCGGTGTGATCGACCCGGAAACGGTCGCGGCCTCCGGCTGATAGTTGTGTCAGCTCCTGACCCAGCAGGCGAATGCTGCCTCGGTTGGGTTTCTGCACGCCGCCCAACAGCCCCAGTAAGGTGGTTTTGCCACTGCCACTGGGGCCTTTCAGGAACAAGGTTTCACCTGGCTCCAGACGAAATGCAGGGATATCCAACAACGGTGCGTGACCGGGCCAGGAAAAGCCAAGATCGGACAACTCGATAAGTGCTTGGGTCATTTGAGGTGTGTCCACCGGGGGTTATCAGAACTTCAGCGTGGCGTTTTCTGGCGTTGCTTCAACACCCTGCTGACCACTCGGGGCGATCAGTTGTACCTGAATTTTATGGGTGGCGGGGAAGGTCTTGAAGAGTTGCGTCAGGTCGAGCTTCTTCAGTGCGGACGGTGTGTCGCACATGAATTGGTAATGCGCATGGATCTCGCTGTGCTCGTGGTGGTGCTCTTCACCTTCGCCCTTGGCGTGATCATCATGGCCTGCATGGTCGTCGTCATGATCGTCGGCATCCGGTTTGTCGCCGAACAGCGGGCTTTCCAGTTTTTGTGTCATCACTGCGCACTTGGCCGCCAATGGCAGATTGAACAGCGCCTGCGACTTCAACAGCAGTTCGCGGGCCTCGGCGACCTTGGCTTTGTCTGCATCGGTGCTGGCAGGATGTTCGAAGCCAACGATGTTCATCGAAGGACTGCGCAGCTCGAATTCCAGCGTCTTGCCGTCGAGTGCTATATCCAGCTGCGCGACACCGTGCTCGTGAGCGCCGAGACTGGCATGCTCCTTTTCTTCGGCGGCATGAGCAATGGCCAGTGGAAGCAGGGCAAAAGGCAGGGCGAGCAGCAGGCGGCGCATAAAGAATCTCCGGGCATGGCATGGATGTGGAAAGATGTTATGTGATCTTATAACAATTTTAAGGCGCTGACACATTGCATGCGATGGTAAATTCACCTTCGTGCGAATGCTCGCACCGAACCACACATTGAGGAACAACACCCATGCTGCGTATCCGTGGAACCATCGGCGAGTGGCCCGTGGACTTGACCTTGGAATTGGATGAGGGCGACTGGGCCCGGCTGGGTGCGCAATTGCAGACGATGAAACCTGCGACTGAGCAGGCGGCTGCGTTGCCCGTCAATCAAGACGACGCGGTCTGGCAAATCGCCAAAGAATTACTGCGCAAGGCCGGGCAAATGAGCGGGCCGGACTTACTCAACCAGTTGGAAGGCCTGACGGGCAGCACGGCAGCGGGAAAACGCCTGATGGTGCGCATGCGTCACAGTGCCGAGGTCAACGTTGTGAGCGGCACAGATGCACCGCTCTATAGTTGGGGCAGTTAATACAGTGCAGCAAACAGCTTGCGACGGTAAGTGGTGACCAGCGGGTGATCGTTGCCCAGCAGGTCGAACACCTGAAGCAAGGTTTTGTGCGCCAGGCCTTCGGCGTAGTTGCGGTTGCGGATGAAGAGCTTTAACAGGCCATCCAGTGCCGCATCGTATTGCTGGCGGGACAGTTGCTGGATCGCCAGTTGATAAGCGGCTTCATCATCCAGAGGATTCTGCGCCAGGCGGGTCTTCAGGTCGGCGACGTCGGGCAGGTCGGCTGCTTCGCGCAGGAAGGTCAGTTGTGCACGTGCGCCAGCGAGCTTGGCTTTATGGGCGTCACCTTTGACCGCCTCGAGCACGCTCTGCGCTTCTGCCAGTTCGCCGCGTTCGGCCAGGCAGCGGGCGTACAGAATCAGCGCCAGCGCATTAGTGTTGTCTTCGCCCAGCAAGGCTACGAGCACGCTCTCGGCGTCGGCGATCCGGCCTTCAGCGAACAGCGTTTGTGCTTGTTTGAGCGGGTCGGCCGGGGCAGGTGGCGGCATGTTTACGTGGGGTTCCAGGGTTGCCCGAATAGCCGACTCCGGCTGCGCACCGGAAAAGCCGTCTACCGGCTGGCCGTCCTTGAACAGCACCACGGTTGGTAGGCTGCGGATGCCGAAGCGGGCGACGATGTCCTGTTCTGCGTCGCAGTCGACCTTGGCCAGCAGCAACTCACCCCGGTAACCCTCGGTGATTTGCTTGAGGACCGGCATCATCGCTTTGCACGGCGCGCACCATTCAGCCCAAAAATCCACCAGCACCGGCGTGAGGAATGACTTCTGGATAACCAGTTGGTCGAAGTCGGCGCTGGTTGCGTCGAAGATGTACGGGGTGTCCTGGCTCATCGCTAGTCTCGGAAGTCGTTCAATGGCGGCAACTATAAAGGTCGCGGCGTTTTGTCGAAAGCGGTGCGCGTCAGGCCGGGTCGCGGCACGCGTGATAAAGGCTGACGTTACGAAACTCCGCAGGCTCGGCCAGGTCGGGCAGGGTGTGGGCTTCAAGCATCGCTAATCGCAGATAAGCGGGGTGCTGAAAGTCGCGCACCCGCGAGTCGGCCACTAATGCCTGGCGGCCACGACTGAGGAATTGATCCAGTAATGGCAGGTTGGCGCGGTCATACAGCACGTCGGCGACCAGGATCAGGTCGAAGCGGTCGGTCTCGGCGAAAAAATCTGCCGAGTAGCTCAGGTGCACGTCATTCAGCCGGGCATTGGCTTGGCACGCGGCGAGGGCCAGTGGGTCAAGGTCGCAGGCCACCACCTCCAGCGCGCCAGCTTTTACTGCTGCAATCGCGGCTACGCCAGAGCCTGAACCGAAATCCAGAACGCGTTTGCCCGCCACCCACTGCGGTTGTTCGGCGAGAAAACGGGCCAATGCCAGACCGCTGGCCCAGCAGAAACTCCAATACGGCGGATCTTCAAGAATGCGCCGGGTTTCTTCCGGGCTGAAGGCGCGATCCATGTTGTCGGCATCAATCAGCCAGAGCTTCAAGGCAGTGCCCGGCAGCTCAGTGGCAACCAGCTGCGCGTCGCCGAGCAGTTCGCTCAACGCCCGTTGCAGGTCATGCGGAGGGGTCATGGCGCCGGTACGAACTGCAACGGGCCCATCGCCTGGGTGATGGCTTCATTGATACGCACCGAGGGCAGGTGCAGGGTCAACTGGCCGGACTGACTGGCACGGCCGCGCAACTCGACGCGCACACCCGCCGGAAAGGATTCCGGGTTGAAGCGCAGCTGGAACGGCAGGGACTGGTTGTTGCCGATCAGCTTGGTGCTGGCCAGCAAACGTTGCGGGCGGCTGCGCTCATCAATCAACAGCAGCGCCAGCTCGACTTCCGCGCCAGCCGGTACGCCGAGCAGTTGACCACTCAGTTCCCGTTGATAAGGCAGTAAAGGGCCAAGACTGGCAGCGGTTTTAATCACTTGCGTCGGTTGTGATTTGGCCGCGACAGGTTTGGGTGGCTCGCTGCTACAGGCGACCAGCAGGCCGACAAGACTGAGCAAAACAAGCGGTCGTAGCGACATGAACAGCTCCAACAGAACAAAAAAATCAGGGGGCGACCGAGGCGCGTCGTGCAGTATTGCCCAGCCGTATAAATTTCACACCGCCTGCCGCGCGACTATATACCGCAAACCTTGAGTATTGTCTTGCCAATGGGATGCGCCAGGAGAACGCCGCAATTAGTTGCAGCGCTGGAAATAAATGACGACTCGCCCTACCATGAGCCTCCCTTTTTTTGTTGCCTGCCACCATGCACTGTCCCTTTTGCGGTGCCAACGACACCAAGGTCATCGACTCGCGCCTCGTCGCCGAGGGCGAGCAAGTGCGTCGCCGTCGCGAATGCCTGGCCTGCGGTGAGCGTTTCACCACCTTCGAAACCGCCGAACTGGTGCTGCCACGCCTGATTAAACAAGACGGCAGTCGTCAGCCTTTCGACGAAGAAAAACTGCGCGCGGGCATGCAGCGGGCGCTGGAAAAGCGCCCGGTCAGCGTCGAACGTCTGGAAGCCGCATTGGCGCGGATCAAGCACAAACTGCGGGCGACCGGTGAGCGCGAGGTCAAATCGCTGGTGGTCGGTGAACTGGTGATGTCTGAGCTGCAGAAGCTCGACGAAGTGGCGTATATCCGCTTTGCCTCGGTTTACCGGCGCTTCCAGGACCTCAATGAGTTTCGCGAAGAAATCGACCGTCTGGCCCGCGAACCGGTGAAAGAGTGAGCCTGCCATCGACTGAGCAGAGCGCTCTGGACCACCATTACATGGCGCGCGCACTGGAATTGGCGCGCAAAGGCATTTACTCCGCGCACCCCAACCCTCGCGTGGGTTGCGTGATCGTGCGCGATGGACAGATCGTCGGCGAGGGCTGGCATGTTCGCGCCGGTGAGCCGCACGCCGAAGTGCATGCGCTGCGACAGGCGGGCGACAAGGCCCTCGACGCCACCGCTTACGTCACCCTCGAACCTTGCAGCCATCAGGGGCGGACTCCGCCGTGTGCCGATGCATTGGTCAATGCCGGGGTCGCGCGCGTGGTTGCGGCCATGCAGGACCCTAATCCTGAAGTTGCAGGCAAAGGCCTGCTGCGGTTGATGGCGGCAGGGATTTCCGTGCAGAGCGGCGTGCTCGAAGGCGAAGCCCGGGTGCTGAACAAAGGTTTCTTGAAACGCATGGAACACGGCCTGCCTTACGTGCGGGTCAAAATGGCGATGAGCCTCGACGGGCGCACGGCGATGGCCAGCGGCGAAAGCCAATGGATCACCGGCCCTGCCGCGCGTTCAGCGGTGCAGCGCTTGCGTGCGCAATCAAGTGTGGTGCTGACTGGCGCCGACACGGTGTTGGCAGACGGTGCGCGCCTGACGGTGCGTCCGGATGAGTTGGGCCTGGGTGCCGAACTGACTGCGCTGGCCGTCACCCGGCCGCCGCTGCGGGTGTTGATCGACGGGCGCTTGCGCGTGCCCCTCGACGCGCCATTCTTTCAGGCTGGCAACACGCTCGTCGTAACCTGCGCGGCGGCTGAGGCGCGTGAGCGTTATCACGACCAGGGCCATGAAATGCTGGCGTTGGCCAACAGCGAAGGGCATGTTGATTTGCGCAAGCTGATGCACGAACTGGCCGCTCGTGGCGTCAATGAAGTGCTGGTTGAAGCAGGCCCACGATTGGCTGGCGCGTTCACGCGGCTGGGGTTGGTCGATGAGTATCAGATTTTTATCGCGGGCAAGTTCCTCGGTTCAACGGCTCGGCCGCTGCTCGATCTGCCGTTGGCGCAGATGAGTGAGGCGCCAGCGCTGAAAATCGTCGAAATGCGCGCGGTGGGTGACGATTGGCGAGTGATTGCCATCCCCGTGACCGCTGGCAGCGTATAATTTCCGGCCATCGCATAGCGCTGGCCTTGTTCTCGTGGAGGACCACATGTTTACCGGCATTATCGAATCGATCGGCAGTATCCGCGCTCTGACCCCCAAAGGCGGGGATATCCGCGTTTATGTGGCCACTGGCAAGCTTGACCTCAGCGACGTAAAACTCGGCGACAGTATTGCGGTGAACGGCGTCTGCCTGACCGCCGTCGAGTTGCCCGGTGACGGCTTCTGGGCCGATGTCAGCCGCGAAACTCTCGATTGCACCGCTTTCGTCGACCTGAAGACCGGCAGTCCGGTCAATCTGGAGAAAGCCCTGACGCCGACCACGCGGCTGGGTGGTCACCTGGTCAGCGGGCATGTCGACGGTGTCGGTGAAGTTCTGTCCCGCGAAGAAAATGCGCGCGCTATCCAGTTCCGTATCCGCGCACCGCGTGAGTTGGCCAAGTACATTTCGCACAAAGGCTCGATCACCGTCGACGGCACCAGCCTGACGGTGAATGCGGTCAATGGCGCTGAGTTTGAACTGACGATTGTCCCGCACACCCTGGCTGAAACGATCATGGCCGAATACCGGCCGGGTCGTAAGGTCAACCTTGAAGTGGACTTGCTGGCGCGTTATCTGGAACGTCTGTTGCTGGGAGACAAGGCCGCAGAGCCGAGCGACTCATCAGGCGGCATCACCGAAAGCTTTCTAGCCGCCAATGGCTACCTCAAATCCTGAACCGAAAGGGGGTGCCTTGTGGCGCTCAACAGCATTGAAGAACTGGTTGAAGACATCCGCCTCGGCAAGATGGTCATCCTCATGGATGACGAAGACCGTGAGAACGAAGGCGATCTGATCATGGCCGCCGAGTGCTGCAAGGCCGAGCACATCAACTTCATGGCCAAGCATGCCCGTGGCCTGATCTGCATGCCGATGAGCCGTGAGCGTTGCGAACTCCTCAAGCTGCCGTTGATGTCGCCGCGTAATAACTCCGGTTTTGGCACCAAGTTCACGGTCTCCATCGAGGCTGCTACCGGCGTTACCACGGGTATCTCCGCTGCCGACCGCGCCCGCACGGTGCAGGCTGCTGCCGCGAAAGATGCCACGGCCGAGGATATCGTCAGTCCTGGTCATATTTTCCCGCTGATGGCTCAGGCCGGTGGCACTCTCTCGCGAGCTGGCCACACCGAGGCTGCCTGCGACCTGGCGCGCATGGCCGGTTTCGAACCGAGCGGCGTGATCTGCGAAGTGATGAACGACGACGGCACCATGTCCCGTCGCGCCGAACTCGAAACTTTTGCGGCCGAACATGGGATCAAGATCGGCACCATCGCCGACCTGATTCATTACCGGATGATCCACGAACGTACCGTTCAGCGGATTGCCGAGCAGCCTTTGGACAGCGAATTGGGCCAGTTCAATCTGGTGACCTACCGCGATTCGGTCGAAGGTGACGTGCACATGGCGCTGACCCTGGGCAACATCTGCGCCGAAGAACCGACCCTGGTTCGCGTGCACAACATGGACCCGTTGCGCGACTTGCTGATGGTCAAGCAGCCCGGCCGCTGGAGCCTTCGGGCTGCAATGGTCGCGGTCGCCGAGGCGGGCAGTGGCGTGGTGCTGTTGCTGGGTCATCCGCTCAATGGTGACGTCTTGCTCGCGCATATTCGTGACACAGCCGAAAACGTGCCGGTGAAAACCCCGACCACGTACAGCATCGTCGGTGCCGGTTCGCAGATTCTTCGTGACCTGGGCGTGCGTAAAATGCGCCTGATGAGTTCGCCAATGAAGTTCAATGCGATATCCGGTTTCGATCTGGAAGTTGTAGAATACGTGCCCTCCGAATAAAGACCGGTTGGACGCTGTGTGAAAGCCTGAAAGACTTTCACTCGTTCTGTCCGACAGTCTGTAATTGGTGGCCTAAAATCCCTCAAAGCGCGCCGATTGGGCGTGCTTGCTCTTTAAGACGAGACTCACCCGAATGACCCTGAAGACCATCGAAGGTACCTTCATCGCTCCCCAAGGCCGCTACGCCCTGGTGGTTGGCCGTTTCAACAGCTTCGTCGTCGAAAGCCTGGTGAGCGGTGCCGTTGATGCACTGGTTCGCCATGGCGTGAGCGAAAGCGACATCACCATCATCCGCGCGCCGGGTGCCTTCGAAATTCCGCTGGTAGTGCAAAAAGTTGCTCAGCGCAGCGAATACGTCGCGATCATCGCCCTGGGCGCTGTGATCCGTGGCGGTACGCCGCACTTCGAATACGTGGCAGGCGAATGCGTCAAAGGCCTGTCTCAGGTTTCCATGGAGTTTGGCGTGCCGGTATCTTTCGGCGTGTTGACGGTTGACACCATCGAGCAAGCCATCGAGCGTTCCGGCACCAAGGCCGGTAACAAAGGCGCCGAAGCTGCACTGTGTGCTATCGAAATGGTCAGCCTGCTTTCTCAGCTGGAGGCCAAATGATTTCCGACGAAAGCGACCAGTTCAACCCGCGCGACGAAAAAGATCCTGCAGTCGCCAAGAGCAAAAGCGCCAAGCGTCGCGAAGCGCGTCAGCTTGCGACTCAGGCGTTGTATCAGTGGCACATGGCTGGTCATTCGATCAATGAAATCGAGGCGCAGTTTCGCGTCGATAACGATTTCACTAATGTCGATGCCACGTATTTCAGTGAATTGCTGCACGGTGTACCGTCCAACAAGACCGAGATCGATACGGCTCTCGTGCCTTGCCTGGACATCACCCTCGAAGAGCTTGACCCGGTTGAACTGGCGATATTGCGTCTGTCCACCTACGAGCTGCTCAAGCGTGTCGACGTGCCGTATCGCGTTGTGATCAACGAAGGCATCGAGCTGGCGAAAGTCTACGGCTCCACTGACGGCCACAAATTCGTCAATGGCGTTCTGGACAAACTGGCTCCTCGCTTGCGCGAAGCCGAAGTGAAGGCTTACAAGCGCTAAGAGGCTCTGGATGAGAAGTGCCTGAGCCTTGCTTGGTACCTTTCTATTCCAGATCCCCGGCGCCTGCATCCTATGGGTGAGTTCGAGCTGATCCGCAATTTTTTCGCCGCTGCGCCGTGTGCGCAGACGGGTGAGGGAGTCGTATTGGGGATCGGCGACGACTGCGCCTTGCTGGCGGTGCCGCCCGGCGAACAGCTAGCGATTTCTACCGACACCCTGGTTGTCGGGGTGCACTTCCCCGAGGCCTGCGATCCCTTCCTGCTAGGTCAACGTGCCCTCGCGGTGGCTGCCAGCGATCTGGCCGCCATGGGCGCAACCCCACTGGCATTCACCCTCGCCCTGACACTGCCCGACGTCGATCCTGACTGGCTGCAAGCCTTTGCGCACGGTCTGAACCTGATGGCGCAGAGCTGCTCGCTGAGCCTGGTGGGTGGCGACACCACCCGTGGGCCATTGAGCCTGACCATGACCGTGTTTGGACGCGTTCCTGCGGGTCAGGCGCTGACCCGCAGTGGCGCTCGACCGGGTGATCTACTGTGTGTCGGTGGTCCACTGGGCGATGCGGCGGGAGCTTTGCCATTGGTGTTGAACCAGCGCAGTGCCGAGGCCTCTATCGCTCACGCGTTGCTGGCGCAATACTGGTCGCCGCAGCCACAGTTGGCGCTGGGTCTGGCCTTGCGCGGCAAGGCCACGGCGGCGCTGGATATCTCCGATGGGCTATTGGCCGATTGTGGGCATATTGCCTTGGCCTCCGGCGTGCGTGTGGTGGTCGAGCGCGATGCGTTGCCTCTGTCAGCCCCCCTCACAACGTTTCTTGGGCTGGAAGCAGCTCGGAACGCGGCGCTTAGCGGGGGCGATGATTATGTCCTGGCGTTTACGCTGCCAGCGTCGCAACTGGCCGGGCTGCTCGCCGCCGGATTTTCGGTGCATGTGGTCGGTCGGGTTGTGGCGGGGCAGGGTGTGGCCTTGATCGATGGCGCTGGGCAGGACGTCACTCCGTCGACACGGGGCTATCAACATTTTCGGGAGACTCCGTGACAGATCATCCAAAGCAGGTCCCTGCGGATCAGGTTCCACCCTCGGTGTGGACCAATCCCTGGCATTTTCTGGCGTTCGGTTTCGGCTCCGGTACGCTGCCCAAGGCGCCAGGTACCTGGGGCTCCCTGGTCGCCCTGCCGTTCATTCCTCTGTGGCAAATGCTGCCCGATTGGGGCTATTGGCTGATGCTGGGCATCACCATGCTGTTCGGCTTCTGGCTGTGCGGCAAGGTCGCCGATGACCTGCGTGTGCACGACCACGAAGGCATCGTCTGGGACGAAATGGTCGGAATGTGGATAACCCTTTGGCTGGTACCGGAAGGATGGTACTGGTTGTTGGCGGGGTTTTTGATGTTCCGCTTCTTCGACATTCTCAAGCCGTGGCCGATTCGCTGGATCGATCAAAACGTACACGGCGGCGTGGGAATCATGCTCGACGATGTGCTGGCCGGCGTTTTTGCCTGGCTGGGGATGCAGGCGCTCATGTGGGCATTCGCTTAAACGTCTCAGGCGTCTGCGAATGACTGATCGAGTCTATCGATCTTGATAGGTGATAATTCAGCCTAAGCGTGTGTCAGACGCTGCTGTTACAATGCTGTCTCTGCGAATCTCCAGTCCTCAATATGATCAGGAGCACAACGGTGCCCGTCGTCTTTGTTGCCGCTTCCAAGCTACCCACCCCTTTTGCGCAATTTACCATGCACGGTTTTCTCGAGCAGGCAACCGGGCGTGAGCACCTCGTACTCAGCCTCGGTGATGTGGCTGATGGCGAGCCAGTGCTGGGCCGATTGCATTCCGAGTGCCTGACCGGTGATGCCCTGTTCAGTCAGCGCTGCGACTGCGGCTCGCAACTGGAAGCTGCGTTGCGTGCCATTGCTGCTGAAGGTCGCGGCGTGTTGCTGTATCTGCGACAGGAAGGCCGCGGCATTGGTTTGCTGAACAAAATCCGCGCCTATGAGTTGCAGGACGGCGGCGCCGACACCGTTGAAGCCAACGAACGTCTGGGCTTCGCCGCCGATCAGCGTGATTACGCGATCTGCCTGCCGATGCTCGAACACATGGGTGTCAAATCCCTGCGCTTGATGACGAACAACCCGCGTAAGGTCAAAGCCTTGACCGACATGGGGATTACCGTTGCCGAGCGCGTGCCGCTGCACACCGGGCATAACCCGCACAACAAAGTCTACCTGGCGACCAAGGCCGGCAAGCTCGGCCACATGATGGGCAACGAGCATCTGGACGAGGCAGATCGCGCGTGACGCGCAGTAATGTGCGTCGTCGCCTGGCACTGGCCTGGTGGTGGCAACTGTTCCTGACGCTGGCGCCGCTGGTGGTGGTCAACGGGTTTTTCGGCCGCAACGAAGCCATTATTCCGGTGTTGGCAATGCCGATTTTTATTGCCGGCATCGCATCGATGTTTGTCAGTTTGCGCTTCTTTGGCGCCTACAAACGCGCCTTGATCGCCACAGAAAAATCCCTGAATAGCCCTGAAGAACCTGCTGCCTGGATCGAACTCGCCGCCCGTCGTCGCACCGCATTTCTTGCTGCCGGCCTGCCGGCATGGATCTCCGCCTTGGCAGTATTCGTCGGGCTGGAGGCGGTGCCGTTGTTCCTGCTGGCGTTTTCCAGCGTGGTGCTGCTGTACCTCTATCGCATCCCCCGCCAATTGGGCTGATGAACCGGCTCTTCGCTTGCCTGCTGCTGGCGTTCGTCAGTCCGGCACAGGCTGTCGAACGTGTGGTCAGCCTCGCACCATCACTCACTGAAATCGTTGTCGAACTGGGCGCAAGCGACCTGCTGGTCGGCGTGCTCGATGGCGGCGAACGTCCGCCCGAGGTGGCCGGGCTGCCATCAGTCGGTCGCTACGGCCAGTTGGAAATGGAGCGTCTGCTCAGCCTCAAGCCTGATTTGTTGTTGCTCTGGCCCGGCAGTGTCGGGGTTGCCCAGCGCACGCAATTAACGCACCTGGGTATCCCGACCTATACCGTCGAACCGCAAAGTCTCGACCAGTTGGCGGCTCAGTTTGAGCACGTCGCGGCGCAGTTGGGGCGCGCGGAAGCCGGACAAGGAATGGCTCAGGTGTTCAGCACCCGGTTGAACGCACTGCGTCAGCGTTACCGACGAGAGGTGCCGTTGCGGGTGTTCTACCAAGTGTGGGATCGCCCGCTGTACACCGTTGGCGGCGGGCAGATCATCAGCGATGCGCTGAAGGTGTGCGGGGGTGAAAACGTGTTCGCCGACCTGCCGCTGGCGGCACCGCAGATCAGCCTGGAGTCGGTGTTGCAACGCAATCCCGATGTCATCCTGGCAAGCAGCACCGCACAGCTCGATGCCTGGCGCGTGTGGCCGCAGATCGCAGCCGTTGCTCATGGGCAACTGTTACAGATTCCGGACAACGGCCTGGAGCGACCCAGCGGGCAGATGCTCGATGCCATCGAAAAGCTTTGCGAAAGCATGGCGCTCTACACCAACGGAACCAAGCGCTGATCCCCGCAGGAGATCCCGTCCCGTTTTTGTGCCGCAATCATTGTTCCCAACCAGTGCCGCAATCTCGACTCGGTTGAACGAACCCAGCGCCGGTAAACAGCCATGTACCCGAAGTGTTAAACAAGACCAGATTTGGCTACCGCTGCGAGCCCACACATCACCAATAGCAGTCCCCAGCCGGTCCGATGCAAAATGATCAGTTTGCGTTTAAGGTCGGTAGGACAGTTCTTTAGATCCTCCGCGCTAGCCCCTCCAAAATCGATTAAACCGACACGGAGGAAGATTTTGTCAGCAGTACTTACGCTCATTGAATGACCTCGTAAATTGCTTCTCCTATTAGTTCACCTCCCATCCCTCCGATAGCACCCGCTGCGAAAGAGCCTCCTCCGATTACCACAATGCCGCATACAAGCGTTCCTACCCAAGCAGTGGGCACCCCGAGAGCAACACAGATAGCGCCAGTCCCAGCAGCGCCTAAATACGCACCAACGGCAGCACCCCCTGTAACCCCGCCGATAAAACCTCCGCCTTCGGTGTATTTCACTTTTTCGCAGGCCTCGGTATTGCCCGCCGTGCACACGTCTTGAACTTTCATGTACGAGGCGCCGCCGCCGACGGCGGTGCCGACCCAGCCACCGTATTTGACGTACTGGGAAGCCTTGGCGACGGCGCCTATGCGGGTGGCGTAGCCGGGATTCTGGCCGAATCCGCCCGCTCGCCCCGCGCGATTTACCAGGCTGCGGCTGGAAATACCCAAGGCAGTTTTTAGCTTCGGGTGGTCGGGGAAGCCGATGCTTTTTTTGGTCAGCGAGGTGAGTTGGGTATTGAGCGGAGCAAACAGCTCCTTGCGCTTGGCAAAAAACTCTGGTGAACGCAGATGTCCATGCTTCTCAAAGGTGCTTGTATGTAAGGACTGAAGCACTAGCCACGACCGAACATGGCGTATACCCCAAGTCCACACATTACCAATAGGAGCGCCCAACTGACCCACTGCATAACAACCAGTTTGTGTTTTAAGGCAGCCGGGAAATTTTTTAGGTCCTCGGCGCTTGCCGCTCCATTGCGGAGAAAAACACTAGGCACGACCATCAGCCCCATTATTAACCCAAATACATGCAGGCGCCCCCAAGGGCCCGTATCTATTAAAAACACGCGAATCATAACCGCGGGGCAGTTTTTCAGGTGAACCAACATCAGGTCCATCCTGGTGTAGGCCAGATGCAGCGCTATACCAATCCAAATGAAAAGCCCTCCAAAATCGATTAAACCGACGCAGAGGAAAATTTTGTCAGCGGTACTCACGCTCATTTGGTGGCCTCGTAGATTACTTCACCTATTGCGTCACCGCCCTTCCCTCCAAGAGCACCTGCTGCAAAAGAAACTCCGCCGACTCCTACGACGACCACAAGGCCACACATAAGAGTTCCTACCCCGGCAGTGGGCGGCCCGATAGCGGCGCAGATAGCGCCAGTCCCAACAGCGCCTAAAGCCGCACCAGCGGCAACACCACCCGCGACCCCACCTGCAAAGCCCCCACCTTCGGTGTATTTCACCTTTTCACAAGCCTCGGCATCACCCGCTCTACACACGTCTTGAACCTTCATGTACGAGGCGCCACCGCCGACAGCGGTGCCGACCCAGCCTCCGTATTGGACGTACTTGGAGGCCTTGGCCACGGCGGTAATGCGAGTGGCATAGCCGGGGTTCTGGCCGAACCCGCCCGCTCTTCCTGCGCGATGCACCAGGCTGCGGCTGGAAATACCCAGAGCAGTTTTCAGCTTCGGGTGGTCGGGGAAGCCGATGCTTTTCTTGGTCAGCGAGGTGAGTTGGGTATTGAGCTGAGCAAACAGCTCCTTGCGCTTGGCAAAAAACTCGGGTGAACGCAGGTGTCCATGCTGCTCAAAGGTGCGCGTATGCAAGGCTTCTATCTTTTTCAGCAGAAGTTTCACTTCGTCCAGATTCTTGGCGAAAACCGCCGTTCCTACGCCGACCGCAGTGGCGCCATGCGTGAGGAAGGATTCGATTTCGTCACGGTGGCGGGCCATGAAATCGGCCTCTTCCGGGCTAAGGTCCGCCAACGC
>NZ_JASJVE010000037.1:0-42548 GCF_036346185.1 Pseudomonas sp. 10C3 | reverse complement strand
GTAGTTAAGCCCCACATCCTCGGACGTGCGCGGCAGCAGCCCCTCTTTGGGGAACGGCGGGGTCGGCGTTAAAGGCGTCGGGGCCGGGCGTTGAGAGCCTGAATTCAAAGTGTTGGACATACCGAGGGCTCTTCCATTCTGGACGGGTAGTTGAAGGGATAACCGGCTTGGCCGGGCGTAACCGCGACAGCCGAAACGGCAACCTGGTTGCAGGGCAAGAAATGAACATCGATGACGCCGAGTTCTTCATACGGCGCCACCTCCACGACGGCGCGATGGCGGGTGTTGTTGAGCTTCTCTTTCTTCATTCGGGCGTGCCATGCATCAGAAAACATGGGTTCAGGCCATTTGCCGTAGGCGTGCGGCGTCGGATCCTTCTCCCACTCGACCACCACGGTCAGGCCGGGGTGCCACTTGCGGGGCAGGCTCACGCAGCAGTTCTGCTTGCCGCCCCCGCCGTAAGGGCCGATGTTCGGCCCGCCATTGCCGTTGACCATGAAGTAGTTGATCGCCGCCGAGGTATGGCTGTAGCCCTCGATAGGCGCGCCCAGTCGGTCGGGCAGTGATTTGCTGCAGGCTTGCAGCGCAAGGCAGGCGAGCGCAGCCGCCCAAAGCGCTGGCCTTCGGCGTGGGGCGCCAGCTTTTAAGGTGCGGGACATACGGCAGGCTCTTCCATTTTGGAGGGGTAGTTGAAGGGATAACCGGCTTGACCGGGAGTAACGGCGACAGCCGAAACGGCAACTTTGTTGCAGGGTAAGAAATGAACATCGATGACGCCGAGTTCTTCATACGGCGCCACCTTCACAACAGCTCGATGGCGGGTGTATTTAGTGCGGTGCTCTTTCATCCGCTCTCGCCAAGCATTAGATGAAAAGGATTCCGTCCAAGCCTGGCGGTGGTCAGGCTAAAGCTTGGCTGATGAGCTAACGCTGGCATTCCGACGTCCTGCCTTTTGTAAGGAGAGTTGTCCAAGGTATGTTCGGCGAAAGGTTTTTTAGCGTCTGTAGGCCAAATCCGCGTCGTGTTGCGGGAAAGGTCTGAAATGTTGACTCATAAAAAAACCGCCGTTCGTGAGAACGGCGGTTTTGGGGGGAGCGGGGCCTTAGTGTGAATGAAATGGAAACAATACAATGTGCCCTGGCATCCGATATCGACCCTGGCTTGTCGCAGCCTTCGGCAGCACCTACAGTGAATCGGTATTCAGCCCAAGACCTGCGAACTTACTCGAAGGCATGCGCTCAGGCACCAGGGATAACGGGCTCCAACGGTAGGTCCAAAGTGGCAACGAACCCGCCTTGGGGATGATTGGTCAGGGTCAGGTAGCCACCGTGCCGTTCGGCTGCACGCTTGGCGATAGCCAGCCCCAGGCCGTGGCCCGGCGCAGTTTGGCCGGGTGCGCGGAAGAACGGTTCACCTAGCTGAGACAGGTGTTCCGATGCCACTCCGGGGCCATGGTCACGTACGCTGATCAGCAATCGCCCTCCCTCGCACTGGGCTTTCAAGTCAATGGCTTGGCCTGCCGGGTTGAAGCGCAGGGCATTGCGCAACAGATTATCCAGCGCCCGTTCGAGCATGTCGGGCCAGCCTTGCAACTCAACACCGTCTTGTACCCAAACCCGCACCTCCTGTTCGGGGGCGTTGAGCCGGGTATCGCTTTGTAAGTGGTGCAGCATCGCGTCCAGATCGACGGGCTCGGCGGTGCCAAAATCCGCGTCCAGGCGTGCCAGCACGAGAATCTCGCTGATCAATGCTTCCAGCCGATCACATTCGCGGGCCAGACGCGGCCAGAGCTTCTCGCGCTCAGCCGGTTCGGCACGTTCGGCCAGCGCCAATGCGATGCGCAGCCGTGCGAGCGGTGAGCGCAGTTCGTGGGACACATCGCGCAGTAACTGACGCTGGCTGCTGATCAGGCTCTGCAGGCGCGCGCCCATGCGGTTGAAGTCGGTGGCCAGCACGCCGAACTCGTCACGGCGATTGGCCAACTGCGCCAGGCTGTTCTGTTGATAGGTGGTTTGCCCCAAGTCATCCACGGCACTGCGCAGACGGCTGAGTGGGCGGGTGATGGACAGCGTCACCAGCAGGCTGAACAACGTCAGCACCACCAAAGCAATGCCCAGGGCGCTGAGAGGCCAAAGCAGGCTTTCGCGGTGCCAGGCGTCAAGTTCCGGGTGCGGAATCCGGTAGATCAGCAAATACGTTTCAGCCGTTTTCGGGCTGGTGTATTCGGTGGTCAGGCGACGCCACGGTAATTGGCGGGGATCGTTGTGTTGGCGCGCTTCAAATGCCGCCGCACGGGGTGGAAACGTCCCGCGTACCAGGGGCTCACCGCTTTCGTTGAGGACCTGAACGTCAATGTGATAGCGCCGTTTACTCTGTTGCAGGTAGTCCTGTGCGGCGTCTTCACCCTGGTTTTCGTAGAGCTCGGTCCAGTTCTGCGCCAGGTTGGCGAGGCCCGGATGGCGACTGAGGATCCATGCATCTTGATTGAGCATATGCCCGAGCAAAATAGACAGGCCTGCAACCAAGGCGATGGCTAACCAGAAACTGGCCAGGATTCGCCAGAACAATGAACGCACGTGAATACCTCAAACGATAAAAGCCCGACACGCGTGAGCGTATCGGGCGGGTAAGGAGTCGGTTCGCCGTTATTGGGCTTGCTGAGCTTTCTGGGCTTTCCAGGTCTGGAACTCGGCATGCTCGGCACGACGTTGAACTTCTTTTTGCTGTATCACGTCGAATTGTTTTTGCTGATCAGGTTTCAGCAGTGCGCGGACGTCGCTTTGGGCCTTTGTATGCTTGGCGTCTATCTCATCCTGCATGCTTTTCTGCTGTGCTGGCGGCAGCATTTGCAGATAACGCTGGGTGATTTCATCACGGCTACGTTTTTGCTCAAACATGATTCGGCCGATCTGTTGGCGCTGGTCCGGGGTCAGGTTCAGCTCGCTGTACGGGCTGTGACCATGCATGCCAGGGCCGCCATGACCCATGCCGCCTTCTGGCGGCGCGGCCATCGCGATAGCAGGCAATGAAGCGGCGAACAGCAGGGCGATTAAAGTCTTGCGCATGGTGTATCTCCTTGTCTCTAATCCGGCTCGTTGCCGGTTGAGGCCAGTGTAGGGAGATCAAGGTCAGCGGCGGTCAACACTCGGTAAAGCTTGAGTAAAGAGCTTCTGGCCTGAAACTGACAGAAGCAGGCCCTAGACGCTGTAGTAATAACCGCGACTGCGCAGCGCAACGATCCGTGGACGGCCGTCGGCATGAGGCCCGATCTTTTTGCGCAGGTTGCTGATGTGCATGTCCAGGCTTCGATCATAAAGCGTCAATTTGCGACCCAGTGCCAGTTGCGCCAGCTCTTGCTTGTCCAGCGGTTCGCCGGGTTGGCGCAGGAGGGCCTCGAGCAGACGGCTTTCGGAGACGGTCAGCGTGAACTCATGCTCATCGATAATCACTACGCCGCGCACGGGGCTGAAGCATAAGTCGCCGAGTTCGAGCTGGCTGGACACTGCCGGTGGATGGCTACGGCGCAAAACAGCGCGCAGGCGTGCCGTCAACTCCCGAGGATCGCAGGGTTTGGCCAGGTAATCGTCGGCGCCCAGTTCCAGGCCGAGGATCCGGTCCAGCGGTTCACCCCGGGCCGACAGCATCAGCACGGGCAAGTCGGGGTGATCGTTACGCAGTTGCTTGAGCAGTTCCAGGCCGCTGCCATCGGGCAACATCACATCCAGCACGACGGCTGCGGGTTGCGATTGAGCCAATGCGCGTCTGGCGCTATGGCCGTCGTGGCAAGCCTGCACCTGAAAGCCTTCCTGACTCAGCCAACTGCTCAGAAGCTCGCAGAGCTCCTGATCATCATCAATTAATAACAGTTCGCTCATGATTCACTCAATTCAGCCACTGGCGACGCTGTCTACGCCAGCCACTGGCAAAGATACCGCAGAGTAGGGCAATCATCGCAACTCCACCCCCGGCGACGAACCATTGTTGCTCATCCGTAAATATGCGTGGAGGCAAGACGGACTGTGCTTCTTTGAGTTGCAACTTGAGGCGTTGGTTCTCCACGCGCAAGCGACTGAATTGCAGGCTTTCGCGTTCGGTGTCGACACTCTGTATTTGCTTACTCAACTCTTCGCGCTGGTGCTCGCTTTCTTTTAGACGCTGTTGCAACTCGGTAACCTGGCTGCTGGCGCTCGGCAATAGAAGCTTGGCACTGTTGTTGGTACCGGATAACTCGTCAGCCTGGGCCGTAACTCCAAGGGTTAGCACGGTCAACAGCAGACACAACGGACCTGAACGCATCTGAACTCCTATATTTTTGTTGAGTGTTCAGCAGGTTGTCGGCAGGTTATCGAGAATAGTGAACAGGCGAAAAGGGTAACCGGCAAGCGCCGCGATGATTGCGCGCGGCGCCTGCGCAAGCCTGTTACGGCAGGGTTTGTCTGAACGGCTTGACCAGTACGTTGGCGTATACACCGGCTGCAACGAACGGATCGGCGTCGGCCCAGGCCTGTGCGGCGCTCAGGGATTCAAACTCGGCGACGATCAGGCTGCCGGTGAAACCCGCAGCGCCGGGGTCGTTGCTGTCGATGGCCGGGTTCGGACCTGCCAACACCATTCGACCTTCATCCTTGAGCGCGACGAGCCGCGCCAGGTGATCAGGCCGCGCAGCCAGGCGTTTTTCGAGCGAATTGGCGACGTCTGTAGCAATGATGGCGTAAAGCATGGTCAGTCCTTGGTTTTAGGAGTGGAAGGGTCCGCGTCGTGCATGTGGCGGGCCAGGAATATCCCTTGGCCAACCAGAAACAGTAAGGTCATGCCCAGGCTGCCGAAGACTTTGAAATCTACCCAGAACTCCTGATAGGTGAAGGCCACATACAGATTGGCTGCACCGCAGAACAGGAAGAAGAAGACCCAGGCGATGTTCAGTCGGGTCCAGATCGGCTGGGGCAGAGTCAATGCATGGCCCATGATGCGCTGGATCAATGGGCGGTCACCGATGAAGTGACTGCCTGCGAATGCCAGGGCGAACAGCCAGTTGACCACTGGCGCCTTCCATTTAAGAACGGCTTCGCTATGGAAAGCCAAGGTCAGGCTGCCGAACACCAGGCAGGCGATCAGGGTCAGCCATTGGCTTTTTTCCAGTTTGCGCTGGGTGATGAACAAAATACCGTAGACCACGAGCGAGCTGATGATCAGCATCGCGGTAGCGCTGAAAATTCCGCCTACCATGAAGCTGTGGTCCAGAATGTCGACGGCGCGGGGTTCGATCTTGTAGACGATGAAAAACAGGAGCAGCGGGATGAAGTCGATGAATTGTTTCACAATGGCAGCCAGAAGCAGGATGTGGCGGCATAATAACAAACATCAATGACAGCGAAAGCGCCTCCTATGAATGTTGACCTGCACTGCCACAGCACCGCTTCCGATGGCGCCCTCGCGCCCGCGGTCCTGGTTGCGCGTGCTTATGAAAACGGAGTGCGGGTCCTGGCCCTTACTGATCACGATACCCTTGAAGGCCTCGAAGAGGCCCGTGCTGCGGCGCTTGCGTTGGATATGCAGCTGGTCAACGGGGTGGAATTATCTTGTACCTGGGGTGGGGCAACTGTCCACATTCTGGGCTACGGTTTTGATATGAAAGCCCCTGCATTGGTCGATGCCATTGACCGTTTACACCATGGACGCTGGTTGCGTGCCGAAGAAATAAGCCGAAAATTAGCGATCAAAGGTATGCCAGGGGCCCTGGAAGGTGCTCGTGCGATCCAGCAAGCGCTGGGTGACAGCGGTAATGCTCCGGCTCGACCACACTTCGCTGACTTCATGGTGAGTGCCGGTTTTGTCAAAGATCGCGCTGAGGCATTTCGCAAATGGTTGGGCGCTGGCAAGCTGGGCGACGTCAAACAGCATTGGCCAACCCTGGAAGAAACCGTCGCGACCTTACGCGAGTCCGGGGCCTGGGTCAGTCTGGCGCACCCTTGGCATTATGATTTCACCCGCAGTAAACGTCGTAAGCTGATCGCCGCCTACATTGAGGCTGGCGGCCACGCTATCGAGGTGGTTAATGGTCTGCAGCCTGCGGAGCAGGTGGGTAGTCTGGCCATTCTGGCTCGTGAGTTCGGTCTGCTGGTAACTGCCGGCAGTGATTTTCATGCTCCTGGCGCTTGGTCCGAAATTGGCGTTTATCGCCCGTTACCGGAGGATCTTCCGCCACTTTGGTGTCGATTCAAACATGACCAGCCTACTGCCGTCTGAACAGGAAGATACCGTGAGTCAATTTTTCCAGGTCCATCCGGAAAACCCGCAGGCACGTCTGATAAAACAGGCTGTGGAGATTATCAAGGCCGGTGGCCTGGTGGTGTATCCGACGGATTCGTCCTACGCCTTGGGTTGCCAGATCGGTGACAAAAACGCCATTGAGCGCATCCGCCGCTTGCGTCAACTGGACGACAAACACAACTTCACCCTGTTGTGTTGCGATCTGTCTCAACTGGGGACCTACGCCAAGGTCGACACTGCGGCGTTCCGCGCGCTCCGGAACCATACGCCCGGGCCTTACACCTTTATTCTCAACGCCACGCGTGAAGTCCCGCGGTTGATCCTGCACCCCAAGCGCCGGACCATCGGCCTGCGCGTGCCAAACCACCCCATTGCTCAGGCGCTGCTTGAGGAACTGGGCGAGCCGCTGATGAGCGTGAGCCTGATCATGCCGGGCGAAACCGTGCCCTTGAGTGATCCGTATGAGATGCGTCAGGTATTAGAGCATCAGGTCGATCTGATCATTGATGGCGGCATCGGCGGTATTTCGGCTTCCACTGTGATCAATCTGGCTGATGGCGAGCCGCAAGTGATACGGGTGGGCTGTGGCGATCCGCGACCGTTTGGGGGTCAGCCTTAGATGGCAGTGGCCGAGGCGGTTGATAGCCAGGCGGATGCCCAGCAGGAGCTGCCGTTCGCCATGGTCTATGGTCAAGCGGTCATGCACATGCCGCTGGACCTGTACATCCCGCCGGATGCGCTGGAAGTCTTTCTCGACGCGTTCGAAGGTCCGCTGGACTTGTTGCTGTACCTGATTCGTAAACAGAACATCAATATCCTCGATATTCCCGTGGCGGAAATCACTCGTCAGTACATGGGTTATGTCGAATTGATGAAAACCGTGCGCCTGGAGCTGGCGGCCGAGTATCTGGTGATGGCCGCCATGCTCGCCGAAATCAAATCGCGGATGCTGTTACCGCGCTCGGCTGAGATTGAACAGGAAGAAGACGACCCACGCGCTGAGTTGATCCGTCGTCTGCAAGAGTACGAGCGTTTCAAAGCCGCCGCCGAAGGTATCGATGGCTTGAGCCGGGTAGGGCGTGATGTGGTAGTGCCCAGGCTGGATGCTCCCGAAGCGCGTGCGCGCCGGTTGCTGCCGGATGTCAGTCTGGAAGAACTGTTGATGTCCATGGCTGAAGTCCTGCACCGGGGCGACATGTTTGAAAGCCACCAAGTCAGTCGCGAAACGCTGTCGACCCGGGAGCGCATGAGCGATGTGCTTGAACGCCTCAAGGGCGGCGGGTTTGTACCGTTCTCCGAGCTGTTTACGGCCGAAGAGGGGCGCTTGGGCGTTGTGGTGACTTTTATGGCGGTTCTGGAACTGGTCAAGGAGTCCTTGGTCGAGTTGGTGCAGAACGAACCCTTTGCGGCGATCCATGTCCGGGCGAGAGTCGAATAGCGGTTTAGCTGAATAGCTGAATAAATAAAAGACGCGCACGACTGAAGCGCGGCGAGCCTGATAAAGAGCCAAACGATGAATTTGAACGACCCGCGCGAGCTGGCCCCCCTGCTCGAAGCTTTTCTGCTGGCCTCCGGTAAACCTGTGTCGCTGGAACGCCTGTTCGAGCTGTTCGAGGAGGGCGAGCGTCCCGAGCCTCCGGTATTCAAGAAAGCCCTGCAATTGCTGGGAAAATCTTGCGAAGGCCGGGCTTTCGAGCTCAAGGAAGTGGCTTCTGGGTATCGCTTGCAGATCCGTGAGCGGTTTTCGCCATGGGTCGGACGGCTCTGGGAAGAGCGGCCGCAGCGTTATTCCCGGGCGATGCTGGAAACCATGGCGCTGATTGCCTATCGCCAACCTATCACGCGGGGCGAGATCGAAGATGTGCGTGGGGTGGCGGTCAACAGCCATATCGTCAAAACCCTGCTGGAGCGCGAGTGGATCAGAATCGTCGGCTACCGTGATGTGCCCGGAAAACCGGCAATGTTCGCCACCACCAAAGCGTTTCTTGATCACTTCAACCTTAAAAACCTCGACGACCTGCCGCCACTGGCCGATCTGCGGGAACTGGAGCCTGAGCCGATTCTCGATTTCGATGACGCCCCGGTTCCGGCCAGCCTGCAAGCCCTGGCCGATGCCAGCCTTGACCCCGACGCCGAGCCAGAGCCGCCGCGTGATGAAACCAGCTTCCGCAGCTTGCTGGTCGAGCTCGACTCGATGGAGCTGGGTCTCAAGACCGACTTTGATGATTTGTTGCGTGAGGAGATTGAGCCTGAGGCAGATGAGCGTGATGTGCCTGAAGATAAATAATTATCCTCGTGGCTGTCTTGCATCAGCGTCTGCAAGGTCGATAAACGCTCGGTGTTGACAGAGTCGGTGTTGCGATTGATCCGGTTAAACGCCACCGGTCGGCGGAAAAAGAAGTAAGGCGCTGCATTTGTACGAGTCTCTGATGCGTAGCGCGCGCCTTGAGCGTATGATTCGCGCCCTTTTGGCGATTTATTCTCGCCATCAGGCACGGCTTCAAGTCATCAGATTTTAGCAACCAGGTCGCGCCATTTCTCAGCACGATCTGTTATCGACACACCGGGAGGTGCCCAGATGAGTGTACAAGACAAGCAAGACAGCCAGGAAATCGGTCCTGCAGGCGAAAAACTGCAAAAGGTTCTGGCGCGCATTGGCGTAGGTTCTCGCCGTGACGTAGAAGCCTGGATCAGCCAAGGCCGAATCAAGGTCAATGGCAAAGACGCGACCCTTGGTCAGCGCGTAGATTTGCACGATGCCATCGCCATCGACGGTCGCGTGATCAAGCGCGAAGAAACCGCCGAATCGGTACGCCGCGTCATTCTCTACAACAAACCAGACGGTGAAATCTGCACCCGTGACGACCCAGAAGGTCGTCCGACCGTGTTTGATCGCCTGCCGCGCCCTAAAGAAGGCCGCTGGGTCAACATTGGTCGTCTGGACATCAATACCACCGGCTTGCTGATGTTCACCACTGATGGTGAGTTGGCCAACCGCTTGATGCACCCGTCGTTTGAAATGGACCGCGAATACGCTGTTCGTGTGCGTGGCGAAGTCGATGACGACATGCTGCTGCGTCTGAAAACCGGCGTGGTGCTGGAAGACGGTCCCGCACGCTTCACCGATATCAAGCAAGCGCCAGGCGGTGAAGGTTTCAACCACTGGTATCACTGCGTGGTGATGGAAGGTCGTAACCGCGAAGTGCGTCGCCTGTGGGAATCCCAAGGGCTGGTGGTCAGCCGCTTGAAGCGCGTGCGTTACGGACCAGTGTTCCTCAACTCCGACCTGCCGATGGGCCGCTGGCGCGAAATGAGCCAGTACGAAGTCGACGTTCTCAGCGCCGAAGTCGGCCTGACGCCTGTGGCTCAGCCGCAGATGAACGCCAAGGTCAAAGACAAAATGGAACGTTTGCAGCGTCAATCGTCCCGCCCACTGGGCAAAGGCGAGCGCGTACGTACGTTGCGTCCGGCCAACCCGGCTCCGGCAGGCGAGCGTCCAGCCCGTCAACCACAGGTGACTGGCAGCGAACGTGATCGTCCGCGTGCGGATTCTACGGGTCGCGATCAGCGTCCTGCAGGGCCGCGTTCGGATTCGTCGAGCCGTGGTCCACGTCCTGCTACCGGGCGTACCGACTCTGCTAACCGTCCGTTGCGTGGCCGTAGCGAAGGTGCTGATCGCCCAGCGCGCAAGCCGCGTGAAGACGGTGACAGTGCTCCGCGTACTCCGCGCAGCGATTCTGTCGAGCGTTCTCCTCGTGCACCGCGTGGCGATTCGCCACGCACTCCGCGCCCTGCTGCCGGTCGTTCCGACAGCCGTGGCACGCCAGTGGCCGAGCGTCCTAGTGATGTGAGCAAGCGTCCGGGCAAGCCTAAACAGCAACGCCCTGGCATTGTTCTGGTGGACAATGGCAAGCCTTCGGGCAAGCGCAATGGTCCGCCGGCAGGCTCTGGTCAGCGTCCTGGCTTTGGTCGTCGCAAGCCGCAGTAATCGCGTGCGGTGAATAAAAAAAGCCAATCGAAAGATTGGCTTTTTTTTGTTTGATGATTGTCGCTTACCCTCGATAGCTGACCGACCGAGTAGCTTTCCAGTAAGCCTGGGTCACTTCGGCGGTGTACACTACCTCGCGTTTTTTCTGTGATTCAACGGCGTAACTGCGCATCCAACACATTCAGGGCTATCCGCCTTGTTGCACTCCGCTGCGTCATGAGCGCGGTGGATTCGGTTCCGTCACAGACAATAACAATCAGGTGACTATCAATGAGTGAACAAAACTCACATTCGGGCGAGCTGAAGCGCGGCCTTAAAAACCGCCATATCCAGTTGATCGCGCTGGGCGGCGCTATCGGCACAGGCTTGTTCCTCGGCTCGGCAGGCGTACTCAAATCGGCCGGTCCGTCGATGATTCTCGGTTACGCAATCTGCGGTTTCATCGCCTTTATGATCATGCGCCAGCTTGGCGAAATGATCGTCGAAGAGCCAGTGGCCGGTTCCTTCAGCCATTTTGCTCACAAGTACTGGGGTGGCTTTGCGGGCTTCCTCTCCGGCTGGAACTGCTGGGTGCTTTATATTTTGGTCGGCATGTCGGAGCTGACGGCGGTCGGCAAGTACGTGCATTACTGGTGGCCAGAGATTCCGACCTGGGCCTCGGCCGCCGTGTTCTTTGTGATGATTAACGCGGTCAACCTGGCCAACGTCAAGGTGTTCGGGGAAGCCGAGTTCTGGTTCGCCATCATCAAGGTCGTGGCCATTGTCGGCATGATCGCCCTCGGCAGCTACCTGTTGGTCAGCGGCAACGGCGGCCCGCAAGCAGCAGTGAGTAACCTGTGGGAACACGGTGGCTTCTTCCCCAATGGGGTCAAAGGTCTGGTGATGGCATTGGCGATCATCATGTTTTCTTTTGGTGGTCTGGAAATGCTCGGTTTCACCGCAGCAGAAGCCGACCAACCGAAAACCGTGATCCCCAAGGCAATCAATCAAGTAATCTACCGGATCCTGATTTTCTACATCGGCGCTTTGGTCGTACTGCTTTCGTTGACCCCGTGGGACAGCCTGCTTGCGAGCCTCAATGCATCCGGCGATGCCTACAGCGGCAGCCCGTTCGTGCAAGTGTTCTCGATGCTGGGCAGCAACACGGCGGCGCACATCCTCAACTTCGTGGTGTTGACCGCCGCCTTGTCGGTCTATAACAGTGGCACCTATTGCAACAGCCGGATGTTGTTAGGCATGGCGGAGCAGGGCGACGCACCTAAAGCGTTGGCGCAGGTCGATAAGCGTGGTGTGCCGGTTCGGGCGATTGCGGTGTCGGCGTTGGTGACCTTCGTTGCAGTGGTGCTCAACTATCTGGTCCCGCAAAATGCGCTGGAACTGCTGATGTCGCTGGTGGTGGCCACGCTTGTGATCAACTGGGCGATGATCAGTTACTCTCACCTGAAGTTCCGCCAACACATGATAAGTACGCACCAGACGCCGCTGTTCAAGGCGTTGTGGTATCCGTACGGCAATTACCTGTGCCTGGCTTTCGTGGTGTTCATCCTCGGCATCATGTTGTTGATTCCAGGCATTCAGGTGTCGGTTTACGCAATACCGGTCTGGTTGCTGGTGATGTGGGTTTGTTACAACGTCAAAAACAAGCGCAGTGATGCGGCTAGCCTGAAGGTGTTGACGTAGTGCTTCTATGCTGGTGATTTCCAACGCGGTGCATCTGCCTGATGCCGAAATCGAGTTGACTGCTATCCGCGCTCAAGGCGCGGGTGGGCAGAACGTCAACAAGGTGTCGAGCGCAGTGCACTTGCGTTTCGATATCAATGCATCGTCGTTGCCGCCGTTTTATAAGGAGCGGTTGCTGGCGTTGCGCGACAGCCGTATCACCGGCGACGGCGTGATCGTCATCAAGGCCCAGCAATACCGCACTCAGGAGCAGAACCGTGCCGACGCACTGGAACGCCTGAGCGAGTTGATCATCAATGCGGCCAAGGTCGAAAAAAAACGGCGTCCAACCAAGCCCACCCTGGGCTCGAAAAAGCGTCGTCTTGAAAGCAAAAGCCAGCGTGGCGGCATCAAGGCCGGGCGCGGCAAGGTGGATTTCTAGGCAGGACCGCATCACGCCCTTCGCGAAGGCGATCTCCTCAGCAGCAAAAATCTAAACCGTGTAATCCCGCATCGGCTTCGCCTGTCGGTACAGGTAGACACTGAGCAGCAGGCCGGTCATGGCCGCCAGCGCGGCAAACAGAAAGATCGAAGCAAAGCCAAAGCCAGCGGCAATCGCTCCAGCAACGGGGCCGGTAATACCCAGTGAGAGGTCGATGAACAGTGAGTACGCGCCCACCGCCGCCCCTCGGCTAGAGGCCGGTACCAGATTCACAGCCTCGACACCCAGCGCCGGGAACACCAGCGAGAAGCCAAAACCGGTGAGTGCGGCCCCGGCCAGCGCCAATGTTGGTGTGGGCGCGAGCCACAGCAACAGCAGGCCAATGCTTTCCACCGACAGGCAGGCAATTGCCACCCGAAAGCCACCGAGGCGGTTGATCAAGTTACCGAACAGTAACCGTGCGCCGATGAAGCAAGCGCCGAACAGGCTCAGGCATAGCACTGCGTTCGGCCAGCTATGGCTTGCGTAATAGAGGGTGATGAAGGTGGCGATGGTGCCAAAACCAATCGAACCGAGCGCCAGCCCCGTGCCGTGAGGCAGCACTCGGCCCAGTACATGCAGAAAGGGCATGCGCTCGCCATGAACAATGGGTGCGGCTTGCTTGGGCCACGCCAGCGCGAAACCGATACCGGCGAGCAGGATGATACTCACGCCCATGCTCCATAAGCCGAGCTGCTGGACCAGCAGCACACCCATGGGGGCGCCTATCGCAAGCGCGCCATAACTGGCGATGCCGTTCCAGGAAATGACTTTGGCGGTGTTTTGCGCACCGACCCGGCCGATGCCCCAGCCAATCGAGCCTGAGCCCACCAGACTTTCCGCGCTGCCTAACACCAGTCGACCGATCAGCAGGCTGATCAGGCTGAGTATCGGCATGCTTTGCAGCCAGGCCGAGAGCAGCATGAACACGCCGCTGAAACCACACCCCGCCAAGCCGTAAAGCACGGCTTTTTTGCTGCCAAGGTTGTCGATGATGCGGCTTGCATAGGGGCGACTAAGCAGCGTGGCCAGGTATTGCACGCTGATCACCAGGCCCGCGGCCACGGCGCCAAACCCTAAATCACTGTGCACGTAGCCGGGGAGGACAGCGAGGGGAATGCCGATATTCAGATAACCGATAAACGTGAACAGGACGATAGAAACGACCTGCAGCGTAACGGCCATAGGTCGTTGTGAGGCAGCAGACGGGGTGTCTTGCATGGGTAAAATCCACGGTTGCGACAGCGTTGAAAATGCTCAAGGTGTAGCGGAAAAATCGTTTCAGCTTGAGGCGCGCTGAAGGCTGCTTATGATAGCGGCGGTTGAGGCGATGCAGGGGAGGGAGAAGGGAAAATGTTGAAATAACGTGCTTATAACGCGGTGTCACTGGCGGGTGCGAGCAATTGCGAAGCGACCAAGGCTGCCAGCGCATTTTCCTGGGTGCCGAAACGCTTGAGCAGCGCCGCCTTTTTTTCGGCGTTGAGGCGACTCCAGATGTCGATCATCTTCTCAGTGATGCCCATTACGACGCTGGCGTGGGTGTCGGTGAGGTCGGTCATGGCAGGTTCCACTGTTGTTTAAGGCTGTTTTGCTTGGGCGTGGTCTTGTTTGGGGACGCTATCTGCAGCGGGTGTGGCAGGTATAACAGGCCGTATGAAACCAGGTAAAGAACACGGGTTTGGTATACGGCCTGGAAAAGTCGCCGTCAGTGTCTGTGTTTGACGTTGCGGCTGTCTTCAGTTTTGGCAGGGCTGGCCTTCAACTCGGTTTTTTTGTTTGGCTCTTGGTGCGCTGAGGGGATCTGCTCAGGTTTTGGCAGGCTTGGGAAAGGAAAGTTCGGGATTTCATGCATCGTCGTCGCTCCGCGCAAGATCTGATTGAAGGTTGCTGGAAAGATCAGTGCTTTTAAAAAGCTTGGGCAGGATACAGCACTGGAAATGACAAACAGGTTTTTTATGACCACCTTTTGTCACTTAAAGACACACGGCACGATGAATGGCGAACCATAACGGCACAACGCAGTCGCGCCCCTATAGGGCGCGATGTTTGACGCGGCAAGTGATCGGTTTTAGCAAACGGCAGCGATGGCTTGGGCCAGTAGATCCAGGCGCGAGGCATCAATCCCCGCGATATTGGCGCGCCCGGCACTGACCAGATAGACGCTGTGTTCATGGCGTAATCGCGCAACCTGATCATCATTCAGGCCGGTGTAGGAGAACATGCCGCGTTGCACGCCGATATGGGCGAAACGCTCTCCCAGGCCCAGTGGGGTCAACGCTTCGACCAAGCCTGCGCGCAGTTGCGCAATACGTCCGCGCATCTCTTCCACTTCATCGGCCCACAGGCTCTTCAGCTCGGGATCGCCGAGGATTTCGGCAACGATGGCTGCGCCATGATCTGGCGGGTTCGACCACAGGTTTCGCGCAATTGAAGAAAGCTGACTGCGTACATCCAGCAGTTTGTCCGCAGTACTGGCACACACCAGCAGGGCGCCAGTACGTTCGCGGTACAGGCCGAAGTTTTTCGAGCAGGAGCTGGTGATCAGTAACTCGGGCAAAGCCTCCGCGAACAGACGCACTGCCCAGGCATCTTGCTCCAGACCGTCGCCAAAACCCTGGTACGCGAAATCTATCAATGGCAGCAGATCGCGACTGCGCACGATGTCCAGCACCTGCCGCCAATCGTCGTGGGACAGATCGAAGCCGGTGGGGTTGTGGCAGCAGGCATGCAGCAGCACGACGTCACCACGTGGCACCTGATTCAAGGTGGCGAGCATCCCCTCGACGTTAAGGCGATTATCGCTGCCCACGTACGGGTAATGACTGACCATAAGCCCGGCTTTGGCGAAGATGGTTTCATGGATTGGCCAGGTCGGGTCGCTCAGCCAGATACCGCGCCCGGGCAAGCAGTCAGCGATAAAGTCAGCACACAGACGCAGGGCGCCGGTACCGCCTGGCGTCTGGGTCGCGCCGACGCGCTTGCTTGCCAGTAACGGCGAATCCTTGCCCAGCACCAACTCGCTGATCAGCGCGCCAAAGCGAGGCTCGCCATGACCGCCGATGTAGGTTTTGGTGGTTTGGGTGTCCAGCAAGCGCTGCTCGGCCAGCTTGACCGAGCGCAGGATCGGGGTCAGGCCCAATGCATCTTTATAGACGCCGACGCCAAGGTCGAATTTGTTCGGGTTCGGATCAGCCGCGTAAGCGTCGATCAATCCGAGAATCGGGTCACCGGGCACTCGCTGGATGTCGTTGAAATGCATTACTTGCGGCCCTCGGCGCTTTTGGCCACTTCGTCAGTACGCGCGGCCATAATAAAATCGTTACGGTGCAGCCCTTTGATCGAGTGGCTCCACCAGGTCACGGTCACTTTGCCCCATTCGGTGAGCAAGCCAGGGTGATGACCCTCGGCTTCGGCAATTTCGCCGACAGCGTTGGTGAACGCAAGCGCGAACTTGAAATTCTTGAACAGGAAGACTTTTTCCAGCTGCATCACGCTGTCGCGTACTTCGATGTTCCAGTCCGGGATCTGCTTGATCAGAATCGGCAATTCTTCATCGCTGACGTGTGGGGCATCGGCGCGGCAGGCTACGCAATGGGCTTGGTTAAGAGTGCTCATAAATGGGTTCCTGATCAGGCAGCTTTGGGTTTGGGTGGGAACTTCGGTGCGTGCAGACCTAGCTGCATGCCTTGCTGGACCATGCCCATGATGTCTTCGTGGGCCAGGTCGAACAGTCGTTTCAGGTTTGGCAGGACAAAATACAAGGGCTGAAGGATATCGATCCGATACGGGGTGCGCATTGCATCCAGTGGATCGAACGCCTGATGTTCCGGCGCGGACGACAGGCTGTAAACCGTTTCTTTGGGTGAAGACAGAATGCCGCCACCATAGATTCGACGGCCTTGCGGCGTGTCGACCAGGCCGAACTCGATGGTCATCCAGTACAGGCGCGCAAGGTAGACGCGCTGTTCTTTGGTAGCACTCAGGCCGAGCTTGCCATAGGTGTGGGTGAACTCGGCGAACCACGGGTTGGTCAGCAGCGGACAGTGACCGAAAATCTCGTGAAAAATGTCCGGCTCTTGCAGATAGTCCAGTTCCGCTTCGCTGCGAATGAACGTTGCCACCGGGAACTGTCTATTGGCCAACAATTCGAAGAAGGTCTGGAACGGAATCAGGGCCGGGACGCGAGTGACTTGCCAGCCCGTGGCCGTGCCGAGGACTTTATTGATTTCACCCAATTGCGGGATGCGATCAAGGGGCAGTCCGAGTTGTTCGATCCCTTCAAGGTACTCCTGACAGGCGCGGCCTTCGATCACCTTCAGTTGTCGAGTGATCAGGGTATTCCACACCATATGCTCGGCAGGTGGGTAGTCGATAAAGCCTTTCGCGTCGGGCTCGCGAGCGACGTAATGCGTTTGCGTCATGTTGCTCTCCTGAGGGCAATTCGTTGTTGTTATAAGGAGCTGTTATGGCTCTAGAGATAACGCAAACGATTCGTCCTGACAGCAGGTGGAATAGGGTATGCCTTAAAGAATAGACTGCTTTTCGTAACGATAAGTTTACGAAATCGCAGCTGCGCCGTAATCCTTGCGTCGGAATGATGTGATTTGCACGCTTGCTGTCAGATAATCGTTACGGATAATTTAGGCACACTGAAAAATATCAGCCCGACAGACAGGATTGAACCGTTCATGCGTATCAAAGTGCACTGTCAAAACCGCATCGGCATCCTTCGCGACATCCTTAATCTGTTGGTCGAGTACGGGGTCAACGTGGCGCGTGGTGAAGTGGGCGGCGAGCATGGCAACGCGATTTATCTGCATTGCCCAAACCTGATCAATCTGCAATTTCAGGCGATGCGTCCCAAGTTCGAGGCAATTGGCGGTGTGTTTGGAGTGAAGCGCGTCGGGTTGATGCCCAGCGAACGTCGGCACATGGAGCTTAATGCACTGCTGGGCGCGCTGGAGTTCCCCGTGTTGTCTATCGACATGCGCGGCTCCATCGTCGCGGCTAACCGCGCGGCGGCGCAGCTGCTGGGTGTGCGGGTCGATGAAGTGCCGGGTATTGCATTGTCGCGCTACGCCGAAGATTTCGATTTGCCGGCACTGGTTCGCACCAATAAATCACGAATCAACGGGCTGCGGGTCAAGGTCAAGGGTGATGTGTTTCTTGCCGATATCGCGCCGTTGCAATCGGAGCACGATGACAGCGAAGCCATGGCCGGTGCAGTGTTGACCCTGCACCGCGCAGATCGGGTCGGCGAGCGGATTTACCAGGTGCGCAAACAAGAACTGCGCGGCTTCGACAGTATTTTTCAGAGTTCCAGGGTCATGGCCGCTGTTGTCCGCGAGGCTCGACGCATGGCCCCCCTGGACGCTCCGTTGCTGATTGAAGGCGAAACGGGGACGGGTAAAGAGTTGTTGGCGCGGGCCTGCCACCTCGCCAGTCCGCGTGGGCAATCGCCGTTGATGGCGCTCAATTGCGCTGGACTCCCGGAATCCATGGCCGAAACCGAGCTGTTTGGTTATGGCCCCGGCGCATTTGAAGGTGCGCGGGCCGAAGGCAAGCTGGGGTTGCTGGAGCTGACCGCAGGCGGCACGCTGTTCCTTGATGGTGTCGGCGAGATGAGTTCACGCCTGCAGGTCAAGCTGCTGCGCTTCCTGCAAAATGGCTGCTTCCGCCGGGTCGGCAGCGATGAAGAGGTTTACTTGGATGTGCGGGTGATGTGTGCGACGCAGGTTGATCTGTCTGAATTGTGCGCCAGAGGTGAGTTTCGCCAAGATCTTTACCATCGGCTCAACGTGCTATCGCTGCACATCCCGCCGCTTCGCGAATGTCTGGACGGTTTACCCCTGCTGGTTGACTACTTTCTTGATCAGGCAAGCCGGCAGATTGGCTGTCCTTTGCCCAAACTGGCGCCCGCCGCCATGGAGCGTTTGAGCCATTACCGTTGGCCCGGTAATGTGCGGCAGCTGGAAAACGTCCTGTTTCAGGCAGTTTCTCTGTGCGAAGACGGTATCGTCCGCGCCGAACATATACGACTTCCGGACTACGGTATGCGCCAGCCATTGGGGGATTTTTCGTTGGAAGGGGGGCTGGATGAAATCGTCGGGCGTTTCGAAAAAGCGGTGTTGGAACGCCTCCATTCGGAATACCCAAGTAGCCGGCAGCTGGGTAAGCGTTTAGGTGTATCGCACACGACCATCGCCAACAAGTTGCGTGAATATCACGTGGATAAATAAACATGAACAGGGCAAGCGTGAAACGCTATAAAACCTGGTGCCTATTTAGTAATAAGAGCATTAGTCACTGTACGAATAAACTTACCGTGCATGTCGGTGGGAAACGTTAATGGTACGCCTCAAAAAATGTCTATCAGACGTCGATTGAATAAACGGGCATTCTAAATGCAGTCAACGCCACATTGGATTGCTCCAAGAGGCGTTGACGTGGTAGCTGAGGGCAGTGTGCAGATGAATCAACCATCAATACAACCGTTACCCATGACGCGATACTCAAGCACGTGCTCTACACCTTTCGAGTCTTCGTACGTCATACGCGCGGGAACGACCTCGCAGACGTTCGGGATGTCGCTCATCGAAACGACTTTGGCGATGTCCAGATGAGTGGCGTACGTGTATTCCTCCACGGGAGACGTCGAGTTGACTGCCACGGCGGTTGTTTCGGCCGCCATCACAGCAACGCTAAAACTACTCAGGGCCATGACCATCAATGCAACTTTCATTTCTAATGTCCTTATTGCTGTCGTGAGGGAGTGCCTGGCTCTTATGGAGCCAGGCGTGTCACTAAGTTTACACGTTGATTAACATGCCGTTGTGGGGGCTGTTACGTGTTAATCGTTTGCCGGTTGGCGAGATAAATTATAGGCCTGTCGGGTGGGTTCATATATGAAGTGTTTTGATAAAGACTATTGATGAAACCTGTAACAATCGAGGCACGAAAAATGACGGCATCCATCATCGGTGGCGCGACAGATCGTCGCGGAGAGGCGTGGCATATCATCGCAGGAGAGTAGGGGTCTATAGTAGTAGGCTTGCTTGCGACCGGTAAGACCATCGTCGAATGGCCTGAATGGGGCAGGGAAGATACAACGGGATCATAAAACAACAACTATCCACCGAGGTAACAACGATGAGTGCGGCTTCCGTCTATCCTGTGCGTCCAGAGGTTGCGGCTACAACGCTGACCGATGAGGCAACCTACAAGGCCATGTATCAGCAGTCGGTGGTCAATCCTGATGGCTTCTGGCGGGAGCAGGCCCAGCGCCTGGATTGGATTCAGCCTTTCACCACGGTCAAACAGACCTCCTTCGATGACCATCATGTCGATATTAAATGGTTCGCCGATGGTACGTTGAACGTTTCCTATAACTGTCTGGACCGCCATTTGGCCGAGCGCGGCGATCAGATCGCAATCATCTGGGAAGGCGACGATCCTTCCGAACACCGCAACATTACCTATCGCGAGCTGCACGAAGAAGTCTGCAAGTTCGCCAACGCATTGCGCGGCCAGGATGTGCACCGCGGCGATGTAGTCACTATTTATATGCCGATGATCCCCGAAGCTGTGGTCGCCATGTTGGCCTGTACCCGGATCGGCGCAATCCACTCAGTCGTGTTCGGTGGCTTCTCGCCCGAAGCGCTGGCCGGGCGGATCATTGATTGCAAATCGAAAGTCGTCATTACCGCAGACGAAGGTCTGCGTGGCGGCAAACGCACGGCGTTGAAAGCTAACGTCGACCTGGCGCTGACCAATCCGGAAACCGCCAGCGTGCAGAAGATTATTGTCTGCAAGCGCACGGGCGGCGACATCGCTTGGCACCAGCATCGCGACATTTGGTACGAAGACCTGATGAAGGTTGCGTCCAGCCATTGCGCGCCCAAAGAAATGGGTGCCGAAGAGGCGCTGTTCATTCTTTATACCTCGGGCTCCACCGGCAAACCCAAAGGCGTTCAGCACACTACGGGGGGATATCTGTTGTATGCCGCGCTGACCCATGAGCGTGTATTCGACTACAGGCCAGGTGAAGTTTATTGGTGCACCGCCGACGTGGGCTGGGTCACTGGGCACACTTATATTGTCTACGGCCCACTGGCCAATGGCGCGACCACGTTGTTGTTCGAAGGGGTGCCGAACTACCCGGACATTACGCGTGTGTCGAAGATCATCGACAAGCACAAGGTCAATATCCTCTACACCGCACCGACTGCCATTCGCGCCATGATGGCCGAAGGTCAGGCGGCAGTGAAAGACGCGGACGGTTCAAGCCTGCGCCTGCTCGGTTCGGTCGGTGAGCCGATTAACCCGGAAGCCTGGACGTGGTACTACAACACCGTCGGCAAGGGCCGCTGCCCGATTGTCGACACGTGGTGGCAGACCGAAACCGGTGGCACGTTGATGAGCCCGCTGCCAGGCGCGCACGCGCTCAAGCCGGGTTCGGCAGCGCGACCATTCTTCGGCGTTGTGCCGGGGCTTGTGGATAATCTGGGTAACCTGATCGAAGGCGCGGCTGAAGGTAACCTGGTCATCCTAGACTCCTGGCCGGGTCAGGCGCGCACGTTGTACGGTGATCATGATCGTTTCGTCGATACGTACTTCAAGACTTTTCGTGGCATGTACTTTACGGGTGACGGCGCACGTCGTGACGAAGACGGCTACTACTGGATCACTGGGCGCGTGGATGATGTGCTCAATGTTTCCGGGCACCGCATGGGTACCGCTGAAATCGAAAGTGCGATGGTTGCCCACTCGAAAGTCGCCGAAGCCGCTGTGGTCGGCGTACCGCATGACCTTAAGGGGCAGGGTATTTATGTCTACGTCACCCTCAATGGCGGCGAAGAGCCAAGCGAAGCACTGCGCCTGGAGTTGAGAAACTGGGTGCGCAAGGAAATCGGTCCGATCGCTTCGCCGGATTTCATCCAGTTTGCGCCAGGGTTGCCCAAGACTCGTTCTGGCAAAATCATGCGCCGTATCCTGCGCAAGATTGCCACTGGGGAATACGACGGCTTGGGTGATATCTCTACCCTGGCTGATCCGAGTGTCGTGCAGCAGTTGATCAATGAGCACAAGACTATGAATGCCGCCTGATCCCAGGCTGAGAAACGCCCCGCCCGGTGTAAACCTGGCGGGGCGTTTTTGTGTGCGCTATTGGGTGCCCGAGCGCGTTGCGCAAAGCCATTCGAGAATACATTTGTTCCCACAAATCCAAACTCGGAAAGAGATATATATCGGCTTCACCACCGGCACCTCTTCTTTGTTACCGGCGCGCAGCCAGGTAACCAAATGTGTAACCGTCTGCTCTCTTTCGGGGCCGAGAGGAACGCCCCGCAGGATTCGGGTGCAATTTCCAGCACCCTGAAAACAAGTCGATACGCCAGACTTGCCGGAATAGAAGCCTTTGCCAATAATAGGCCCGCAATTTGCAATATAGATCGGTTCTATGTCTTTTGGCTTTGCATAATCTGCAAGGCCTGTCAATATTTCGGGTCTGCTTTCTCGGTGCTTCTATAACTAGTTGTCGCATTGAAGAAATATCGACTTCGGGCCTGTCGTTAAAATGCCAATCAATCGCTAAAGGCTTTTCGTGTGACTTTTCGTGTGAAAGGTCCGACACGACCGGCTCGGCGTCGCTATCCATGCTGACCCTTCGCATATTGGGCCATCGCTCACTCTGCCATTTGTCGCCCTAAACCGACGGAGTCCTAATAATGAAGAAACTCATGCTTCTCGGCGCCTTGGCGCTGTCCGTGTTGGCACAGCCGACGTTCGCTGATGAAAAACCATTCAAAATCGGTATCGAGGCTGCGTACCCTCCCTTTGCCTCCAAAGCCCCGGACGGCAGCATCGTTGGTTTCGATTACGACATCGGCAATGCCCTGTGTGAAGAAATGAAGGTCAAGTGCACGTGGGTCGAGCAGGAGTTCGATGGTCTGATCCCGGCGCTTAAAGTGCGCAAGATCGACGCCATCCTGTCCTCGATGTCCATCACTGAAGATCGCAAGAAGTCGGTTGATTTCACCAATAAGTACTACAACACGCCTGCACGTCTGGTCATGAAAGACGGCACCGTCATCAGCGCAAATCTCGCTGAGTTGAAAGGCAAGAAAATCGGCGTACAACGCGGTTCGATTCATGACCGTTTCGCCAAGGAAGTACTCGAGCCTCTGGGCGCCGAGATCAAGCCGTACGGCTCGCAGAATGAAATCTACCTGGACGTCGCCGCTGGCCGCCTTGATGGCACCCTGGCTGACGCGACCTTGCTGCAAGACGGTTTCCTCAATACCGACGCAGGCAAGGGTTATGCCTTTGCGGGCCCTGCGTTCACCGACACCAAATACTTCGGCGACGGCATCGGTATCGCTGTGCGTAAGGGCGACAAGGCTGATCTGGACAAGATCAACGCGGCCATCGCTGCGATTCGTGCCAACGGCAAGTACAAGCAGATTCAGGACAAATACTTCAATTTTGATATCTACGGCGAGTAAGTACATCGCGTAACACTCGCAATGGCGCTAGCAGCAGTGGCTCTGCACTTGTCTGGTTGGCGCCATTTTTCATTCTCATGCTTGAGGACCTGAATCATGTTGAAAGGCTACGGGGCTGTCATCCTCGATGGCGCATGGCTGACGCTGCAGCTCGCCTTGTCGTCTATGGCCCTGGCGATCGTCCTCGGTTTGATTGGCGTGGCATTGCGTTTGTCGCCGGTGCGCTGGCTGGCCTGGTTGGGTGACCTGTACTCCACGGTAATTCGCGGGATTCCGGACCTGGTCTTGATCCTGCTGATTTTCTATGGCGGCCAGGCTCTGCTCAACCGTATTGCACCGTTACTCGGTCATGACGACTACATTGACCTGAACCCGCTGCTGGCCGGTATCGGTACGCTGGGTTTCATCTTCGGTGCGTACCTGTCGGAGACCTTTCGGGGTGCGTTCATGGCTATATCCAAGGGCCAGGCTGAGGCGGGCATGGCGTACGGCATGAGCAGTTTCAAAGTGTTCTTCCGGATTCTGGTGCCACAGATGATTCGCCTGGCGATCCCCGGGTTTACCAATAACTGGCTGGTACTGACCAAGGCCACTGCGCTGATTTCCGTGGTCGGTCTGCAAGACATGATGTTCAAGGCCAAGCAGGCAGCAGATGCTACCCGCGAACCCTTTACTTTCTTCCTGGCAGTGGCGGCGATGTACCTGGTGATCACCAGCGTTTCGTTACTCGCCCTGCGTTATCTTGAGAAGCGCTACTCGGTAGGCGTAAGGGCGGCTGATCTATGATCTTCGACTACAACGTCATTTGGGAAAGCTTGCCGCTGTACTTCGGTGGTCTGCTGATCACCCTCAAGTTACTGGCCATTTCCCTGGTATTCGGTCTGCTCGTCGCTTTGCCGTTGGGCCTGATGCGCGTGTCGAAACAGCAGTGGGTCAACATGCCTGCCTGGCTGTACACCTACGTGATTCGCGGCACGCCGATGCTGGTACAACTGTTTTTGATCTACTACGGGCTGGCTCAGTTTCAGGCCGTGCGCGACAGTGTCTTCTGGCCATGGCTGTCCAGTGCGACGTTTTGCGCCTGCCTGGCTTTCGCGATCAATACCAGCGCCTACACCGCCGAAATCATTGCCGGCAGCTTAAGGTCGACACCGGCTGGCGAGATCGAAGCGGCCAAGGCCATGGGCATGTCGCGCTCGAAAATGTACCGGCGGATTCTGCTGCCCTCAGCTTTGCGCCGGGCGCTGCCGCAGTACAGCAATGAAGTGATCATGATGCTGCAGACCACCAGTCTGGCGTCCATCGTGACCTTGATTGACATCACTGGCGCGGCGCGTACGGTCAACGCTCAATACTACTTGCCGTTCGAGGCTTACATCACCGCCGGCGCGTTCTACCTGTGTCTGACCTTTATTCTCGTGCGACTGTTCAAGATGGCCGAACGTCGCTGGCTGGGCTACCTAGCCCCACGCAGGGCCTGAACCATGCAACGTATCGATCATTCATTGCCGTGGAGCAGCCTCGGCACCGAGCGTCAGTTGAGCGTGTTCCGATTCGGTAGCGGCGAGCGCAAGGCCTATATTCAGGCCAGCCTGCACGCCGATGAATTGCCGGGCATGCGCACAGCCTGGGAGCTGAAAAAACGCCTGATGCAACTCGAAGAGCAAGGGATGCTCAAGGGTGTCATCGAGTTGGTGCCAGTGGCCAATCCCATTGGCCTGGGGCAGTTGCTACAAGGTGCTCATCAAGGACGTTTCGAGTTTGGCAGCGGCAAGAATTTCAACCGTGATTTTCCCGAACTGGGCGCGTCGGTGGCCGAGCTGCTGAAAGGCCAGTTGGGCGATGATCCGCATGCCAATACCCGCCTGATCCGTCAGGCAATGACCTTCGTTCTGGACGCGTTACCGGCGCCGGGCAGCGAGTTGCAGGGGCTGCAGCGTTTACTCCTGAGCCATGCCTGTACCGCCGATGTGGTGCTGGACCTGCATTGCGACGCCGAAGCGGCGCTGCATATGTATGCCTTGCCGCAGCACTGGCCGCAGTGGCGGTCGCTGTCGGCGCACTTGAACGTGAGCGTCGCCTTGCTGGCGGAGGAGTCTGGCGGCAGCTCCTTTGATGAAGCGTGTTCGCTGCCATGGTTGCGTCTGTCACAGATTTTTCCTGAGGCGCAGATATTGTTGGCGTGTCTGGCCACGACCCTTGAATTGGGCGGGCAAGCCGACACCGGCAGGGATGAGGCTCAGGCACACGCCGAAGGCATTCTGGCGTTCCTTGCCGAGCAGGGTTTTATCGGCGGTGACTGGTCGCAACCTGCATACGAGGCGTGCGAAGGGATGCCGTTCGAAGGCACGTACCTGCACTTTGCGCCCCATCCCGGCGTAGTGACTTATTTGCGCCGCGCAGGCGTATGGGTTGACGTCGGCGAACCGTTGTTCGAAGTCATCGATCCCTTGTCCGATCGGGTCAGTACGGTGTGTGCCGGCACGTCCGGCGTGCTGTATGCAACTGAACGGCTACGTTACGCCCAACCTGGTTTCTGGCTGGCCAAAGTGGCAGGGCGTACACCGCTCCGCCACGGGCGCCTGCTCAGCGACTGACTGACTGTTTTGTGAGAACCGAAAGCATGAACAAACTGGAAGTCCAAGACCTGCATAAACGCTATGGCAGTCATGAAGTGCTCAAGGGTGTTTCCCTGACGGCCAAGGCTGGGGACGTGATCAGCATCATCGGCTCCAGTGGCTCGGGTAAAAGCACCTTTCTGCGCTGCATCAATCTGCTCGAACAGCCCCATGCAGGCAAAATCCTGCTGAACAACGAAGAGCTGAAGCTGGTGGCAAGCAAGGATGGCGCCCTGAAGGCCGCTGACCCCAAGCAGCTGCAGCGCATGCGTTCGCGCCTGTCGATGGTGTTCCAGCACTTCAATCTCTGGTCACACATGACGGCCCTGGAAAACATCATCGAAGCACCGATCCATGTGCTCGGCATGTCGAAAAAGGACGCGCTGGAAAAGGCTGAGCACTACCTGGCCAAGGTGGGTGTCTCGCACCGCAAGAACGCTTACCCAGGGCATATGTCCGGCGGGGAGCAGCAGCGTGTTGCGATTGCCCGTGCATTGGCGATGGAGCCGGAGGTCATGCTGTTCGATGAGCCGACTTCTGCGCTTGACCCGGAACTGGTAGGCGATGTACTCAAGGTGATGCAGGCGCTGGCACAGGAAGGCCGGACCATGGTGGTGGTTACCCATGAAATGGGCTTTGCTCGTGAAGTGTCGAACCAGTTGATCTTTTTGCACCAGGGTGTGGTGGAAGAGCAGGGCGATCCTCGTGAAGTATTGGTCAACCCGCAGTCTGAACGGCTTCAGCAATTCTTGTCCGGCAGTCTGAAATAATCTAAACGTTTTAACGATGCCTTACGCACCAAAACAGGTCATGATTCGGCCCTCTTGATTCATGACCTGGTTTCACCTTAATAAAGATCGAGCGCACTGATGCTCGACCCACAACCGCGAAACGTTTCGGACTGTACGCCATGATTGCCCATCGAATTGGTTTCCTGATTTGGCCCAGCACTAAAGCCATGACGCTGGCGCTGGCCGAGGAAGCCTTGCGTGTTGCACAGCGCGTCCATCCAGAAGTGCTTTACGAATTATTGTTCTTGCAAGCTGAGCCGCCGGTCGAAGGCGCCTGGCAATTGCCCGGCGAGCCTTGGGCCGGGCGTCTGGAAGGTTGTCAGAAGCTGTTTCTGCTGGCCGATGAGCCGCCGGCGCAAATGACGTCGGTGTTGAGCAGTGCGCTCAAACAATTGGTGCGTGCCGGGTGTGTGATCGGTGGTTTATCCGCCGGTGTTTATCCACTGGCCCAGCTCGGTCTGCTCGACGGTTATCGTGCTGCGGTGCACTGGCGTTGGCAGGATGATTTTGCCGAGCGTTTTCCGAAAGTGATCGCCACCAGTCATCTGTTCGACTGGGACCGTGATCGTCTGACCGCGTGTGGCGGTCTTTCGGTGCTTGATCTGCTGTTGGCGGTGCTGGCGCGTGATCATGGCGCCGAGCTGGCGGGCGCTGTGTCGGAAGAACTGGTGGTAGAGCGCATCCGCGAGGGTGGCGAGCGTCAGCGTATTCCGCTGCAAAACCGTTTGGGCTCCAGCCATCCGAAGCTGACTCAGGCTGTGCTGCTGATGGAAGCCAATATAGAAGAGCCGTTGACCACTGACGAGATAGCCCAACACGTGTGTGTTTCACGTCGGCAATTGGAGCGGATCTTCAAGCAGTACCTCAATCGTGTCCCAAGCCAGTATTACCTGGAGCTGCGCCTGAACAAGGCACGACAGATGCTGATGCAGACCAGTAAGTCGATCATCCAGATCGGCTTGTCCTGCGGTTTTTCATCAGGACCACATTTTTCCAGCGCCTACCGCAACTTCTTCGGCGCCACCCCGCGCGAAGACCGCAACCAGCGCCGCAGCAGTAGCCCGTTCGAGTTGTCATCGGTGCCTTCCGAGCGCGGGTGATTTGTTGCTGATGGCCCCTTCGCGAATGAATTAGCTCCCACACGTTGCGTAGATATCCTGCGGGGATTCATTCGCGAAGGCGGCATGTCAGACACACCACTAAAACGTTTAAACTGCTTTTTTCCGACGCTATATGTCGCATTGCCGAAAGCCACGGAAAAACACGGTTTGGCGTTGTAACAAGTTGTCGCTTGGCGGCAAGGCTAGACCGAAATCAGTCCTTACAATCCTCCCATCGCTTGCCAGTTTCAGGCAGGCGTTCCTCTTCAGGAGACTCCGATGTCCGTTGAGCATGCTCAGGTGCAACGCACCGATTTCGACCAGGTGATGGTCCCTAACTACGCGCCTGCGGGTTTTATCCCCGTGCGCGGTGCGGGTTCCCGAGTGTGGGATCAATCGGGCCGCGAACTGGTCGATTTTACCGGCGGGATCGCCGTGAATGTGCTTGGCCATGCCCACCCGGCGTTGGTCAGCGCCTTGACCGAGCAAGCCAATAAGCTGTGGCATGTCTCTAACGTATTCACCAACGAACCCGCTTTGCGTATGGCGAAGAAGCTGGTTGATGCCACGTTCGCTGATCGTGCGTTCTTCTGTAACTCGGGTGCCGAAGCCAACGAAGCGGCTTTCAAGCTGGCGCGCCGAGTAGCATTTGACCTGTACGGCACGGAAAAATACGAAATCATTGCCGCGATCAACAGCTTCCACGGTCGCACGTTGTTCACCGTGAACGTGGGCGGCCAGTCCAAGTATTCCGATGGCTTCGGTCCGAAAATTACGGGGATTACCCACGTTCCGTACAACGATCTGGATGCATTGAAAGCAGCCATTTCCGACAAGACCTGTGCCGTGGTACTGGAGCCGGTTCAGGGCGAAAGTGGCGTAATTCCTGCCGAATTGGCGTACCTGCAAGGCGCTCGCCAGCTGTGTGACGAACACAATGCACTGCTGGTGTTCGATGAAGTGCAGACCGGCATGGGCCGCACAGGTGAACTGTTCGCCTACATGCACTACGACGTGACCCCGGACATCCTCACCAGCGCCAAGAGCCTGGGCGGCGGTTTCCCGATTGCCGCGATGCTCACCACCGAAGCGCTGGCTAAGCACTTGACCGTCGGCACCCACGGCACCACCTATGGCGGCAACCCGCTGGCGTGTGCGGTGGCCGAAGCGGTGATCGATATCGTCAACACCCCGGAAACCCTGGCGGGCGTGAAAGCCAAGCGCGAACTGTTCAAGACCCGTCTTGAAGCCATCGGTGAGCAATACGGCGTATTCACTCAGGTGCGTGGCCTGGGTCTGCTGCTCGGTTGCGTCCTCAGCGATGCCTGGAAAGGCAAGGCCAAAGACTTCTTCAACGCCGCTGAAAAAGAAGGCGTGATGGTCCTGCAAGCCGGCCCCGATGTTGTCCGTTTCGCACCGAGTCTGGTGGTGACCGAAGCCGATATCGACGAAGGGCTGGACCGTTTCGAGCGTGCCATCGCCACCTTGACTCAGGCTTGATGAACGGTTGATACACAATGCTGTACCCCGGCGTTGGCCATAAAGGCCGGCACCGGGCTTCTTTCTCGTACTGGGTGGGCTTTTGTAGGCCACGCGGTAATTTTTTCTGCGCTGACTGATGTCGGCCTGTTTTTCTGGTAAGGAGTGACACCATGCTGGTGATGCGCCCCGCGCAAATGGCTGATCTGGGCGAAGTACAGCGTCTGGCTGCAGACAGCCCGATTGGTGTCACTTCCCTGCCGGATGATGCCGGTCGTTTGACTGACAAAATCGCGGCTTCGGAAGCATCGTTTGCTGCTGAAGTCAGCTTCAACGGCGAAGAGAGCTATTTCTTTGTCCTAGAAGACAGCGAAACCGGGCGGCTGGTCGGCTGTTCGGGGATCGTCGCTTCGGCGGGGTATTCTGAGCCTTTCTACAGTTTCCGAAATGAGACCTTCGTTCATGCGTCGCGTGAACTGAAGATCCATAACAAGATTCATGTGCTGTCGCAGTGTCACGACCTGACCGGCAACAGCCTGCTGACCAGTTTCTATGTGGTGCCTGAGTTGGTCGGTACAAACTGGTCGGAACTCAACTCTCGTGGACGACTGCTGTTTGTCGCCAGCCACCCGGAGCGTTTTGCTGATTCGGTGGTGACGGAAATCGTTGGCTACAGCGATGAACATGGCGACTCGCCATTCTGGGATGCCATCGGGCGCAACTTCTTTGACCTGAACTATGCCGAGGCCGAGCGCCTGTGCGGCCTGAAAAGCCGGACATTCCTCGCCGAACTGATGCCGCATTACCCCATCTACGTACCGCTGCTACCCGATGCCGCGCAAGAGGCCATGGGCCAGGTTCACCCGCGCGCACAGATTACTTTCGACATCCTGATGCGCGAAGGTTTCGAGACCGATCACTACATCGACATCTTCGACGGTGGCCCGACTTTGCATGCGCGAGTATCCGGCATTCGTTCGATTGCCCAGAGCCGAGTGGTGCCCGTGAAAATGGGTGAAATGGGCAAGGGTGGACGACTGTATCTGGTTGCCAATGGCCAGTTGCAGGACTACCGCGCCGTGCTCCTGGAACTCGATTGGGCGCCGGGAAAACCGGTGAACTTGAGTCTGGAAGCTGCCGAGGCCCTGGGCGTCGGCGAAGGTGCCAGCGTACGTATTGTTGCGGTTTAACAGATCCGGCCATTCAGTGTCTGGTTTGCAGGTTAGCGAGATTCGCGGGCTCCCAAGGGCGTCCGGTTGAGGAGATAGCATGATCGTTCGTCCCGTACGCAGCAGCGACTTACCGAAGCTGATCGAGCTGGCGCGCACCACAGGTCCAGGCCTGACGACGCTGCCAGCCAATGAAGAGCGCCTGGCGCATCGGGTCGGCTGGGCCGAGAAAACCTTTCGCGGCGAGGCCGAGCGTGCCGACGCGGACTATCTGTTCGTCCTCGAAGACGATGACGGTCAGGTGGTGGGGATTTCTGCCATCGCAGGTGCTGTGGGTCTGCGTGAGCCCTGGTACAACTACCGTGTCGGCCTGACGGTCAGCGCGTCTCAGGAATTGAAGATCTATCGTGAAATTCCGACGCTGTTTCTGGCCAACGACCTGACCGGAAACTCCGAGCTGTGCTCACTGTTCTTGCGCAGCGACGCCCGCACCGGCCTTAACGGTCGCTTGTTGGCCAAGGCGCGATTGCTGTTCATTGCCGAATTCCCGAAATTATTCGGCAACAAGATCATCGCTGAAATGCGTGGCATGTCCGACGCAGCGGGACATTCACCGTTCTGGGAAAGCCTGGGTCGGCACTTCTTCAAGATGGAATTTAGCCAGGCTGATTACCTGACGGGCGTGGGTAATAAGGCGTTCATCGCCGAGCTGATGCCCAAGTTCCCGCTGTACACCTGCTTCCTCTCCGAAGAGGCACGCAACATCATTGGTCGTGTACATCCCGACACCGAGCCTGCGCTGGCAATGCTGAAAAGCGAAGGCTTCAGCTATCAGGGCTATGTCGATATTTTCGACGCCGGCCCTGCTGTGGAATGCGAAACCTCGAAGATCCGTGCCGTGCACGATAGCCAGGCGTTGGTGCTGTCTGTCGGTACGCCGGGCGATGACGCCACGCCATTCCTGATTCACAACCGCAAGCGCGAAGACTGTCGCATCACCGCCGCGCCTGCACGGTTAGCTGCTGGCACATTGGTCGTCGACCCTCTGACCGCAAAGCGCCTGCAATTGAGCGCAGGCGATCAAGTTCGTGCGGTGCCTTTATCCGCTGCAAGGGAGGCTATCTGATGAGTACGCTTTATATCGCGGGTGCCTGGCAAGCCGGGCAGGGCGAGCGTTTTGAGTCGTTGAATCCCGTCACTCAGCACGTGGTGTGGACCGGGCAGGGCGCAACGGCCGCTCAAGTCGATGAGGCTGTGCGGGCTGCGCGTCAGGCATTTCCAGCCTGGGCCAAGCGCTCACTGGACGAGCGAATCGCGGTGCTGGAAGCGTTTGCCGCGAGCCTGAAAACCCATGCGGACGAACTGTCCCATTGCATCGGTGAAGAAACCGGTAAGCCGCTCTGGGAGTCGGCCACCGAAGTTACCAGCATGATCAATAAAATCGCTATTTCGGTGCAGAGCTACCGTGAGCGCACCGGCGAGAAGAGCAGCCCGTTGGGCGACGCCACCGCTGTGCTGCGCCATAAGCCTCACGGCGTGGTAGCAGTCTTTGGTCCCTACAACTTTCCGGGGCATTTGCCGAACGGGCATATCGTTCCGGCGCTGCTGGCGGGCAACGCCGTACTGTTCAAACCCAGCGAGCTGACACCCAAAGTCGCTGAGTTGACGGTCAAGTGCTGGATTGAGGCCGGGTTGCCAGCGGGTGTATTGAACCTTTTGCAAGGTGCGCGGGAAACGGGCGTTGCGTTGGCGGCCAATCCTGGGATCGACGGTTTGTTTTTCACCGGGTCCAGCCGTACCGGTAACCTGTTGCACCAACAATTCGCCGGGCGCCCGGACAAGATACTGGCCCTGGAAATGGGCGGTAATAACCCGCTGATTGTCGATCAGGTCGAAGACCTCGATGCGGCGGTCTACACCGTGATTCAGTCGGCGTTCATCTCCGCCGGACAGCGTTGTACCTGTGCCCGCCGTTTGCTGGTGCCTGAAGGCGAGTGGGGCGATGCCTTGCTTGCGCGTCTGGTAGCCGTCACCGCCACGATTGAAGTCGGCGCGTTCGATCAGCAACCAGCACCCTTCATGGGTTCGGTGATTTCTTTGGGGGCTGCGCGTGCTTTGCTCGACGCTCAGGAACATCTGCTGGCCAATGGCGCCGTGGCGTTGTTGGAAATGACCCAGCCACAGGCGCAGTCAGCCTTGCTGACGCCAGGGATTCTGGATGTCAGCGATGTCGCTGATCGCCCCGATGAGGAGCTGTTCGGGCCGCTGCTGCAAGTGATCCGCTATGCTGATTTTGATGCGGCCATTGCGCAAGCCAATGCCACCCAATACGGGTTGGCTGCGGGTTTGTTGTCGGACTCTGAAGCGCGTTATGAGCAGTTCTGGCTGGAGAGCCGTGCCGGTATCGTCAACTGGAACAAGCAATTGACCGGCGCTGCCAGCAGTGCGCCGTTCGGTGGCGTGGGGGCTTCGGGTAACCATCGCGCCAGTGCGTATTACGCGGCCGACTATTGCGCGTACCCGGTGGCTTCGCTGGAAGCGCCTCGTATCAGTTTGCCGGCAGCGTTGACACCGGGGATACGTCTCTCATAACCGTAGGAGCTGACTCGTAACTACGCGTCCCGCTGCGATCTAGTGCGGAACGCTAGCAAAAATAGTGAATGCACTATCGCTGGAAGGTCGTTCCGACCTTATCGCAGACAAGTCAGCTCCTGCAGTTGATCGAGCTTGCTGCGCGACAGCGCGGCGTCGGAGATGGAGCAAATCTCCTACAGAAATCCCGGAACTTACGCCAATAACAACAGATCCATGGAGCCTCGCCGATGAAATCATATGAAGTCAACTTTGACGGTTTAGTGGGTCCGACCCATAACTATGGCGGTTTGTCCTACGGCAACGTCGCGTCCCAGAGCAACAGTCAGCAGTTTTCCAATCCAAGGGAAGCGGCGTTGCAAGGTCTGGCGAAGATGAAGGCCCTGATGGAAATGGGCTTCACCCAAGGCGTGCTGGCCCCGCAGGAGCGCCCGGATGTGGCTGCACTGCGCTCTTTGGGTTTCAGTGGCAGCGACGCGCAAGTGATCCAGCAAGCCGCCAAAGACGCCATGCCGTTGTTGGTCGCCAGTTGCTCGGCATCAAGTATGTGGGTGGCTAACGCTGCCACGGTCAGCCCGAGCGCCGACACGGCTGATGGTCGGGTGCATTTCACTGCGGCCAACCTCAATTGCAAGTACCACCGCAGCATCGAACACCCGACTACCACCCGCGTATTAAAGGCGATGTTCGCTGATCAGCAGCACTTTGCCCACCACGCGGCGTTACCTGCTGTGGCGCAATTTGGCGATGAAGGCGCCGCCAACCACACTCGTTTTTGCCACGACTATGGCCAAGCGGGCGTTGAGTTTTTTGTGTTTGGGCGCAGTGCATTCGACACCCGTTACCCGGCGCCGCAGAAGTACCCGGCGCGGCAAACCCTGGAAGCTTCGCAGGCTGTTGCGCGCTTGCACGGTCTGAGCGAAGACGGTGTGGTCTTCGCCCAGCAAAACCCGGCGGTTATCGATCAAGGGGTATTCCACAACGACGTGATCGCAGTGGGCAACGGTGAGCTGCTGTTCTATCACGAAGATGCATTCCTCAATACCGAACACATGTTGGCTGAACTTCACGACAAGCTGGGGCGACGCGGCGGGCGCTTCCGTGCGATCTGCGTACCACGTGCTGAAGTCGCGGTCGAAGACGCGGTGCGTTCCTATCTGTTCAACAGCCAGTTGTTGTCCCGTGCCGATGGCTCAATGCTGCTCATCGTCCCGGAAGAGTGCCGAGGCAACGAGCGCGTCTGGCAGTATTTGCAGCGATTGATCGCTGACGATGGCCCGATCACTGAAGTGAAAGTCTTCGATCTCAAGCAAAGCATGCAGAATGGCGGTGGTCCGGCGTGCCTGCGGCTGCGGGTCGCACTCAACGAAACCGAGCTGGCGGCAGTCAATCCAGGGGTTATCATGACGGCGCCCTTGTACGACACGCTGACCCAGTGGGTCGAGAAGCACTACCGCGATCGAATGAGCGAAACCGACCTGACCGATCCCGGATTGTTGCTTGAATGCCGTGCGGCACTGGATGAACTGACGAAAATCCTTAAACTGGGCTCGGTTTATCCCTCCCAAATCAATTGAAAGTACGCGCCCTTGAAGAGGGGCGCGCGATTTCCCTCTCTAAAGAGCACCCGATTATGAGCGACACCCTGCAGTTGATCCTTGAAGACACCGACGGCACCCAGCTGGAGACCTCTTGCACCCGTGTTGCGGTCATGTGGCAAGGCAAAGAGCTGTGGATTCAGCACGATGGCCGTGGTCAGTTGCTGATTGGCGTCGATGTTGAAGAGGGTGACGCCGAATACGCTAACCTGCTGTTACGTCCTTTGGCGACCAACCTGGTCAGCCTGCAACTGGAAATGGAACCGGCAGACGTCGGTGATGAAGAGCACGTTCACGGTCCTGACTGCGCCCACGATCACTGAAATACCACGCCCGCTCAATAAGGAGCACGACGTATGCTCGCTCTCGGCAAGCTGCTTGAACTGACCCTGGCTGGTCATGAACCAGCGGAAAAGACTCAACTGACTGTCGAAGGCGTGCGTATGCGCTGGATGAGCGAAGGGGCGCTTGAAGTCCGTCCGCCTGCAGCCCGGGACAATGGCATGGACTTGCTGTTGTCCGCCGGGATTCACGGCAACGAAACCGCGCCTATCGAGCTGTTGGACCAATTGATTCGTGACATCGCACGCGGCGATCTGAAACCGCGGGCACGTATTTTGTTCCTGTTCGGCAACCCCGTGGCCATGCGTCGCGGGGAGCGTTATATCGAGCAGGATGTGAACCGGTTGTTCAACGGACGCCATGAACAGACCAGCGGCTTCGAGGCTTTACGGGCCTGCGAGCTGGAGCGTCTGGCGGCCAGTTTCTTCAGTCTGCCGGATCGTTATCGGTTGCATTACGACCTGCACACAGCCATTCGTGGTTCGAAGATCGAGCAATTCGCGCTGTATCCGTGGAAGGAAGGTCGTCAGCGCTCGCGCCTTGAACTGGCGCGCTTGCAGGCGGCGGGGATGGAGGCAGTGTTGCTGCAAAACAAGGCATCTATCGTCTTCAGTTCTTACACCTACGACAAGTTAGGTGCTGAGTCCTTTACCCTGGAATTGGGTAAGGCGCGGCCGTTCGGGGAAAACCAACAGGTCAATCTACAGTTACTCGAAAAGCGTCTCAAACACATGATCGAAGGCACGGAACCAGCGTTTGACGATCAGCCACTCAACGGTTTGCAGCTATTCAGCGTGGCCCGTGAAATCATCAAGCACAGCGATGCGTTCAAGCTGAACTTGCCTGCAGACATTGAGAACTTTTCGGAACTGGACCAAGGCTTTCTGTTGGCCAATGACCTGGCCGATACCCGCTGGGTCGTTGAAGAGCAGGGCGCACGTATTATCTTCCCTAACCCAAAGGTCAAAAACGGCTTGCGCGCCGGCATTCTGATTGTGCCCAGTAACGGCGAAGAGTTGGCTTGAAGCCAAAGGATCTGTAACTGACTTGTTTGCGACCCCGGCTTTTTGCAGACAAGTCAGCTACCTAGACCCAGTTTGTTGCGCGACAGCGCTGCTGATTAAACCGCGACGCGCTGTTGCGGCTCGGTGCGACGCAAGCTGCGCAACTTGTTCACGGTGTCAGCACAGGTTTTTGCAGCTTCTGCGCCTTTCAGCACGAAATGCTCGAAGAAGAACTTTTGGTGTTCGTCACCGGCATGAAAGTTATGCGGCGTGAGGACCACGGAAAATACCGGGATTTCCGTTTCCAGCTGCACTTGCATCAACGCACTGACAACCGATTGAGCGACGAACTCATGGCGATAAAGACCGCCGTCGACCACCAGGCCGGCCGCGACAATGCCTGAGTAACGTCCGGTTTTGGCCAGCAGCTTGGCGTGCAGAGGGATTTCAAACGCGCCGCCGACTTCGAAGAAATCGATATCGCTTTCGGCGTAGCCATGGTTTGCCATTTCAGCGACAAAACCATTACGGCTCTGATCGACAATATCCTTGTGCCAGCAGGCCTGGATAAAAGCGATGCGCTCGTTAGGGTGGCTTTTGCTTTTGCTATCGATTGAGCTGAGTTGCATCTGTTCTGACTCCTGTTTATAAAAAAAACAGGGCGCTTTGGATCGAATGGGATTCAAGGGTACGTCGAGATCATGGCCAGAATGCAAAAGTGTTCATGGCGATGCGCACGATACGGCCCTTTGGTGCCAATCCCGTTCTCTCTTCATCCGGACTATGACCGTCGGCCCCGGAATCACACCGGGTCTGCTGACCTTGTCAGGGCGGGGGCCGAAGCATCCTGCACGACAAGCGCTCGCGGGCTAAACGCATTTCGCGTTATTACCGCCGGTGGGGAATCGCACCCCGCCCTGAGAACGTTGCCGACAGCATTGTCTGTCGGCGCGCATTTTTTATCATAGTTTTCTCGAGTATGCATGGACACTTTAGTCAGGGTGTCCTGACTTTTTCTTATATCGAAGTGGCCGGTTCGTGAGGTACGACCTTGAATAAAGTGCTCAGTGGCCTCAGTAATGAGTGATTGCAGGACTGTTCTTGCGTTCACTGTCCAGGTTTTGAACATCTCATGGAGCTCTATCGTGACGGTTATTGATCTGCGCAGTGACACCGTGACCCAGCCCACGGCTGGAATGCTCGACGCCATGTCGCGTGCGCCTTTGGGCGATGACGTGTATGGCGAGGATCCGACCGTGAACCGTCTCGAGGCGCATCTGGCCGACCGGCTCGGGTTTGCGGCGGGTCTGTTTGTACCCAGCGGCACCATGAGCAATTTGCTCGGTTTGATGGCTCATTGTGGGCGCGGCGATGAATACATCGTCGGCCAACAGGCGCATACCTACAAATATGAAGGCGGCGGGGCTGCGGTATTGGGCTCGATTCAGCCGCAACCGCTTGACGTCCAGGCGGATGGTTCGCTGGATTTGAATCAGGTGTTGGCTGCGATCAAGCCTGATGATTTCCATTTCGCCCGTACCCGACTTCTGGCACTGGAAGACACCATGCAGGGCAAGGTTTTACCTCTGTGGTACCTGGCTGCCGCTCGAGCCTTGTGTGATGAGCAGGGTCTGGCCTTGCACCTGGACGGCGCGCGCGTGTACAACGCGGCGGTGAAGCTGGGGGTTGATGCCAAAGAAATCACCCAGTACTTTGATTCTGTCTCGGTGTGCCTGTCCAAAGGCTTGGGTGCCCCGGTCGGCTCAGTGTTGTGCGGCACGACCGAACTGATTGGCAAGGCCCGTCGTTTGCGCAAGATGGTCGGGGGCGGCATGCGTCAGGCCGGGATTCTCGCTGCTGCCGGGCTGTATGCGTTGGAGCACCACGTCGAGCGATTGGCCGATGACCATGCCAATGCCCAATTTCTGGCCGAAGGCTTGCGTAGGCTGGGTTATCAGGTCGAACCGGTACAGACCAACATGGTGTACGTGCAGGTCGATGATCGGGCTGAAGCGCTCAAGGGTTTTTGCGCTGAACGGGGCATCAAGCTCAGTGCCGCAGCGCGCTTGCGGATGGTCACGCACCTGGATGTATCGCGTATTCAGATCGAACAGGTCGTGGCAGCATTTGCCGAGTTCGCTAAAGGGTGATGTTGCCGACGATCCAATTGCTTGTTTCTATCGTACAAACACGCTGTACCGACGGCGCAACGCCTATATAATGCGGCCCTTTGCAAGTCGCACCCTCTTTTAACACTTTGCACTTGCCTCTGGCCGCCGTCTCCGTGGAAGAATCTATGAAAAGCGCAGAAATCCGTGAAGCCTTCCTTCGCTTCTTCGAAGAGCAAGGTCACACCCGTGTAGCCTCCAGCTCTTTGATTCCGGGCAATGACCCCACCCTGCTGTTTACCAACGCGGGGATGAACCAGTTCAAGGATTGCTTCCTGGGTCAGGAAAAGCGCGCCTACACTCGTGCGGTCAGTAGCCAGAAATGCGTGCGTGCCGGTGGTAAGCACAACGACCTGGAAAACGTCGGCTATACCGCTCGTCACCACACGTTCTTCGAAATGCTGGGTAACTTCAGCTTTGGTGATTATTTCAAGCGCGATGCCATCACCTACGCCTGGACCTTCCTGACCGGTGTGTTGAACCTGCCCAAGGAAAAGCTTTGGGTCACGGTCTACGCCAGCGATGACGAAGCTTACGATATCTGGACCAAGGAAATCGGGGTACCGGTCGAGCACATGGTGCGTATCGGCGACAACAAAGGCGCGCCGTACGCCTCCGATAACTTCTGGACCATGGGCGATACCGGCCCTTGCGGTCCGTGCACCGAGATTTTCTACGATCACGGCGCCGACATATGGGGTGGCCCACCGGGCTCGCCGGAAGAAGACGGTGACCGTTATATCGAGATCTGGAACAACGTGTTCATGCAGTTCAACCGCACTGCCGATGGCGTGCTGCATCCGTTGCCAGCGCCGTCGGTGGACACCGGCATGGGCCTGGAGCGGATCAGTGCCGTGCTGCAGCACGTGCATTCGAACTACGAGATCGACCTGTTCCAGAACCTGCTGGTCGCTTCAGCCAAGGCCATCGGTTGCAGCAACGACATGCAGCCTTCGCTCAAAGTCGTGGCAGACCACATCCGTTCTTGCGGCTTCCTGATCGCCGACGGTGTGCTGCCGTCCAACGAGGGCCGCGGCTATGTGCTGCGCCGGATCATTCGTCGCGCCTGCCGCCATGGCAACAAGCTGGGCGCCACAGGCAGCTTCTTCTATCAGATCGTTGGCGCGCTGGTCGCGGAAATGGGCAGCGCTTTCCCGGAATTGACCGAGCAGCAAGCGCACATCGAGCGCGTGCTCAAGGCTGAAGAAGAGCAATTCGCCAAGACCCTGGAGCAGGGTTTGAAGATCCTCGAGCAGGATCTGGCTGAACTCAAAGGCAGCGTGGTGCCGGGTGATGTGGTGTTCAAGCTGTATGACACCTACGGTTTCCCGATGGACCTGACCGGCGACATCGCCCGCGAACGTAACCTGACCCTTGATGAGGAAGGTTTTGAGCGCGAAATGGACGCCCAGCGCGTGCGCGCTCGTTCGGCCAGTTCGTTTGGTATGGACTACAACAGCCTGGTCAAGGTTGATGAGCCCACGCGCTTCATCGGTTATACCGCTACTCGCGCTGTCGCCAAGGTGATTGCGCTGTATAAAGACGGCCAGGCGGTCGAGCAATTGAGCGAAGGCGAAGAGGGTGTTGTGATCCTCGATCAGACGCCGTTCTATGCCGAATCCGGTGGTCAGATTGGCGACTGCGGTTATCTGTCGGCGGGTGCCGTGCGTTTCGACGTACGTGACACCACCAAAACCGGCGGCGCTTTCCTGCACCACGGCGTCCAGACTGCAGGCAGTCTTAAAGTGGGTGTCGAACTCAATGCAGAGGTCGATGCCGAGGTTCGCCACGCCACATCCCTGAACCACTCGGCGACGCACTTGCTGCACGCCGCGTTGCGTCAGGTACTCGGTGAGCATGTACAGCAGAAAGGGTCGCTGGTCGACAGTCAGCGCCTGCGTTTTGACTTCAGCCACTTTGAAGCGATCAAACCGGAGCAGTTGAAAGCTCTGGAAGACATCGTAAACCGCGAAGTGCGCAAGAACTCCCCGGTCGAAACCGAAGAAACCGATATCGAGACTGCCAAGAAGAAAGGTGCCATGGCGCTGTTTGGCGAGAAGTACGGCGACAACGTGCGCGTACTGAGCATGGGTGGCGATTTCTCGGTCGAGCTGTGTGGTGGTATTCACGCCAATCGCACTGGCGACATCGCGCTGATGAAAATCATCAGTGAAGGTGGCGTTGCAGCAGGCGTTCGACGTATCGAAGCGGTCACTGGCGCTGCGGCGCTGGCCTACCTCAACGCGGCGGAAGACACACTCAAGGAAGCCGCGACGCTGATCAAGGGCAGTCGCGACAACGTGCTGGACAAGCTCTCGGCTGTACTGGAGCGTAACCGCCAGTTGGAAAAACAACTCGAACAATTGCAGGCCAAGGCGGCCAGTGCTGCGGGCGATGATCTGTCGTCCTCTGCGTTGGATGTCAAAGGGGTAAAAGTCCTCGCCGTGCGCCTTGACGGTCAGGATGGTAAAGCCCTGTTGGCGCTGGTTGATCAGTTGAAGAACAAGCTCGGCCGCGCAGTGATCCTGCTCGGCAGTGTCCATGAAGATAAGGTCGTACTGGTTGCAGGCGTAACCAAGGACCTGACTGGCCAACTCAAAGCCGGTGATTTGATGAAGCAAGCGGCCGCTGCCGTAGGCGGTAAAGGCGGTGGTCGTCCTGATATGGCTCAGGGTGGTGGTGTTGATGCCGGTGCACTGGATGCAGCGCTGGCGTTGACCGTACCCTTTGTCGAGCAGGGTGTTTAAATCGTCCACCAGGCCTGCCGCCTGACGGCAGGCTTTGGCGCTTTGATGGGTTTGAATGTTTAATGGGCGCCCTTCACGGGCTGAGGCTGCTTTGAGATGGCTTTGATCGTACAGAAATTTGGAGGCACCTCCGTTGGCTCTGTCGAGCGAATCGAGCAGGTGGCCGACAAGGTTAAAAAGTTCCACGATGCAGGCGTCGAGCTGGTGGTTGTGTTGTCGGCCATGAGTGGCGAGACCAATCGCCTGATCGGATTGGCCAAGCAGATCAGCGATCAACCGGTTCCGCGTGAGCTGGATGTGATTGTGTCCACGGGCGAGCAAGTGACCATTGCCCTGTTGGCCATGGCCTTGATCAAGCGTGGCGTGCCAGCGGTGTCCTACACCGGCAATCAGGTACGTATCCTGACCGACAGCGCACACAACAAGGCGCGTATCCTTCAAATCGACGATCAGAAGATTCGTGCCGATCTGAAGGCGGGCAGGGTAGTCGTTGTCGCCGGTTTCCAGGGTGTCGATGAGCACGGCAATATCACCACCCTCGGTCGCGGTGGTTCGGACACGACCGGCGTGGCCCTGGCGGCTGCGTTGAAAGCTGACGAATGCCAGATTTATACCGACGTCGATGGCGTTTACACCACCGACCCGCGTGTGGTGTCGCAGGCTCAGCGTCTGGACAAGATCACTTTTGAAGAGATGCTGGAAATGGCCAGCCTCGGTTCAAAGGTGCTGCAGATCCGTGCGGTCGAGTTTGCTGGCAAGTACAACGTTCCACTGCGCGTTCTGCACAGTTTTCAGGAGGGTCCGGGCACCCTCATTACCATTGATGAAGAGGAATCCATGGAACAGCCGATCATTTCCGGTATCGCCTTCAACCGTGATGAAGCCAAGCTGACCATCCGTGGCGTGCCGGATAACCCAGGGGTGGCCTTCAAGATTCTGGGCCCTATCAGTGGCGCGAACATTGAAGTGGACATGATCGTGCAGAATGTCGCGCACGATAACACCACCGACTTCACGTTCACCGTGCATCGCAACGACTATCAGGCAGCCTTGCTGGTGCTGGAAAACACGGCGCGTGAAATTGGCGCTCGTGAGGTTGTCGGTGATACCAAGATTGCCAAGGTGTCGATCGTGGGTGTGGGCATGCGTTCGCACGCGGGTGTCGCCAGCCGTATGTTCGAATCGCTGGCCAAGGAAAGCATTAATATCCAGATGATTTCGACGTCTGAAATCAAGGTGTCTGTGGTTATCGAAGAGAAATACCTGGAGCTGGCAGTGCGTGCGTTGCACACCGCTTTTGAATTGGACGCTCCGGCCCGACAGGGCGAGTGATGCGTTGCCCGAAAGGCGCGGTTTATCCGCGCCTTTCGTTTTTTTGATCTGCGTAGGAAGGCTGTTCTTTTCTTTGCGCTAGTCAATACTCAGGTGTAGGTCTATTGCTCATTTTGTTGTAGGCCAATGCTGTTTTAGCTTTGCAGACTGTTGTCCCTGAAAGTAGTGCGTGAGGAGAAAAGTATGTTGATTCTGACTCGTCGGTGCGCAGAAAGCCTGATCATTGGTGATGGTGAAATCACAGTGACCGTGCTCGGCGTTAAAGGTAATCAAGTACGAATCGGTGTCAATGCCCCCAAAGAGGTGGCTGTTCACCGTGAGGAAATTTACCTGCGCATCAAGAAAGAGAAGGACCAGGAACCAAGCCATTAATTTTTATTGAATTTTTGGCTTTGCAAACGGGGAAAAGGCGGTTATTATACGCCCCGTGTTGCGGAGAGGTGGCCGAGTGGCCGAAGGCGCTCCCCTGCTAAGGGAGTACACCTCAAAAGGGTGTCGGGGGTTCGAATCCCCCCCTCTCCGCCATTATTTATGTAGGGCGTTGTAATCTGGCTTGAGCGGTAAGTGTTTGAATTTACTCGTAAAAGTGCTTGACAAAATGATTAAACGATCTATAATGCGCGGCAACAAATGCACTCGTAGCTCAGCTGGATAGAGTACTCGGCTACGAACCGAGCGGTCACAGGTTCGAATCCTGTCGAGTGCACC
>NZ_JASJVE010000036.1:0-43616 GCF_036346185.1 Pseudomonas sp. 10C3 | reverse complement strand
CCATGTGAGAGTAGGTCATCGTCAAGATTGAATTCCGAAACCCCTGTTTGCTTACGCAAACAGGGGTTTTGTTTGTGCGGTTGATAAACACATTTTCGTTTCTATGCATTAGCGGGCCGGGTGGCTATTATGCGTGCCTCATTGTTAGGCGATATCCGCATGCTGACGTTATTGAAGCTTCTTAAGGATGGCAATTTTCATTCGGGGCAAGCCCTGGGCCATGCTCTTGGAGTCAGTCGCAGTGCTGTATGGAAGCAGCTGCAGCAGCTCGAAGCGGAGTTGAGTCTTGAGATCCATAAAGTAAGAGGTCGAGGCTACCGCTTGGCCGATCCGATATCGCTACTGGATCGGGATGAAATCTCCATCGCGGGTTCTTCTCCTGCGTGGCCAATCCTGACCTTCGATTCAATCGACTCCACCAATGCAGAGGCGCTACGCGCAATTGAGCGCGGCCATGATATGCCAGTGCTTGTACTCGCTGAGCGGCAAACTGCCGGCAGAGGGCGACGCGGGCGTAAATGGGTAAGTCCATTTGCGGAGAATATCTACTACAGCCTGGTCTTGAGAGTTGAAGGCGGTATGCGCCAGCTTGAGGGCTTGAGCCTGCTTGTGGGGCTGGCGGTGATGCAGACCCTCCGTGGAGTGGGGGTCGAGAATGCCGGCCTGAAATGGCCGAATGACATTCTTGTCGGGCAGCGCAAGATTGCAGGCGTTCTATTAGAGTTGGTGGGAGATCCCGCTGATGTCTGTCACGTTGTAATAGGCATAGGCATCAACGTAAATATGCAAGCGGCGTCCGAAGTCGATCAGCTTTGGACTTCTGTCCGACTTGAAACCGGCGTCTTGTCAGATCGTAATGACTTGATCGCGCGACTGAATCGCACGCTTGAGCGCTATTTAAGTATTCATCGGCAAAATGGATTCCCCGCTTTTCAGGCTGAGTGGGAGCAGGGGCACTTATGGCAGGGGCGAGCCGTTACGCTGCTCGCGGGAGCCAGTAGCGTTGAGGGTGTGGTTTTAGGGGTTGATGCGCAAGGTGCTCTGCGGTTGAGGGTGGGTTCGCAGGAGAAAACTTTTAGTGGTGGTGAGCTCAGTTTGAGGCTGCGTGATGATTCTTGAACTTGATTGCGGTAACAGCTTCATCAAATGGCGGGTAATTCACGAGGATGCTCCATCGGCAGTCGTGGGAGGTATTGTCGATTGTGATGAGGCGCTGCTACGGGCTCTTCATCAGGTGCCGGGTCTGCGCTTGGCTCGCTGTAGATTGGTAAGCGTGCGCAGCAACGAGGAAACGGCCCAGTTGGTCGCTGTTCTGGTCAAGGCCTTTTCGATAGACGTCATGTATGCCGCTCCTGCGAGGCTTATGGCCGGCGTAACAAATGGTTATGACGAATATGAGCTGCTAGGCCTGGATCGGTGGCTTGCCATAGTGGGTGCGTATCATCTGGCAGGTGGCGCGTGCTTGGTGCTGGATCTGGGGACTGCTATCACGTCCGATTTTGTTGCACCCGATGGGCAGCACCTGGGAGGTTTTATCTGTCCGGGTATGCCCTTGATGCGCAATCAGCTGCGTACACATACACGACGGATTCGCTACGACGATGCTGCTGCGGAGCGCGCACTGATCAACTTCGCCCCAGGACGCTCGACAGCTGAGGCGGTGGAGCGTGGGTGTTCGTTGATGGCGCGAGGTTTTGTACTGACTCAATTGAGCATGGCTCGCGATCATTGGAAGGACGATTTCACCGTTTTTGTTACGGGCGGCGATGCGGATTTGATTGGGGGGATTTTGCCGGACGCGCGAATGATGCCTGATCTGGTTTTCGTGGGGCTGGCCCTGGCTTGTCCATTGCCTTGAGGTTGCTATGCGCTGGCTATTTCTTTTGCTATTGATGCTCAATGCCTTCTATTACATATGGCATCAGCAGGAAGCACCTCTGCGGGCCAAGGAGGTTATTTCCTTGTCGTTGTATCGAGGTTCTCAGCAAGATATTCATCTGCTGAGTGAGTCTGATGCTGCGCGCGAAAACCCTTCTGCTCCCCATGAGGCTGAGGAAAAGTGCCTGTATCTGGGTGGTTTTGTTCGTCAGGAGGATGCACGCCTGGTTGAGCAGCGGTTAACGAGCCTCGATATACAGTCGCAGTTTCAGTCTCCCGCGGCAGGTTCTACGGCTGGTTATTGGTTGAGGGTTGCTCCGTCGAGTCGACGGCTTGTGGATGAGGGCCTGATTCAGGAACTCACTCAGGACTTCTCACAGCTAAAAAACAAAATAATGTCTTGTGAGGGCATTGCAACTACGGATTAGTTTGCATAGAATGGCGCCCGCTTCGCAGCGTGGCGTTAACAGCGTCACCTGTAGAGTTGTTGTCAGCGAATGTAACCTCAGGTTTTTAATGAGAAAATAGTTGACAGAAGGGTAGCATGAGTTGAAAATGCTGCCTCGTTCAGGAGGGGTTCCCGAGCGGCCAAAGGGATCAGACTGTAAATCTGACGTCTACGACTTCGAAGGTTCGAATCCTTCCCCCTCCACCAAATTTCAGCGTTAGCAGCAAGCGCCGCGGGTATAGTTTAGCGGTAGAACCTCAGCCTTCCAAGCTGATGATGCGGGTTCGATTCCCGCTACCCGCTCCAAGTTTGCTGTTGGTGCAATGTGTTTCGCTCTTGTAGCTCAGTTGGTAGAGCACACCCTTGGTAAGGGTGAGGTCAGCAGTTCGAATCTGCTCAAGAGCTCCATTACCAAGGCAGATATGAAAATATCTGCCTTTGTTTTAAGCGGTCAAGATTCATTCTTCTATTGGAGATGGTGTCGATGGCTAAAGAAAAGTTCGAACGCAAGAAGCCGCACTTGAACGTTGGTACCATAGGTCACGTTGACCATGGAAAGACGACCTTGACTGCAGCTCTGACCAAAGTATGCGCTGAAGCATTCGGTGGTTCTGCTCGTGACTTCTCTCAAATCGATAATGCTCCTGAAGAAAAGGCGCGCGGCATTACAATCAACACGTCGCACGTTGAATATGATTCTGCGATCCGTCACTACGCTCATGTTGACTGTCCTGGCCACGCTGATTATGTGAAAAACATGATTACCGGAGCTGCTCAGATGGATGGCGCGATCCTAGTGTGCTCTGCGGCTGATGGTCCAATGCCGCAGACTCGTGAACACATTTTGTTGTCTCGTCAGGTTGGGGTTCCATATATTGTTGTCTTCCTGAATAAGGCTGACATGGTTGACGATCAAGAGTTGCTTGAATTGGTCGAAATGGAAGTCCGGGATCTGCTGAGTGCGTACGGTTTTCCGGGTGATGAAACCCCGATCGTGATTGGTTCCGCTTTGATGGCGTTGAATGGTCAGGATGAAGGCGGAATGGGCACGACAGCCGTCCGTAAATTGGTTGATACTCTGGACAGTTATATTCCAGAGCCTGAGCGTGCAGTCGACAAGCCGTTCCTGATGCCGATCGAAGATGTGTTCTCGATCTCGGGTCGCGGTACGGTTGTAACGGGTCGCGTTGAGCGTGGCATCGTCAGGGTGCAGGAAGAGATCGAGATTATCGGTATCGTTCCCACCATAAAGACGACGTGTACGGGTGTTGAAATGTTTCGGAAGCTGCTCGATGAAGGTCGTGCGGGCGAGAATGTCGGAGTACTGTTGCGCGGCACCAAACGTGATGATGTTCAGCGAGGTCAGGTTTTGGCCAAGCCGGGCTCTGTCAGGCCGCATACCAGGTTCGAAGGTGAAGTGTATATTCTGAGCAAGGAAGAGGGTGGTCGTCATACGCCATTCTTCAAAGGTTACCGTCCACAGTTTTACTTCCGTACAACGGATGTGACCGGTAACTGTGAATTGCCAGAGGGCATTGAGATGGTAATGCCTGGTGACAACGTGAAAATGGTTGTCACCCTGATTCAGCCGATTGCGATGGAGGATGGTCTTCGTTTCGCTATTCGTGAGGGCGGTCGTACCGTCGGCGCGGGTGTCGTAGCTAAAATCATCGAGTAAGTTGTTGAAAAACTCTTGTTGGGCCGGCATAATGGTCGGCCTAATTTTGCTTTTAGGTCAGTAGCTCAATTGGCAGAGCGACGGTCTCCAAAACCGTAGGTTGGGGGTTCGATTCCCTCCTGACCTGCCAGATTCACTCGGTGTTAATCTGGCTTTCTTTTCACAGGATCCTCGTAGATGACTCCCAAGGCTGAAGCCCAAGACTCTCGCTTTGACCTGCTTAAATGGCTCCTGGTAGCCGTTTTGGTGGTCGTAGGTGTTGTCGGCAATCAGTACTACTCAGCGGAACCGATCCTGTACCGCGTGCTTGTATTGCTTGCTATTGCTGCTGCTGCTGCCTTTGTTGGTTTGCAGACAGGAAAAGGTAAAGCTTTCTTCGTGTTGGCAAAGGAGGCTCGTACCGAGATTCGTAAAGTCGTTTGGCCTACTCGCCAAGAAACTACGCAGACCACATTGATTGTTGTGGCTGTTGTGTTGGTTATGGCGCTGCTGTTGTGGGGTTTAGATTCCCTGCTCGGTTGGCTTGTTTCTTTGATTGTCGGCTAAGGGTGTCCCGTGGCTAAGCGTTGGTACGTAGTGCATGCTTACTCCGGTTATGAGAAGCATGTCATGCGCTCTCTGCTTGAGCGTGTGAAGCTGGCTGGCATGGAAGAAGGCTTCGGCGAAATTCTGGTTCCCACTGAAGAAGTGGTTGAAATGCGTAATGGCCAGAAACGCAAAAGCGAGCGCAAATTCTTTCCAGGCTATGTGCTGGTACAGATGGATATGAATGAGGGTACTTGGCACTTGGTCAAGGACACTCCTCGTGTGATGGGTTTCATCGGCGGTACTGCTGATAAGCCAGCACCGATCACTGATAAAGAGGCAGAAGCGATTCTGCGTCGCGTCGCTGATGGTAGCGACAAACCGAAGCCAAAAACACTGTTCGAGCCAGGTGAAGTTGTTCGTGTCACCGACGGTCCATTCGCTGATTTTAACGGCACGGTTGAAGAAGTTAACTACGAAAAAAGCCGGATCCAAGTGGCTGTGCTTATTTTCGGTCGCTCTACTCCGGTAGAGTTAGAGTTCAGCCAGGTCGAAAAGGCATAGCTGAACGAAAATCCCAACCCCGCAGCCCTAGGCTGTGGGGTTTTGTCGTCACTGGGATAAACGCGCAAGTAACCGGGGAGCCTTTTTAGGCGTCTGAACCCGTAATTGGAGTGCCTCATGGCCAAGAAAATTACCGCTTACATCAAGCTGCAAGTGAAGGCCGCTCAGGCTAACCCAAGCCCACCTGTTGGTCCTGCTCTGGGTCAGCATGGCGTGAACATCATGGAATTCTGCAAGGCTTTCAACGCCCGTACTCAGGGTCTTGAAGCAGGTCTGCCGACTCCAGTGATCATCACTGTCTACAGCGACCGTAGCTTCACTTTCGAAACCAAATCCACACCTGCTTCGGTTCTGCTGAAGAAGGCTGCTGGTCTGACTAGCGGTTCCGCTCGTCCGAACACCGTTAAGGTTGGCACCGTGACCCGTGCTCAGCTGGAAGAAATCGCGAAAACCAAAAACGCGGATCTGACAGCAAGTGATATGGACGCCGCTGTGCGTACCATCGCTGGCTCTGCTCGTAGCATGGGCCTTAACGTGGAGGGTGTGTAATGGCTAAGTTGACTAAGCGCCAAAAAGCTATCGCGGCTAAAATTGAGCCGGGCAAAGCTTATAACTTCGCAGACGCAGCTGCTCTGTTGACCGAGCTGTCGACGGTCAAGTTCAGCGAATCTGTTGACGTTGCGGTTAACCTTGGTGTTGACCCGCGTAAATCCGATCAGGTTGTTCGCAGTGCAACCGTGCTTCCGCACGGCACTGGCAAAACTGTTCGCGTTGCTGTGTTCACCCAGGGCCCTGCTGCTGAAGCTGCTCTGGCTGCTGGCGCTGATCGTGTTGGTATGGACGACCTGGCCGCCGAAATGAAAGCCGGCAACCTGAACTTCGACGTTGTTATCGCCTCCCCGGACGCGATGCGTGTTGTTGGTCAGTTGGGTCAGATCCTCGGCCCACGTGGCCTGATGCCTAACCCTAAAGTCGGCACTGTGACGCCAGACGTAGCCACGGCGGTTAAAAACGCCAAGGCTGGTCAGGTTCGTTATCGCACCGACAAAAACGGCATCATCCACACTTCCGTTGGCAAAGTCGGTTTCGACGCTGTCAAGTTGAAGGAAAACGTTGAAGCGTTGATCGCTGATTTGAAGCGTATCAAGCCAGCTTCTTCGAAAGGTATTTATGTCAAGCGCGTTACCCTGAGCACCACTATGGGCCCAGGTCTGGTCATCGACCAAGGCTCGCTGGACGCGTAAGACAAATGGGTGCAGGCGACTGCACCTATGAAAGATTGGGGTCCCTGCCTGGCGGGGGCTATCCAAGACCGTAGGCGGCGAAAGTCTTAAACCTCAAGCCTACGCAGATGGTGCTCCCGGTTCCTTACCGAATCAGACACCAAAACGACATCCGACCTCGGTTGGATGAAACGGTAACAAGCAGGAGTTAACCCGTGGCAATTAAACTCGAAGACAAGAAGGCCATCGTCGCTGAAGTCAACGAGGCTGCCAAAGTAGCTCTGTCCGCTGTCGTGGCTGATGCCCGCGGTGTGACAGTAAGCGCTATGACCGGACTCCGTAAAGAGGCCCGTGAAGCAGGCGTTTACGTACGCGTTGTACGTAACACCTTGCTGCGACGCGCCGTTGCAGGCACTCAATATGACGTGCTCAACGACGTGTTCACAGGCCCGACCTTGGTTGCGTTCTCCAACGAACACCCTGGCGCTGCTGCCCGTTTGTTCAAGGAATTCGCCAAAGGTCAGGATAAGTTCGAGATCAAGGCAGCTGCGTTCGAGGGCAAGTTCCTCGCAGCTAATCAGATCGACGTACTGGCAACTCTGCCGACCCGTAACGAAGCTATTTCTCAGCTGATGAGCGTGATTCAAGGCGCTACCAGCAAGTTGGCTCGTACTCTGGCGGCTGTTCGCGAACAAAAAGAAGCGGCCGCAGCTTAAGGCTGAGCACTTCTTCTCGCGTATTTTTGTTTATTTCGATGGCCGCGTAGGCCGTCCCCAAATCAGGAATTAGAGTCATGTCTATCTCTCAAGACGATATCCTCAACGCCGTAGCTGAAATGTCCGTTCTGCAGGTTGTTGAGCTGATCAAAGCTTTCGAAGAAAAATTCGGCGTTTCTGCTGCCGCTGCTTCCGCCGGCCCAGCTGCTGCTGCCGCTGTTGTTGAAGAGCAGACTGAATTCAACGTTATGTTGACCGAAACTGGCGAGAAGAAAGTTAACGTGATCAAGGCTGTACGTGAACTGACTGGCCTGGGCTTGAAAGAAGCCAAAGCTGTAGTTGACGGCGCTCCTGGCATCGTTCTGGAAGCTGTATCGAAAGATGCTGCTGACAAAGCCAAAGCTGTTCTGGAAGAAGCAGGCGCTAAAGTCGAGCTGAAATAAGCATCGACTTTGCGTATCCAGCCCAAGCGTTAAGCGAAAGGCTGATGGCTGGTGGCTCTTGCCACCGGCCTTTTTCCGTTATAGATGGCTGGCCTGGTCAGCATCTGTAACGTGTAAGAGCCACCCGATGCGGGTGGTGCAAACCAAGGGGTTTGCACGATTTTCTGGCTGCTCCCGTCGGGAGAAGCCAAACAAGCAGGTGACCAAGCTGGGGAACGCTGATGGCTTACTCATATACTGAGAAAAAACGTATCCGCAAGGACTTTAGCAAGTTGCCGGACGTAATGGATGTGCCTTATCTCCTGGCCATCCAGCTGGATTCGTATCGCGAATTCCTGCAAGCGGGAGCTACCAAAGATCAGTTCCGCGACGTCGGTCTGCATGCAGCCTTCAAATCCGTTTTCCCGATCATCAGCTACTCCGGCAATGCTGCGCTGGAGTATGTGGGTTATCGCTTGGGCGAACCGGCATTTGATGTCAAAGAGTGCGTGCTGCGCGGAGTGACTTACGCTGTGCCTTTGCGGGTCAAGGTCCGTTTGATCATTTTCGACAAAGAATCGTCGAATAAAGCGATCAAGGACATCAAAGAGCAAGAAGTCTACATGGGTGAAATTCCCCTGATGACTGAGAACGGTACCTTCGTAATCAACGGTACCGAGCGCGTAATCGTTTCCCAGTTGCACCGTTCCCCGGGCGTGTTCTTCGACCACGACCGCGGTAAGACGCACAGCTCCGGTAAGCTGCTTTATTCCGCGCGTATCATTCCATACCGCGGCTCGTGGCTGGACTTCGAGTTCGACCCGAAAGACTGCGTGTTCGTTCGTATCGACCGTCGTCGTAAGCTGCCTGCGTCCGTATTGTTGCGCGCGCTGGGCTATACGACTGAGCAAGTGCTCGATGCGTTCTATACCACCAACATTTTCCATGTGCAGGGTGAAAACCTGAATCTGGAGCTGATTCCTCAGCGTCTTCGTGGTGAAATTGCGGCTATTGACATCTTGGACGACAAAGGCAAAGTCATTGTCGAACAAGGTCGTCGGATCACCGCTCGCCATGTAAACCAGATGGAAAAAGCCGGGATCAAAGAGCTGGAAGTGCCTATGGACTATGTCCTGGGTCGCACTACCGCCAAGATCATCGTGCATCCAGCGACCGGCGAAATCATTGCCGAATGCAACACGGAGCTGAACACCGAGATTCTGGCAAAAATCGCCAAGGCTCAGGTTGTCCGTGTCGAAACGTTGTACACCAACGATATCGATTGCGGTCCGTTTGTCTCTGACACGCTGAAGATCGACTCCACCAGCAACCAATTGGAAGCGCTGGTCGAGATCTATCGCATGATGCGTCCTGGTGAGCCACCGACCAAAGATGCAGCCGAAACGCTGTTCAACAACCTGTTCTTCAGCCCTGAGCGCTATGACCTGTCTGCAGTCGGTCGGATGAAGTTCAACCGTCGTATCGGTCGTACCGAGATCGAAGGTTCGGGTGTGTTGTGCAAAGAAGATATCGTCGCCGTCCTGAAGACGCTGGTTGATATCCGTAACGGCAAAGGCATCGTCGATGACATCGACCACTTGGGTAACCGTCGTGTTCGTTGTGTTGGCGAAATGGCCGAAAACCAGTTCCGCGTTGGCCTGGTACGTGTAGAGCGTGCGGTCAAAGAGCGTCTGTCGATGGCGGAAAGCGAAGGTCTGATGCCTCAAGACCTGATCAACGCCAAGCCAGTCGCAGCCGCGGTCAAAGAGTTCTTCGGTTCCAGCCAGCTTTCGCAGTTCATGGACCAGAACAACCCGCTGTCCGAGATCACCCACAAGCGTCGTGTCTCTGCACTCGGCCCTGGTGGTTTGACTCGTGAACGTGCCGGCTTCGAAGTTCGTGACGTACACCCGACTCACTATGGTCGTGTATGCCCGATTGAAACGCCGGAAGGTCCGAACATTGGTCTGATCAACTCCTTGGCTGCCTATGCGCGTACCAACCAGTACGGCTTCCTCGAAAGCCCGTACCGTGTGGTTAAAGACGCACTGGTGACTACCGAAATCGTGTTCCTCTCGGCTATCGAAGAAGCGGATCACGTTATCGCTCAGGCTTCGGCCACGATGAACGACACCGGTCACCTGATCGACGAATTGGTTGCGGTACGTCACCTCAACGAATTCACCGTCAAGGCGCCTGAAGACGTGACGCTGATGGACGTTTCGCCGAAGCAGGTAGTTTCGGTAGCGGCCTCGCTGATCCCGTTCCTCGAGCATGACGACGCCAACCGTGCGTTGATGGGTTCGAACATGCAGCGTCAGGCGGTACCGACCCTGCGTTCCGACAAGCCGCTGGTCGGCACCGGGATGGAGCGTAACGTTGCCCGTGACTCCGGTGTTTGCGTCGTGGCTCGTCGTGGCGGCGTGATCGACTCGGTCGATGCCAGCCGTATCGTGGTTCGTGTTGCTGATGACGAAGTTGAAACCGGTGAAGCTGGTGTAGACATCTACAACCTGACCAAATACACCCGTTCCAACCAGAACACCTGCATCAACCAGCGTCCGCTGGTGAGCAAGGGTGATCGGGTTGAGCGTAGCGACATCATGGCTGACGGTCCGTCCACCGATATGGGTGAGCTGGCTCTGGGTCAGAACATGCGCATCGCATTCATGGCGTGGAACGGTTACAACTTCGAAGACTCCATCCTCCTGTCCGAGCGTGTTGTTCAAGAAGACCGTTTCACCACGATCCACATTCAGGAACTGACCTGTGTGGCTCGTGACACCAAGCTTGGGCCTGAAGAGATCACTGCAGACATCCCGAACGTGGGTGAAGCTGCACTGAACAAGCTTGATGAAGCCGGTATCGTTTATGTCGGTGCTGAAGTCGGCGCTGGCGACATTCTGGTCGGTAAGGTCACTCCGAAAGGCGAGACCCAGCTGACACCAGAAGAAAAACTGTTGCGTGCGATCTTCGGTGAGAAGGCGAGCGACGTTAAGGACACTTCCCTGCGCGTACCTACGGGTACCAAGGGCACTGTCATCGACGTTCAGGTCTTCACTCGTGACGGTGTTGAGCGTGATGCTCGTGCTCTGTCCATCGAGAAGATCCAGCTCGACGAAATCCGTAAGGACTTGAACGAAGAGTTCCGTATCGTCGAAGGCGCTACGTTCGAACGTCTGCGTTCCGCTTTGGTAGGCCGTACGGCTGAAGGCGGCGCAGGTCTGAAGAAGGGTCAGGACATCACCGACGAAATTCTCGACGGTCTCGAGCATGGTCAGTGGTTCAAACTGCGCATGGTTGAAGATGCTCTGAACGAGCAGCTCGAGAAGGCTCAGGCTTACATCGTTGATCGTCGCCGTCTTTTGGATGACAAGTTCGAAGACAAGAAACGCAAGCTGCAGCAGGGCGATGACCTGGCACCTGGCGTTCTGAAGATCGTCAAGGTTTACCTGGCAATCCGCCGTCGCATCCAGCCGGGTGACAAGATGGCTGGTCGTCACGGTAACAAAGGTGTGGTCTCCGTGATCATGCCAGTTGAAGACATGCCGCACGATGCCAATGGCACACCGGTCGATATCGTCCTCAACCCGCTGGGCGTACCTTCGCGTATGAACGTCGGTCAGATCCTTGAAACCCACCTGGGCCTTGCTGCCAAGGGCTTGGGTGAGAAGATCAACCGTATGCTTGAAGAGCAGCGTAAAGTCGCAGACTTGCGCAAGTTCCTCAACGAGATCTACAACGAAATTGGCGGTCGCCAGGAAAATCTGGAAGACTTCACCGACAAGGAAATCCTGGATCTCGCGAAGAACCTTCGCAACGGCGTGCCAATGGCAACTCCGGTGTTCGACGGTGCCAAGGAAAGCGAAATCAAGGCAATGCTTAAACTGGCTGATATGCCAGAAAGCGGCCAGATGCAGCTGTTCGACGGTCGTACCGGCAACAAATTCGAGCGCCCGGTAACAGTTGGCTACATGTACATGCTGAAGCTGAACCACTTGGTGGACGACAAGATGCACGCGCGTTCCACTGGTTCTTACAGCCTGGTTACCCAGCAGCCGCTGGGTGGTAAGGCTCAGTTCGGTGGTCAGCGTTTCGGGGAGATGGAAGTGTGGGCGCTGGAAGCATACGGCGCGGCTTACACTCTGCAAGAAATGCTCACAGTGAAGTCGGACGATGTGAACGGTCGGACCAAGATGTACAAAAACATCGTGGACGGCGATCACCGTATGGAGCCGGGCATGCCCGAGTCCTTCAACGTGTTGATCAAAGAAATTCGTTCGCTCGGTATCGATATCGATCTGGAAACCGAATAACACGTGACGCGAATTGGGAGCAGGGCTGTATTGCCTTCTCCCTGCTCCGCCAGGAGGAAAGGCCTTGAAAGACCTACTGAATTTGCTGAAAAACCAGGGTCAAGTCGAAGAGTTCGACGCCATCCGTATTGGATTGGCATCGCCTGAGATGATCCGTTCGTGGTCGTTCGGTGAAGTTAAAAAACCGGAAACCATCAACTACCGTACGTTCAAACCTGAGCGTGACGGCCTGTTCTGCGCCAAGATCTTTGGCCCGGTAAAGGATTACGAGTGCCTGTGCGGTAAGTACAAGCGCTTGAAGCATCGTGGTGTGATCTGCGAGAAGTGCGGCGTAGAAGTCGCGCTGGCAAAAGTTCGTCGCGAGCGTATGGCTCACATCGAACTGGCCTCGCCAGTTGCCCACATCTGGTTCCTGAAGTCCCTGCCGTCCCGTATCGGCTTGCTGATGGACATGACCCTGCGTGATATCGAACGCGTTCTCTATTTCGAGAGCTATGTCGTTATCGATCCAGGCATGACCACCCTTGAAAAGGGTCAACTGCTCAACGACGAGCAGTACTTTGAAGCACTCGAAGAGTTCGGCGATGACTTCGACGCCCGTATGGGTGCTGAAGCTGTCCGTGAACTGCTGCACGCTATCGACTTGGAACACGAGATTGGCCGTCTGCGCGAAGAAATTCCGCAAACCAACTCCGAAACCAAAATCAAGAAGCTGTCCAAGCGCTTGAAGTTGATGGAAGCCTTCCAGGGTTCCGGCAACCTTCCTGAGTGGATGGTGCTGACCGTTCTGCCGGTTCTGCCGCCAGATCTGCGTCCTTTGGTTCCGCTTGACGGTGGTCGTTTCGCGACGTCCGACCTCAACGATCTGTATCGTCGAGTGATCAACCGTAACAACCGCTTGAAGCGCCTGCTTGATCTGTCCGCACCGGACATCATCGTGCGCAACGAAAAGCGTATGTTGCAGGAAGCGGTCGATGCCTTGCTCGACAACGGCCGTCGTGGCCGTGCCATTACTGGTTCGAACAAGCGTCCTCTGAAGTCCCTGGCTGACATGATCAAGGGTAAGCAAGGTCGTTTCCGTCAGAACTTGCTCGGTAAGCGTGTTGACTACTCGGGTCGTTCGGTAATTACCGTAGGCCCGGCTCTGCGTCTGCACCAGTGCGGTCTGCCAAAGAAAATGGCTCTCGAGCTGTTCAAGCCGTTCATTTTCGGTAAGTTGGAAATGCGTGGCCTCGCCACCACCATCAAAGCCGCGAAGAAAATGGTTGAGCGCGAGTTGCCAGAGGTTTGGGACGTTCTCGCTGAAGTGATTCGCGAACACCCGGTTCTCCTCAACCGTGCACCGACTCTTCACCGTCTGGGTATCCAGGCGTTTGAACCGGTTCTGATCGAAGGTAAAGCTATTCAGCTTCACCCGTTGGTCTGTGCTGCGTACAACGCCGACTTCGACGGCGACCAAATGGCCGTTCACGTACCGCTGACGCTGGAAGCCCAGCTCGAAGCGCGCGCGCTGATGATGTCGACCAACAACATCCTGTCGCCAGCCAACGGTGAGCCAATCATCGTTCCGTCGCAGGACGTTGTATTGGGTCTGTACTACATGACGCGTGAAGCGATCAACGCCAAGGGCGAAGGTCGTGTGTTCGCGGATCTGCAGGAAGTTGACCGTGTGTTCCGTGCCGGCGAAGCCGCGCTGCATGCCAAAGTCAAAGTCCGCATCCACGAAACCGTCAATGATCGTGATGGTGGCAGCGTCAAGAACACCCGTATCGTCGACACAACCGTCGGCCGTGCGCTGTTGTTCCAAGTGGTTCCGGCCGGCCTGTCGTACGACGTGGTCAACCAGCCGATGAAGAAAAAAGCGATCTCCAAACTGATCAACCAGTGCTACCGCGTGGTTGGTTTGAAAGAGACCGTTATTTTCGCTGACCAATTGATGTATACCGGTTTTGCCTACTCGACTATTTCGGGTGTTTCCATTGGTGTTAACGACTTCGTTATCCCTGATGAAAAAGCTCGCATCATCGACGCTGCGACCGAAGAAGTTAAAGAGATCGAAAGTCAGTACGCCTCAGGCCTGGTAACCCAGGGCGAGAAGTACAACAAGGTGATCGACCTTTGGTCCAAGGCCAACGACGAAGTTTCCAAGGCGATGATGTCGAACCTCTCGAAAGAGAAAGTCATCGACCGTCATGGCGTCGAAGTTGATCAGGAATCCTTCAACTCGATGTACATGATGGCTGACTCCGGCGCACGGGGTTCTGCTGCACAGATTCGTCAGCTCGCAGGTATGCGTGGCTTGATGGCCAAGCCGGATGGCTCGATCATCGAAACGCCGATCACTGCGAACTTCCGTGAAGGTTTGAGCGTACTTCAGTACTTCATCTCCACTCACGGTGCTCGTAAAGGTTTGGCGGATACCGCGTTGAAAACTGCGAACTCCGGTTATCTGACTCGTCGTCTGGTAGACGTGGCTCAGGATCTGGTGGTTACAGAAGTCGACTGCGGTACCGAGCACGGTCTGCTGATGACGCCGCACATTGAAGGCGGCGACGTCGTTGAGCCATTGGGTGAGCGCGTACTGGGTCGAGTTATCGCCCGTGACGTGTTCAAGCCGGGTACCGATGATGTCATCGTTCCTGCGGGCACCCTGGTTGACGAGAAGTGGGTTGAGTTCATCGAGCTGAACAGCATCGATGAAGTGATCGTACGTTCGCCAATCAGCTGCGAAACTCGTTTCGGTATCTGCGCCAAGTGCTACGGTCGTGACCTGGCTCGCGGGCATCAGGTGAACATCGGTGAAGCTGTCGGCGTAATCGCTGCGCAGTCGATCGGTGAGCCGGGTACTCAGCTGACCATGCGTACGTTCCACATCGGTGGTGCGGCAAGCCGGACCTCTGCTGCTGACAGCGTTCAGGTGAAGAATGGCGGTACTGTCCGCCTGCACAACCTGAAGCACGTTGAGCGAGTTGATGGTTGCCTGGTTGCAGTGTCTCGTTCTGGTGAACTGGCTATTGCTGATGACTACGGTCGTGAGCGTGAGCGTTACAAGCTGCCGTACGGTGCTGTGATTTCGGTGAAGGAAGGCGACAAGGTCGACGCTGGCGCAATCGTGGCCAAGTGGGATCCGCACACTCACCCAATCGTCACCGAGATGAAAGGTACCGTGACCTACGTGGGCATGGAAGAAGGCATCACGATCAAGCGTCAGACAGACGAATTGACCGGTATGACCAACATCGAAGTACTCGACGCCAAAGACCGTCCAGCTGCCGGTAAGGACATCCGTCCTGCCGTTAAGATGGTCGGTGTGGATGGCAAGGATCTGCTGCTGCCAGGTACCGACGTACCGGCTCAGTACTTCCTGCCGGCTAACGCCCTGGTCGGTGTTGCGGATGGTGTGCAGGTTGCGATCGGTGATGTTATCGCCCGTATCCCGCAAGAGACTTCGAAAACCCGTGACATCACCGGTGGTCTGCCGCGTGTTGCCGACTTGTTCGAAGCGCGTCGTCCGAAAGAAGCCTCCATTCTGGCTGAGGTCAGCGGCACCATCGCGTTCGGTAAAGAGACCAAAGGCAAGCGCCGTCTGGTCATTACCCCGAACGATGGCAGCGACTTGTACGAAGAGCTGATTCCAAAGTGGCGTCACCTGAACGTCTTCGAAGGCGAGCAAGTGAACCGCGGTGAAGTCATCTCCGACGGCCCGAGCGATCCACACGATATCCTGCGTCTGCTGGGTGTGAGTGCGCTGGCCAAGTACATCGTTAACGAGATCCAAGACGTTTATCGTCTGCAAGGCGTGAAAATCAACGATAAGCACATCGAAACGATTCTTCGTCAGATGCTGCGTAAAGTTGAGATCGCCGAGTCTGGCGATTCAACCTTCATCAAGGGCGACCAGATGGAGTTGACGCATGTTCTGGTCGAGAACGAGCGCCTGAGCGCGGACGAGAAATTCGTTTCCAAGTTCACTCGTGTGTTGCTGGGTATCACCAAGGCATCGTTGTCCACCGAGTCGTTCATCTCCGCAGCCTCCTTCCAGGAGACAACGCGGGTACTGACCGAAGCGGCTGTAACCGGCAAGCGCGACTACTTGCGCGGCCTGAAAGAAAACGTGGTCGTGGGTCGTTTGATCCCGGCCGGTACCGGTCTGGCTTATCACAGCGAGCGCAAACGTCGCCGTGAAGCAGACAAACCGTTGCGTGTTAGCGCCAGTGAAGTCGAAGCTGCACTGACCGAAGCGTTGAACTCAAGCGGTAATTAAGATTGAAGCCCTGGCCCTCCCGGCCAAAAGGCAATGGCGTTATGCTGTTGTCTTCATGGTCGGGGAGGTTGGGGCTTTGTCTTGACTGGGGGCAGGATCCTCTTTAGACTCTTGTACCCCTAAATTTGGCGGGACTCGTGTCCTGCCATTTTGCTTTTCTTGTAAGACAATAGCGTCGCAAGACAACAGTGGAGCTAGTAGATGGCAACTATCAACCAGCTGGTACGTCAGCCGCGTAAGCGTATCGTCGAGAAATCCGACGTACCTGCGCTGCAGAACTGCCCGCAACGTCGTGGCGTATGCACCCGTGTGTATACAACTACGCCGAAAAAACCAAACTCGGCACTGCGTAAAGTATGCCGTGTGCGCCTGACCAACGGTTTCGAGGTTTCCTCGTACATCGGTGGTGAAGGTCACAACCTGCAAGAGCACAGCGTCGTACTGATTCGTGGCGGTCGTGTAAAAGACTTGCCAGGTGTTCGTTACCACACCGTTCGCGGCTCCCTGGATACTTCCGGCGTTAAAGGTCGTAACCAAGGTCGTTCGAAATACGGTACCAAACGTCCGAAGTAATCGGCCGTTTTTTGCGATAAATTGCAGATTTCTATTTTTCTGAGTCGATAAGAGTAAGGTCGGGCGCACCTCGCAAGAGCGCTGTGGTCCCGAGCTAACCTGAAGACCGTTTGAGGGCTTATCCATGCCAAGAAGACGCGTAGCAGCCAAGCGCGATGTGCTTGACGATCCAAAATACGGCAGCCAGATTCTGGCCAAGTTCATGAACCACGTGATGGAAAGCGGCAAGAAAGCCGTTGCCGAGCGTATCGTTTATGGCGCGCTGGAAAAGGTTAAAGAACGCAAGAACAGCGACCCCCTGGAAATCTTCGAGAAAGCTCTCGACGCCATCGCTCCGCTGGTCGAAGTGAAGTCGCGCCGTGTAGGCGGTGCTACTTACCAGGTTCCGGTCGAAGTTCGTCCATCCCGTCGTAACGCACTGGCAATGCGCTGGTTGGTAGACTTCGCGCGCAAGCGTGGCGAAAAGTCTATGGCTCTGCGTTTGGCTGGCGAATTGATGGACGCTGCTGAAGGTAAAGGTGCTGCAGTTAAGAAGCGTGAAGACGTGCACCGTATGGCTGAAGCCAACAAGGCTTTCTCGCACTACCGCTTCTAATTTCGGCATCACTAATTTTGCGAGGGCTTTATGGCTCGTACTACTCCGATTAACCGCTACCGTAACATTGGTATCGTAGCTCACGTGGATGCTGGTAAAACCACCACCACCGAGCGCGTCCTTTTTTACACTGGCGTAAACCACAAAATGGGCGAGGTGCATGATGGCGCCGCGACCATGGACTGGATGGTGCAGGAGCAGGAGCGTGGTATCACTATCACCTCCGCTGCAACCACGGCCTTCTGGTCGGGTTCTGCCAAGCAGTTCGACAAGTATCGCTTCAACATCATCGACACCCCTGGCCACGTTGACTTCACTATTGAAGTAGAGCGTTCGCTGCGCGTACTTGATGGCGCTGTCGTTGTGTTCTGTGGCACTTCGGGTGTTGAGCCTCAGTCGGAAACCGTATGGCGTCAAGCCAACAAATACGGTGTTCCGCGTCTTGTTTACGTAAACAAGATGGACCGTGCGGGTGCTAACTTCCTGCGCGTTGTCGCTCAGATCAAGCAGCGCCTGGGTCACACTCCAGTCCCTATTCAGCTCGCTATTGGCGCTGAAGATAACTTCCAGGGTCAGATCGATCTGATCAACATGGAAGCGGTCTACTGGGATGATGCTGACAAGGGCATGGCTCCACGCCGCGAAGCAATTCCGGCGGACATGCTTGAGCTGGCTGAAGAGTGGCGCGGCAACATGGTAGAGGCTGCGGCCGAAGCCACTGAAGAGTTGATGAACAAGTACCTCGAAGGTGAAGAACTCACCATCGAAGAGATCAAGTCTGCTCTGCGTCAGCGTACTATCGCTGGTGAGATCGTTCTTGCTGTTTGCGGTTCTTCGTTCAAGAACAAGGGCGTTCCCCTGGTTCTAGACGCCGTTATCGATTTCCTGCCGGCTCCAGCTGACATTCCAGCCATCAAGGGTTCTGACCCGGATGACGAAGAAGTCGCTATGGAACGTCATGCAAACGACGACGAACCGTTCTCGGCTCTGGCTTTCAAAATTGCTACCGACCCATTCGTGGGTACTCTGACTTTCGTGCGCGTTTACTCGGGCGTGTTGAGCTCCGGCGACGGCGTGATCAACTCGGTCAAGGGCAAGAAAGAGCGCGTTGGTCGTATGGTGCAAATGCATGCGAACACTCGTGAAGAGATCAAGGAAGTACGCGCTGGTGACATCGCGGCCTTGATTGGTATGAAGGACGTCACCACCGGTGACACCCTTTGCTCGAGCGACAAGCCGATCATCCTCGTTCGTATGGACTTCCCGGAACCCGTTATTTCGGTTGCCGTTGAGCCAAAGACTAAGGATGACCAGGAAAAAATGGGTATCGCTCTGGGCAAACTTGCTCAGGAAGATCCATCTTTCCGCGTCAAAACTGATGAAGAGACTGGTCAAACGATCATCTCTGGCATGGGCGAGTTGCACCTGGACATCCTGGTAGACCGGATGCGCCGTGAGTTCAACGTCGAAGCCAACATCGGTAAGCCACAGGTTTCCTATCGTGAAAAAATCACGAAGGCCTGTGAGATCGAAGGCAAGTTCGTTCGCCAGTCCGGCGGTCGTGGTCAGTTCGGCCACTGCTGGATTCGTTTTGCTCCTGCTGACGAAGGTCAGGAAGGTCTGCAATTCGTGAACGAAGTAGTGGGTGGTGTGGTTCCTAAGGAATTCATCCCGGCTATCCAGAAGGGTATCGAAGAGCAGATGAAGAACGGCGTTGTTGCCGGCTATCCGCTGATCGGCCTGAAGGCTACTGTGTTCGATGGTTCTTACCATGACGTCGACTCCAACGAGATGGCGTTTAAGGTGGCTGCTTCCATGGCGACCAAGCAGTTGGCCACTAAAGGTGGTGGTGTTCTGCTTGAGCCGGTCATGGCTGTAGAGGTTGTTACACCTGAGGACTATATGGGTGACGTGATGGGCGACTTGAATCGTCGTCGCGGCATGATCTTGGGTATGGAAGATACGGTTTCCGGCAAAGTGATTCGCGCCGAGGTTCCGTTGGGTGAGATGTTCGGTTATGCGACCGACGTCCGTTCCATGTCTCAGGGTCGCGCGAGCTACTCTATGGAATTCAAAAAATACGATGTAGCTCCGGCGCATATCGTCGAAGCTGTCACTAAAAAACAAGGCTGATTCAGCCCCTTTAGGCTAGGAGTTAATTGTCGTGGCTAAAGAAAAATTTGAACGTACCCTCCCGCACGTCAACGTTGGCACCATTGGTCACGTTGACCATGGCAAAACCACTCTGACTGCTGCTCTGACTCGAGTGGCTGCAGAAGCGTTTGGTGGTAAAGCAGCTGATTTCGGCAGCATCGATAGCGCGCCGGAAGAAAAGGCTCGTGGTATCACCATCAACACTGCTCACGTTGAATACCACACCAAGATCCGTCACTACGCTCACGTTGACTGCCCAGGTCACGCTGACTATGTGAAGAACATGATCACCGGTGCTGCGCAGATGGACGGCGCTATCCTGGTTTGCTCGGCAGCTGATGGTCCTATGCCTCAGACTCGCGAGCACATCCTGTTGTCCCGTCAGGTAGGTGTTCCGTACATCGTTGTTTACCTGAACAAGGCTGACTTGGTAGACGACGCTGAGCTGTTGGAACTGGTTGAGATGGAAGTGCGCGATCTGCTGAGCACTTACGACTTCCCAGGTGACGATACTCCAATCATTATCGGTTCCGCGCGTATGGCGCTGGAAGGTCTGGACGATAACGAAATGGGTACCACTTCGGTTCTTAAGCTGCTTGAGACTCTGGACAGCTACATCCCAGATCCAGTGCGTGCGATCGACAAGCCGTTCCTGATGCCAATCGAAGACGTGTTCTCGATCTCTGGTCGTGGCACCGTGGTAACAGGTCGTATCGAGCGTGGGATCATCAAGATCCAGGAATCGATCGAGATCGTTGGTCTGCGTGACACCGTCACCACTACCTGCACCGGCGTTGAAATGTTCCGTAAGCTGCTCGACGAAGGTCGTGCTGGCGAGAACTGCGGCGTGCTGTTGCGCGGTACCAAGCGTGAAGACGTTGAGCGTGGCCAGGTTCTGGTCAAGCCGGGTTCGGTTAAGCCGCACACCACGTTCACCGCAGAAGTTTACGTTCTGAGCAAAGAAGAAGGCGGCCGTCATACTCCGTTCTTCAAAGGCTACCGTCCACAGTTCTACTTCCGTACAACTGACGTGACCGGTAACTGCGAATTGCCAGAAGGCGTTGAAATGGTAATGCCAGGTGATAACATTCAAATGACTGTTACCCTGATCAAAACCATCGCGATGGAAGAAGGTCTGCGTTTCGCCATTCGTGAAGGCGGTCGTACCGTCGGCGCTGGCGTAGTAGCCAAGATCCTCGCGTAAGCGTTGATTGATAAAAGGGCCCCCGCTTGCGGGGGCTTTTTTATTGGGTTGACACTAGGTTGGGCCGTCTATAGAATTGCGCCTCCTTTTAACGGGCGTATTGCGTCCGGTGGGAATAGCAGCTGGGAGTCTGAAATCCAATGCAAAATCAGCAAATCCGTATCAGGTTGAAGGCTTTTGACCATCGTCTGATCGACCAATCCACCCAGGAAATCGTGGAAACCGCGAAACGTACTGGTGCACAGGTGCGTGGTCCGATTCCACTTCCTACCCGTAAAGAGCGGTTCACTGTTCTGGTTTCTCCGCACGTCAACAAAGACGCGCGCGACCAGTATGAGATCCGTACTCACAAGCGCGTTCTGGACATCGTCCAGCCAACGGATAAAACCGTTGACGCACTTATGAAGCTTGATCTTGCGGCCGGTGTGGAAGTACAGATCAGCCTCGGCTAAGACTCGGGTCTTAGTCGTGTAACGCTCTGAAATGGGCGGCCATAGCGGGTGAAAGCCCCGTACACTCATGAGGTTTACAACATGACTATTGGTGTAGTCGGTCGTAAATGCGGTATGACCCGTATTTTCACCGAAGAAGGTGTCTCCATTCCGGTTACGGTCATTGAGATCGAGCCGAATCGCGTCACCCAGTTCAAAACCGAAGAAACTGATGGCTATCGTGCAGTGCAAGTCACTGTCGGTGTGCGTCGTGCTTCGCGTGTGACTGCTGCTCAAGCAGGTCACTTCGCAAAAGCGAACGTTGCTGCTGGTCGCGGTGTTTGGGAGTTTCGTCTTGAAGAAGGCGACTACCAGGCTGGCGACGTAATCAATGCAGAAATCTTCGCCGCTGGTCAGATGGTCGATGTGACCGGTCAGTCCAAAGGTAAAGGTTTCCAGGGTACGATCAAACGCCACAATTTCCGTGGCCAAGACAATACTCACGGCAACTCCGTATCCCACCGCGTCCCGGGCTCAATCGGCCAGTGCCAGACTCCTGGTCGTGTATTCAAGGGCAAAAAAATGTCCGGTCATATGGGCGCTGAGCGCGTGACCGTGCAGTCCCTGGAAGTGGTGCGCGTGGACGCTGAACGCAATCTGTTGTTGGTCAAGGGTGCTGTTCCTGGCGCTACTGGCGGCAACCTGGTTGTACGTCCGGCAGCCAAGGCTCGCGGTTAAGGGGAAGCTGACATGCAATTAAATGTAAATGACGCTCAGGCGATCGAAGTTTCCGAACTGACGTTCGGCGGCGAGTTCAACGAGACGCTGGTTCACCAAGCAGTCGTGGCCTACATGGCCGGCGGCCGTCAAGGTAGCAAGGCCCAGAAGACCCGTTCAGACGTTTCCGGTGGCGGTAAGCGCCCATGGCGTCAGAAAGGTACTGGTCGTGCTCGTGCCGGTACTATCCGTAGCCCAATCTGGCGTGGCGGCGGTACCACTTTTGCTGCTCGTCCTCAGGATCACTCCCAGAAACTCAACAAGAAGATGTATCGCGCAGCATTGCGCTCCATCCTTGCTGAGCTGGTACGTACTGATCGTCTGGTCGTGGTTCAGGACTTCGTAGTTGAAGCGCCGAAAACCAAAGACCTGCTGAACAAGCTGAATGGCATGGGTCTGACTGATGTCTTGATCGTGTCTGATGCTGTTGATCAGAACCTGTACCTGGCTGCTCGTAACCTGCCGCACGTTGATGTTCGTGACGTACAGGGTTCCGATCCAGTTAGTCTGATCGCATACGACAAGGTGTTGATCACCGTGTCGGCCGTGAAGAAATTCGAGGAGCTGCTGGGATGAACCAGGAACGCGTATTTAAAGTTCTACTCGGCCCGCACGTTTCCGAGAAGGCTACGGTTCTGGCTGACAAGAAAGGCCAGTTCGTTTTCAAGGTTGCTACTGACGCAACCAAGCTGGAAATCAAGAAGGCCGTCGAAAGCCTGTTCAGCGTGAAAGTAGAGCGTGTTACTACCCTGAATGTTCTGGGTAAGAGCAAACGTACTGCTCGCGGTCTGGGCAAGCGTAATGACTGGAAGAAGGCGATTATTTCCCTTCAACCGGGCCAAGATCTCGATTTCAGCAGCAGTGCTGAGTAAGGAAGGGGTGCATCATGGCAATCGTTAAATGCAAACCGACTTCCCCTGGCCGCCGTTTTGTGGTCAAGGTGGTCAACCAGGAGCTGCATAAAGGCGCTCCTCACGCACCGCTGCTCGAGAAGAAATCGAAGACTGGTGGTCGTAACAACAATGGCCGTATTACCACTCGTCACATCGGTGGTGGTCATAAGCAGCATTATCGTTTGGTCGATTTCCGTCGTAACGACAAAGATGGCATCAGTGCCACCGTTGAGCGTATCGAATACGATCCAAACCGTACTGCTCACATCGCCCTGCTGTTGTACGCAGATGGCGAGCGCCGCTACATTATTGCCCCTAAAGGCATTAGTGCTGGCGACCAGCTGATCGCAGGTGCCTTGGCACCGATCAAGCCGGGCAACGCTCTTCAGTTGCGCAACATTCCAGTGGGTAGCACCGTACACGGCATCGAGTTGAAGCCGGGTAAAGGCGCGCAAATCGCTCGTTCCGCTGGTGCTTCTGCTCAGCTGGTAGCGCGTGATGGTGTCTACGTGACCCTGCGTCTGCGCTCTGGTGAAATGCGTAAAGTATTGGCTGAATGCCGTGCAACGCTTGGCGAAGTCTCGAACTCCGAGCACAGCCTGCGTTCGCTGGGTAAAGCTGGTGCCAAACGCTGGCGTGGCGTTCGCCCAACCGTTCGTGGTGTTGCCATGAACCCGGTTGACCACCCACATGGTGGTGGTGAAGGTCGTACCTCTGGTGGTCGTCATCCGGTATCGCCGTGGGGCTTCCCGACTAAGGGCGCGAAGACTCGTGGTAATAAGCGTACCGACAAAATGATCGTCCGTCGTCGCAAGTAAATAGAGGGATACGACAGTGCCACGTTCTCTGAAAAAAGGTCCTTTTATCGATCTTCACCTACTGAAGAAGATCGAAGTGGCGGCGGAAAAGAATGATCGCAAACCAGTTAAGACCTGGTCGCGCCGTTCTATGATTCTGCCGCAAATGGTCGGTTTGACCATTGCTGTGCATAACGGTCGTCAACATGTCCCAGTTCTTGTGAACGAAGACATGGTCGGCCATAAACTAGGCGAGTTTGCCGGTACCCGCACTTATCGTGGGCACGTGGCAGACAAGAAAGCCAAGCGTTAAGGGGTAAGGAACGATGGAAGTAGCCGCTAAGTTGTCGGGCGCTCGAATCTCCGCCCAGAAAGCCCGCTTGGTCGCCGACCAGATCCGCGGGAAGAAGGTGGGCGAAGCGCTCAACCTGTTGGCTTTCAGCAGTAAGAAAGCCGCCGAGATCCTGAAGAAAGTGCTGGAGTCGGCCGTAGCCAACGCCGAGCATAACGAAGGCGCAGACGTTGATGACCTTAAGGTCTCCACCGTTTTCGTCAACGAAGGGCGTTCGCTGAAGCGAATCATGCCGCGTGCCAAAGGCCGCGCTGATCGCATCGTCAAGCGGTCTTGCCATATCACTGTCAAGGTTGCTGACAAGTAACGGAGTCGAAGAGATGGGTCAGAAAGTACATCCCATTGGCATTCGCCTGGGAATCGTCAAGGAGCACACCTCCGTCTGGTACGCAGACGGTCGGACTTATGCGGACTATTTGTTCGCTGATCTGAAGGTGCGCGAGTATCTCCAAGACAAACTAAAAAGCGCGTCCGTAAGCCGTATCGATATCCATCGTCCGGCTCAGACTGCACGTATCACCATCCACACCGCTCGTCCCGGCATCGTGATCGGCAAGAAAGGTGAAGATGTTGAGAAACTGCGTCAGGACCTGACCAAGCAAATGGGTGTGCCTGTGCACATCAATATCGAAGAGATCCGCAAGCCGGAGCTTGACGGTATGCTGGTTGCGCAGAGCGTAGCTCAGCAGCTGGAGCGTCGCGTAATGTTCCGTCGCGCTATGAAGCGCGCTGTTCAGAACGCCATGCGCATTGGTGCCAAAGGCATCAAAATCCAAGTGAGCGGTCGTCTCGGCGGTGCTGAAATCGCACGTACTGAATGGTATCGCGAGGGTCGTGTGCCACTGCACACCCTGCGTGCTGACATCGACTATGCCAACTACGAAGCTCACACCACTTATGGTGTGATCGGTGTAAAGGTTTGGATCTTCAAAGGCGAAGTAATTGGTGGTCGCCAAGAAGAGCTGAAACCACAAGCACCAGCGCCTCGTAAAAAAGCTGCTAAGTAAGGGGTACGCCAAATGTTGCAACCAAAGCGTACGAAGTTCCGCAAGCAGATGACAGGCCACAACCGTGGCTTGGCTCAGCGCGGTAGCAAAGTCAGCTTCGGCGAATATGCGCTGAAGTCTGTTGCTCGTGGTCGTCTCACCGCTCGTCAGATTGAGTCAGCGCGTCGTGCACTGACCCGTCACGTTAAACGTGGCGGCAAAATCTGGATCCGTGTATTCCCGGACAAACCTGTAACCAAAAAGCCACTCGAAGTTCGGATGGGTAAAGGTAAGGGTAACGTTGAGTACTGGGTTGCCCAGATTCAGCCAGGCAAAGTCCTGTATGAAATCGAGGGTGTTACTGAAGAGCTGGCGCGTGAGGCTTTCGCCCTGGCTGCTGCGAAGCTGCCACTCGCCACCTCCTTTGTTAAACGGACGGTGATGTGATGAAAGCGAATGAACTTCGTGAAAAATCAGCACAGCAGCTGAACGAGCAATTGCTCGGCCTGCTGCGCGACCAGTTCAATCTGCGTATGCAGAAAGCAACTGGCCAGTTGGGGCAGTCTCACCTGCTCTCGCAAGTTAAACGTGACATTGCTCGCGTGAAGACTGTGCTTAACCAGCAGGCAGGTAAGTGATCATGGCTGAAGCCGAAAAAACCGTCCGTACGCTGACTGGCCGTGTTGTCAGCGACAAGATGGACAAGACCATCACCGTTCTGATCGAGCGTCGCGTAAAGCACCCGATCTACGGTAAATATGTTAAGCGTTCGACTAAGCTGCACGCGCACGACGAAACCAATCAGTGCCACATCGGCGACAAAGTCACGATTCGTGAAACTCGTCCGCTGGCCAAGACCAAGTCTTGGGCATTGGTTGATATTCTCGAACGCGCTGTGGAAGTCTAAGGACTAGGGGTCGGAGAAATTATATGATTCAGACTCAATCCATGCTCGATGTGGCCGATAACAGCGGCGCACGCCGCGTTATGTGCATCAAGGTGCTGGGTGGCTCCCATCGTCGTTACGCTGGTATCGGTGACATCATCAAAGTGACCGTCAAGGAAGCAATTCCGCGCGGCAAGGTGAAAAAAGGCCAAGTGATGACTGCAGTAGTAGTCCGCACTCGCCATGGTGTTCGTCGTGCTGACGGCTCCATCATCCGCTTTGACGGCAACGCTGCTGTTCTGTTGAACAACAAGCAAGAGCCGATTGGCACCCGTATCTTTGGGCCAGTGACCCGTGAACTTCGTACTGAGAAGTTCATGAAGATCGTCTCGCTCGCCCCAGAAGTGCTGTAAGGAGATCCGACATGCAAAAGATTCGTCGTGACGACGAGATCATCGTGATCGCCGGCAAAGACAAAGGTAAGCGCGGTAAGGTGCTTAAGGTTCTCGTTGACGACCGTCTGGTCGTTGGTGGGCTCAACCTGGTTAAGCGTCATACCAAGCCTAACCCGGCGTCGGGCGTTCAGGGCGGTATCGTCGAGAAAGAAGCGCCATTGCACGCTTCTAACGTCGCCATTTTCAACGGCGCAACCAACAAGGCTGACCGCGTTGGTTTCAAAGTTGAAGACGGCAAGAAAATTCGTGTCTTCAAGTCGACCCAAAAAGCGGTTGATGCTTGAACACTGCTAGGTAGAAGACCATGGCACGACTAAAAGAGATTTACCGGAAGGAAATCGCTCCGAAACTTAAGGAAGAACTTAAGCTTTCGAACGTGATGGAAGTTCCGCGCGTTACAAAGATCACCCTTAACATGGGTCTTGGCGAAGCGGTCGGTGACAAAAAAGTCATCGAGCACGCTGTTGCTGACCTGGAAAAGATCACCGGTCAGAAAGTCGTTGTGACTTACGCTCGGAAATCCATCGCTGGCTTTAAAGTCCGTGAAGGTTGGCCGATCGGCGTTAAAGTCACTCTGCGTCGCGATCGTATGTACGAATTCCTGGATCGTCTGCTGTCGATCTCCCTGCCTCGGGTTCGCGATTTTCGCGGCCTGAATGCCAAGTCCTTCGATGGTCGTGGTAACTACAGCATGGGCGTTAAAGAGCAGATCATTTTCCCGGAAATCGATTACGACAAGATCGATGCTCTTCGCGGTCTGGACATTACCCTGACCACCACTGCTCGTACGGATGACGAGGGTCGCGCATTGCTGCGTGCCTTCAAGTTCCCGTTCCGCAACTGATTGGAGTAGGACAATGGCCAAGATGAGCATGAAAAACCGCGAGCTGAAACGTCAGCTCACGGTTGCCAAGTACGCCAAGAAGCGTGCAGAACTGAAAGCTATCATCGTTGATCTGAACGCAAGTCCAGAAGCACGTTGGGAAGCTCAAGTAGCTCTGCAGAAGCAGCCACGTGACGCAAGCGCTGCGCGCATGCGTAACCGCTGCCGCATCACTGGCCGTCCACACGGCGTCTATCGCAAGTTCGGCCTTGGCCGTAACAAGCTGCGTGAAGCAGCAATGCGTGGCGACGTTCCTGGTCTGGTCAAGGCTAGCTGGTAAGGCGTCCATCTCGTCTCGCACGGGTCAATCTTGTAAAAGATTGGTCTGTGTGAAGCGTGATTTTGAATCAAGCCCCTTTTGGGGCTTGATTCATTTCCGGGGTGTGTCTAGAATGATCGGCTCGCCTGAGCCCGTGCTTTCATTTGCCCGGAGTTTCTCGGCGACAAGCTGTAGCCGCAAGGCTAATTATTTTTGTAACAGGAGCGTCTAGCCCATGAGTATGCAGGACCCGTTAGCGGACATGCTAACTCGTATCCGTAATGCCCAGATGGCTGAAAAGCCCGTCGTAAGCATGCCATCTTCCACGTTGAAGGTAGCTGTAGCCAAAGTCCTCAAGGACGAAGGTTACATTGCGGGTTATCAGATCAGCAGCGAAATCAAACCGCTGCTATCCATCGAGCTGAAGTACTTCGAAGGCCGTCCAGTCATCGAAGAAGTGAAGCGCGTTAGCCGTCCAGGCCTGCGTCAGTACAAGTCCGTCGATGATCTGCCAAAAGTTCGTGGCGGTCTCGGTGTGTCTATCGTCTCCACCAACAAAGGTGTGATGACGGATCGTGCTGCGCGCGCTGCCGGTGTCGGCGGCGAAGTTCTTTGCACAGTGTTCTAAGGGGGGATAAGCATGTCACGCGTAGCTAAGAACCCCGTTAAGTTGCCAGCAGGCGTCGAAGTTAAACTCGTCGGCCAGCAGCTTTCGGTGAAGGGTGCCAAGGGCACTCTAGATCTGAACATCCATTCGTCCATTGAGATTGTTGAAGAAGCTGGTGAGCTGCGTTTCGCTGCTCGCAATGGCGATCAACAGACTCGTGCAATGGCCGGCACCACTCGTGCACTGGTTAACAACATGGTCCAAGGCGTAAGCCAAGGCTTCGAGCGTAAGCTCCAGCTGGTCGGTGTCGGTTATAAAGCGCAAGCAAAAGACAAAGTGCTGTCCCTGGCTCTCGGCTTTTCGCATCCAGTGGAATACGACCTGCCGAATGGCATCACCGCTGAGACTCCCAACCAGACCGATATCTTCATCCGAGGTATCGATAAGCAGTTGGTTGGTCAAGTGGCCGCTGAGATCCGCGACTTCCGCCGTCCTGAGCCGTACAAAGGCAAAGGTGTGCGTTACGCAGACGAAGTCGTCCGCCGTAAAGAAGCCAAGAAGAAGTAGGGCATAGCAAATGACCGTCAAAAAAGTTACCCGACTGCGTCGCGCTCGCAAAGCACGCTTGAAAATGCACGAGCTAGAAGTCGTGCGTCTCTGCGTGTTCCGCTCTTCGCAGCACATTTATGCCCAGGTCATCTCGGCCGACGGCAGCAAAGTCTTGGCGAGCGCCTCGACTTTGGACAAAGAACTGCGTGATGGAGCCACTGGCAACATCGACGCGGCCACTAAGGTTGGCCAGCTGGTCGCTGAGCGTGCGAAAGCCGTAGGCGTCTCGCAAGTGGCTTTTGACCGTTCTGGCTTCAAGTACCACGGCCGCGTCAAGGCGCTGGCTGATGCTGCTCGTGAAGGCGGGCTGGAGTTCTAAGTTATGTCAAATAACGACCAAAAACGCGACGAAGGCTACATTGAGAAGCTGGTTCAAGTGAACCGCGTTGCTAAAACCGTTAAAGGCGGCCGTATCTTCACTTTCACCGCGTTGACCGTGGTGGGTGATGGTAAAGGGCGTGTTGGTTTCGGCCGTGGCAAGTCACGTGAAGTGCCTGCTGCGATCCAGAAAGCAATGGAAGCTGCTCGTCGCAACATGATTCAGGTGGACCTTAACGGTACCACTCTGCAGTACGCAATGAAGTCTGCTCATGGCGCTTCGAAGGTGTACATGCAGCCTGCGTCTGAAGGTACTGGTATCATCGCTGGCGGCGCTATGCGCGCAGTGTTGGAAGTTGCTGGTGTTCAGAACGTACTGGCCAAGTGCTACGGCTCGACTAACCCGGTAAACGTGGTTCACGCCACTTTTAAAGGTTTGAAAGCTATGCAATCTCCTGAATCTATTGCTGCCAAGCGCGGTAAAAGTGTCAAGGAGATCTTCTGATCATGGCTACCGTTAAAGTAACGCTGATCAAAAGCATGACCGGTCGCATCCCTAACCACAAATTGTGCGTTAAGGGTTTGGGTCTGCGTCGCATCGGTCACACTGTAGAAGTGCTGGATACTCCCGAGAATCGCGGGATGATCAACAAGGCTTACTACATGCTGCGAGTCGAGGGTTAATCGATGAAACTCAATGATCTGAGTCCAGCGCCGGGTTCCCGTCGCGAAAAGCATCGTCCGGGCCGTGGTATCGGTAGTGGTTTGGGTAAGACCGGTGGCCGTGGCCACAAAGGTCAGTCCTCCCGCTCCGGTGGCACTATTGCTCCGGGCTTTGAAGGCGGCCAACAGCCGTTGCATCGTCGTCTGCCGAAATTCGGTTTCGTTTCCCTGAAAGCTATGGATCGCGCAGAAGTGCGTTTGTCCGAACTGGCTAAAGTGGAAGGCGACATCGTCACCGTGCAGTCCCTGAAGGATGCCAACGTGATCAACCAAAACGTACAACGTGTGAAAATCATGTTGTCCGGTGAGGTTACTCGCGCTGTCACCATCAAAGGTATCGCAGCCACCAAAGGTGCGCGTGCGGCTATCGAAGCAGCTGGCGGCAAGTTCGAGGAATAAATGGCTAAGCAAGGTGCTCTCTCAGCGCTCAGCAAAGGCGGGTTATCCGAGCTCTGGGCTCGACTGCGTTTTCTACTCCTGGCGATTATCGTCTACCGGATAGGCGCGCACATCCCAGTTCCTGGTATCAACCCGGACCGGCTGGCGGACCTGTTTCGACAGAATGAGGGGACCATTCTTAGCTTGTTCAACATGTTTTCCGGCGGCGCGCTGGAACGGATGAGTATCTTTGCACTGGGGATCATGCCGTACATTTCGGCATCGATCATCATGCAGTTGATGACCGCCGTCAGCCCGCAGTTGGAGCAGTTGAAGAAGGAAGGTGAGGCTGGTCGTCGTAAGATCAGTCAATACACCCGCTATGGCACTGTCGTCCTCGCTCTTGTTCAGGCTATTGGCATGTCCATTGGTCTGGCAGGGCAGGGCGTTGCGTTCACTGGTGACTTTGGCTTCCATTTCGTTGCGGTATCCACGTTTGTGGCTGGCGCGATGTTCATGATGTGGCTGGGTGAGCAGATTACCGAGCGCGGTGTTGGTAACGGTATCTCGATGTTGATTTTTTCGGGTATCGTCGCCGGTCTTCCGAGAGCGATTGGGCAGTCTTTCGAGTCTGCACGTCAGGGTGATATCAACATTTTCGCCTTGGTTGCCATCGGTTTGCTGGCAGTAGCGATTATCGGTTTTGTGGTGTTCATTGAGCGTGGTCAGCGTCGTATTGCCGTTCACTACGCCAAGCGTCAGCAGGGCCGTAAGGTCTTCGCTGCGCAGACTAGCCACTTACCGCTGAAAGTGAATATGGCCGGTGTAATTCCAGCTATTTTCGCGAGCAGCATTTTGCTGTTTCCGGCTTCGTTGGGTGCCTGGTTTGGCCAGTCTGAAGGTATGGGCTGGTTGCAGGACCTCTCGCAGTCGATCGCTCCTGGTCAGCCGTTGAATATTCTGCTGTTTAGTGCAGGGATTATTTTCTTCTGCTTCTTCTATACGGCGTTGATGTTCAATCCGAAAGACGTAGCGGAAAACCTGAAGAAGTCCGGTGCCTTTATTCCGGGCATCCGTCCAGGCGAGCAGTCTGCGCGCTATATTGATGGCGTTCTGACCCGCTTGACCATGTTCGGTGCTCTTTATATGACGGCCGTGTGTCTGCTTCCCCAGTTTCTGGTGGTTGCGGCAAACGTACCGTTCTACCTTGGCGGGACTTCGTTGCTGATCGTCGTAGTGGTTGTGATGGACTTCATGTCCCAAGTACAATCGCACCTCGTTTCGCACCAGTACGAATCCCTGATGAAGAAAGCCAACCTGAAGGGCTACGGTAGCGGCATGCTGCGCTGAAGCACCCATAAGGTTCGAGGAGTTGGTGATGAAAGTTCGTGCATCGGTGAAAAAGCTGTGCCGTAACTGCAAGATTATTCGCCGCGAAGGTGTTGTTCGAGTAATTTGCAGCGCGGAACCACGTCATAAACAGCGCCAAGGCTGAGTGTGATTTGTGCTTAAAGCCCAGCAGCTAGTGCGCTGCTGGGTTGATTATTTGTTATTACAGCGATATTATCTCGCGCCCTATTTCTTGGCTTCCGGGGCGTAGGTAGCTGTCAATTGGAGTCCCACTGAATGGCCCGTATTGCAGGCGTTAACATTCCAGATAACAAGCATACTGTTATCTCGTTGACCTACATCTATGGTGTTGGTCGCACCACTGCACAGAAAATTTGTGCAACCACTGGGGTTAACCCAGCGGTGAAGATCAAAGATCTGAGCGACGAGCAGATTGAACAGCTGCGTGGCGAAGTGGCAAAGTTCACCACTGAAGGTGACCTGCGTCGCGAAATCAACATGAAAATCAAGCGCTTGATGGATTTGGGCTGCTACCGCGGTCTTCGCCATCGTCGTGGTCTTCCAGTACGCGGTCAGCGTACCAAGACCAACGCGCGTACTCGCAAAGGTCCGCGTAAGCCGATCCGCAAGTAATCGCACCAGCGCAACGACAGGAATTTAGTCATGGCAAAACCTGCTGCTCGTCCTCGTAAAAAAGTTAAAAAGACAGTGGTTGATGGCATCGCCCACATCCACGCGTCTTTTAACAACACAATCGTCACCATTACCGATCGTCAAGGTAACGCGCTTTCTTGGGCTACCTCCGGCGGCTCGGGTTTCCGTGGTTCTCGCAAGTCCACCCCGTTCGCTGCTCAAGTAGCTGCTGAACGTGCTGGTCAAGCTGCGCTGGAATACGGCCTGAAGAACCTCGACGTTAACGTCAAGGGTCCAGGTCCAGGTCGTGAGTCCGCTGTCCGTGCTTTGAACGGCTGTGGCTACAAGATCGCCAGTATCACCGACGTGACGCCAATCCCGCACAACGGGTGCCGTCCGCCGAAGAAGCGCCGCGTGTAATCCAGGAGACTGTAAGAAATGGCTCGTTACATTGGTCCAAAATGCAAACTTGCACGTCGTGAAGGCACCGATCTCTTCTTGAAGAGCGGCGTCCGCGCTATCGAATCCAAGTGCAACATCGAAGCAGCCCCAGGTATCCACGGCCAACGCCGCGGTCGCCAATCCGATTACGGCACCCAACTGCGTGAAAAGCAGAAGGTCCGTCGTATTTACGGCGTTCTCGAACGTCAATTCAGCGGTTATTACAAAGAAGCAGCCGGCAAGAAAGGCGCTACTGGTGAGAACCTGCTGCAATTGCTCGAATGCCGTTTGGACAACGTTGTATACCGTATGGGTTTTGGCTCTACTCGTGCCGAATCCCGTCAGCTGGTATCGCATAAATCGGTCAGCATTAACGGCAAAACCGTTAACGTACCGTCCTACCAGGTTCGCCCTGGTGACGTGGTCGCTATTCGCGAGAAGGCAAAGAACCAACTGCGCATTGTCCAAGCTCTCGATCTGTGTGCCCAACGTGGCCGCGTAGAATGGGTAGAAGTAGACACTGAGAAAAAATCTGGCGTCTTCAAAAACGTTCCAGCTCGCAGTGATCTGTCCGCCGACATCAACGAAAGCCTGATTGTCGAGCTCTACTCCAAGTAAGGGCTAGAAAATAGGTGCATCCATGCAGATTTCGGTAAATGAGTTCCTGACACCCCGCCATATTGATGTGCAGGTTGTCAGTCCAACCCGCGCCAAGATCACGCTCGAGCCTCTCGAGCGTGGTTTCGGCCACACCCTGGGCAACGCGTTGCGACGCATCCTGTTGTCCTCAATGCCCGGCTGTGCAGTAGTCGAGGCCGAGATTGACGGTGTACTCCATGAGTACAGCGCCATCGAAGGTGTACAGGAAGACGTAATTGAAATCCTGTTGAACCTTAAAGGTCTGGCTATCAAGCTGCACGGTCGAGACGAAGTTACGCTGACCTTGTCGAAGAAGGGTTCGGGGGTGGTTACCGCTGCCGATATTCAGCTGGATCATGATGTCGAGATCGTTAATCCCGATCACGTAATCGCTAACCTGGCGTCTAACGGCGCCTTGAACATGAAGCTCACCGTAGCTCGTGGTCGTGGTTATGAACCGGCCGATTCGCGTCAGAGCGATGAAGACGAAAGCCGCAGCATTGGTCGCTTGCAGCTTGACTCTTCGTTCAGCCCGGTTCGCCGTATCGCATACGTGGTGGAAAACGCCCGTGTCGAGCAGCGTACTAACCTGGACAAGCTGGTTATTGATCTGGAAACCAACGGTACCCTGGATCCTGAAGAGGCTATTCGCCGCGCTGCAACTATTCTGCAACAGCAGTTGGCTGCGTTCGTCGATCTCAAAGGTGACAGTGAGCCAGTGGTTATCGAACAGGAAGACGAGATCGATCCGATCCTTCTCCGTCCGGTTGACGATCTGGAACTGACTGTACGTTCGGCCAACTGCCTTAAGGCGGAGAACATTTACTACATCGGCGACCTGATTCAGCGCACCGAAGTAGAACTGTTGAAGACTCCGAACCTGGGTAAGAAATCCTTGACTGAAATCAAGGACGTTCTGGCCTCCCGTGGTCTGTCCCTCGGCATGCGCCTCGACAACTGGCCGCCTGCAAGTCTTAAGAAGGACGACAAGGCGACTGCCTGATCGTCGTAATCACCGAACGTTGTGTTTGGTAAGGAATGAACCATGCGTCATCGTAAAAGTGGTCGTCACCTGAGCCGCACCAGCTCACACCGCAAGGCCATGTTTCAAAACATGGCGGTGTCGCTGTTTGAGCACGAGCTGATCAAAACTACACTGCCGAAAGCCAAGGAACTGCGCCGCGTTGCCGAGCCGCTGATCACCCTGGCTAAGACAGACAGCTTGGCTAACCGCCGTCTGGCCTTCGACCGTACTCGTTCGAAAGCCATCGTTGGTAAGCTGTTCAACGACCTGGGCAAGCGTTATGCAACCCGTGAGGGTGGCTACCTGCGCATCCTCAAGTGCGGTTTCCGCACTGGCGACAACGCGCCTATGGCGTACGTCGAACTGGTTGATCGTCCGGTTGGTGGTGTTGTAGAAGCTGCTGAATAAGACGTCAGTCTGTACAAAGAACCGGGCCTAGTGCCCGGTTTTTTGTGTCTGAATGATTAGTAAAATCTATCGATATTTATAATTTAATGAATTTGATGGCGTAACAAAATTGCCCAATACTCCCCTCAAGCCGTTTAGCCGGTTGGACACGTTAGAGAGGAAGATTTCGTATGAGCCTGAATAAAACGATTACGACTGCCAGTGGCGCTCCTGTCGCTGATAACCAAAACTCCCGGTCCGCAGGCCCGCGTGGCCCACTGTTACTCGACGATTTTCACCTGATCGAGAAACTTGCACACTTCAATCGCGAGAATATCCCGGAGCGCCGCGTGCACGCGAAAGGCTCGGGTGCTCACGGTACTTTCACGGTCAATCGCGACATCACTCAGTACACCAGCGCTAAATTGTTTGAGTCCGTGGGCAAGCAGACTCCAATTTTCATGCGCTTCTCTACCGTCGGTGGTGAGCGTGGTTCGGCAGACACCGAGCGCGACCCGCGTGGTTTTTCGATCAAGTTCTATACCGAAGAAGGCAACTGGGACATCGTCGGGAACAACACGCCCGTTTTCTTTATCCGTGACCCACTTAAATTCCCTGACTTCATTCACACCCAAAAACGGTTGCCCCAATCCAACCTGAAAAGCGCGCAAATGATGTGGGACTTCTGGTCGCACTCGCCCGAGGCGCTGCACCAGGTCACGATCCTGTTTTCGGACCGTGGCATTCCGGATGGCTACCGTCACATGCACGGCTTCGGCAGTCACACATACAGCCTGATCAGCGCGACGGGTGAGCGTCATTGGGTCAAATGGCACTACAAGACTAAGCAAGGTATCAAGAACCTGGCACCTGCTGATGCCGCGCGCCTGGCAGGTACTGACCCGGATTACTCCCAGCGCGATCTGTTCTCCGCGATCGAGAAGGGTGACTTCCCGAAATGGCGGGTGTGCATCCAGATCATGACTGAGACTCAGGTGGCCGCCCATCACGAGAACCCGTTTGACGTGACCAAAACCTGGTCGCAGAAAGAGTACCCGCTGATTGAGGTCGGCGAATTGGAGCTGAACCGTAACCCGCAGAACTACTTCGCCGAAGTCGAACAGGCCGCGTTTGCGCCAAGTAATAGGGTGCCTGGTGTTGGTTTGTCGCCTGATCGCATGCTGCAAGGGCGTGTCTTTGCTTACGCTGACGCACAGCGCTATCGGGTCGGTACCAACCACCAGCAATTGCCGATCAATGCGCCAATGAGCCCGGTTAACAGCTATCAGCGTGATGGCGCCATGAGCTTTGGCAGCAATGGTGGTGGAACGCCTAACTACGAACCCAACAGCTACGCTGACGCCCCTAAGCAGGCCCCGCGTTATGCTGAGCCTGGGTTGGCGCTGAGCGGTGAGGCCACACGTTACGATCATCGTCAGGACGGTGACTACTTCAGCCACGCGGGTGCGCTCTTCAACCTGATGGACGATGCACAGAAAGCACTCTTGATCGGCAACATCGCCGGCGCGATGGCCGGTGTGACGGCTGATGTCGTGCAACGTCAGCTGCAATACTTCTACAAGGCCGATCCTGCGTACGGCGAAGGCGTCGCCAAAGCCCTTGGTGTGCAACTGAACCAGGTCTAAGTTGAAGCGATATACAGAACCGCCCTCAAGGGGGCGGCTTTTCGCATTTGATTGTTCGGCTTTCGCCGTGTTTTCACATTTTCTGGCTTTTTGTGAAGTGACCTCCCCGGCGGGTTGGTTCAAACTACGGCCTTTCAAGCAGGGAGATGAGGGCGATGCAAGGTCACCCGGATGTAATCGATTACCTCAATACGCTGCTCACGGGGGAGCTGTCAGCCCGCGATCAATATTTTATTCATTCGCGGATGTACGAGGACTGGGGCTTCAGCAAGCTCTACGAGCGTATCAACCACGAAATGGAAGAAGAGACCCAGCACGCCGATGCTTTGATGCGCCGGATCCTGATGCTCGAAGGCACGCCGCGCATGCGTCCCGATGATCTGGACATAGGCACCACGGTCCTTGAGATGCTCGCCAGCGATTTGCGCCTTGAGTACAAGGTGCGTGCCGCGCTTTGCAAGGGAATTGAGCTCTGCGAGCTGCACAAGGATTACGTAACCCGCGAAATCCTGCGCATTCAGTTGGCCGATACCGAAGAAGATCACACGTACTGGCTGGAACAGCAGTTCGGCCTGATCAAGTTGATCGGTCTGGAGAATTACCTGCAATCGCAGTTCTGATTCCCGCACCACAGCCATAAAAAAGCCCTGCAGCAGAAAAAATGCGGCAGGGCTTTTTCGTTAGCGCACCGGCTAGACTGCGTCGGCTTTATCCCGAAGCAGCAGCGGTTTGAGGTAGTGGCCGGTGTAAGACTGCTTCATCTCTGCGACTTCCTCCGGGGTACCGCAGGCGATGATCTGGCCGCCCTTGGAACCGCCTTCCGGACCCAGGTCCACCAACCAGTCAGCGGTCTTGATCACATCCAGGTTGTGCTCGATCACCACCACGGTATTCCCGTGATCGCGCAGACGATGCAGCACGTCGAGCAACTGCTGAATATCGGCGAAGTGCAAACCGGTGGTCGGCTCATCGAGGATGTACAGCGTCTTGCCCGTATCACGCTTGGACAACTCGCGTGACAGCTTGACCCGCTGCGCCTCGCCGCCCGACAGCGTGGTCGCGGACTGCCCCAGCTTGATGTACGACAGCCCAACATCCATCAGCGTTTGCAGTTTGCGCGCCAGTGCAGGTACGGCATCGAAGAACACCCGAGCTTCCTCGATGGTCATCTCCAGCACTTCGTGGATGTTCTTGCTCTTGTATTTGATTTCCAGCGTTTCGCGGTTATAGCGCTTGCTCTTGCACACATCGCAAGGCACGTAGATGTCCGGCAGAAAGTGCATCTCGACCTTGATCAGACCATCGCCCTGGCACGCCTCACAACGGCCGCCCTTCACGTTGAACGAGAAACGTCCCGGGCCGTACCCGCGTGAGCGCGACTCTGGAACACCGGAAAACAACTCGCGAATAGGTGTGAACAACCCGGTATACGTTGCCGGATTGGAGCGCGGGGTTCGACCGATGGGGCTTTGGTCGATATCGACGACTTTATCCAGGTGCTGAAGACCATCGATGCTGTCGTGCGCCGCGGCTTCTAGCGTGGTTGCGCCATTCAGGGCCGTGGCGCTGAGCGGGAACAGTGTGTTGTTGATCAGCGTCGACTTGCCCGAGCCGGAAACACCGGTCACGCAGGTCAGCAGACCGATCGGGATTTCCAGATCGACATTGCGCAAGTTGTTGCCACGCGCGCCCTTGAGGGTCAGGTTCAGCTTCTTGTCGCGTGGCGTGCGCTTGGCCGGTACTTCAATCTTCACCCGGCCTGACAGGTATTTGCCGGTCAGTGAATCAGGATGCGCCATGACTTCGGCCGGCGTGCCTTGGGCAACGATGTGCCCGCCATGAATACCGGCACCAGGGCCGATGTCCACCACGTAGTCAGCCAGGCGAATAGCATCTTCGTCATGCTCGACCACGATCACCGTATTGCCGATGTCACGCAGATGCTTGAGCGTGCCCAGCAGCCGGTCGTTGTCCCGTTGATGCAAGCCAATGGACGGTTCGTCTAGGATATACAGGACCCCGACGAGGCCCGCGCCGATCTGGCTGGCCAAGCGAATACGTTGGGCTTCACCGCCAGACAAGGTATCTGCACTGCGGTCCAGGGACAGATAATCCAGGCCGACGTTGACCAGGAACTGCAGGCGCTCGCGAATTTCCTTGAGGATCTTGTCGGCAATTTCACCGCGCCGTCCGGTTAGCTTCAGCGTGCTGAAATACTCGGTAGCATCGCCGATGGGCAGACTGGTCACGGCCGGCAGGGTTTTTTCGCCTACCCAGACATGCCGCGCCTCACGACGTAGACGGGTGCCACGGCAATCCGGGCAGGGCTGAGTGCTGAGGAACTTGGCCAGCTCTTCGCGCACTGTGGCCGACTCGGTCTCGCGATAGCGCCGCTCGAGATTGGGCACGATGCCTTCGAACGGATGCGCACGCTTGACGATGTCGCCGCGATCATTGAGATAGCGGAAGTCGACGTTCTGCGTGCCGCTGCCATTCAGGAGGATTTTCTGCTGATCGGCGGGCAACTCGTTGAACGGCACTTCGAGGCTGAACCCGTAGTGGCTCGCGAGAGAGCCGAGCATCTGGAAGTAATAGACGTTGCGCCGGTCCCAGCCACGAATCGCGCCTTCGGCCAGCGTCAACTCTCCATTGACCAGACGCTTGATGTCGAAAAACTGCTTCACACCCAGGCCGTCGCAGGTCGGGCACGCGCCAGCCGGGTTATTGAAGGAGAACAGCTTGGGCTCCAGCTCGCTGATGGCGTGTCCACAGATCGGGCAGGCAAACCGTGCGGAGAAAATCATTTCCTCGCCCGGCTCGTCATCCATCGGCGCGACCCAGGCGATACCGTCAGCCAGTTTCAGCGCGGTTTCGAAGGACTCGGCCAGACGCTGCTGCATGTCTTCACGAACCTTGAACCGGTCAACCACCACGTCGATGGAGTGCTTCTTCTGTTTATCCAGCTTGGGCAGTTCATCGAGTTCACATAGCCTGCCGTTGACCCGTGCGCGGACGAAGCCTTGAGCGCGCAGCTCTTCGAAGATCGCCAGGTGCTCGCCTTTGCGCTCGCGAACCACAGGCGCCAGGAGCATCAGTTTGCTGCCTTCAGGTTGCGCCAGTACCAGGTCGACCATCTGGCTGACGGTCTGCGCTTCCAGCGGAATATCGTGGTCCGGGCAGCGAGGCTGGCCGACACGCGCATACAGCAGGCGCAGGTAATCGTAGATTTCGGTGATCGTGCCCACCGTCGAACGCGGGTTGTGCGACGTGGATTTCTGTTCGATAGAAATCGCCGGCGATAGCCCTTCGATCGTATCGACGTCCGGCTTTTCCATCATCGACAGAAACTGCCGAGCGTACGCGGAAAGCGACTCGACATAGCGCCGCTGCCCTTCGGCGTAAAGCGTATCGAAGGCTAGCGACGATTTACCAGAACCGGAAAGACCGGTAATGACGATCAATTTGTCGCGTGGCAGGGTCAGGTCAATGTTCTTCAGGTTGTGGGTTCGCGCCCCACGTATCAGGATCTTGTCCACTGCGGCCTCGCTTGGCGGGCTTAAACACGGGAGTATACGGCTCCATACCATTACGCGGCAAAGCGTCGCGTATGTGCTCTACATCGATGGGACTGGTAGAATCGCTGCCGGTTCACACGAGGTTTTTCCATGCACGATCCCCTTAGCGAACGCATGAGTGGCAGCGAGACCCGCGCAGCAAGCGGTCTGGCGCTGGTGTTCGCCTTCCGTATGCTTGGCATGTTTATGGTTTTGCCGGTGCTGGCCACCTATGGCATGGACCTGGCGGGCGCGTCTCCTGCGCTCATCGGTCTGGCTATCGGCGCTTATGGCCTGACCCAAGCGGTGCTGCAGATTCCATTCGGGATGATTTCCGACCGGATCGGTCGGCGGCCAGTAATTTATCTGGGCTTGATCATCTTTGCTCTTGGCAGCTTGCTGGCGGCCAATGCGGACTCGATCTGGGGCGTGATCGCCGGACGGATCCTGCAAGGGGCTGGCGCCATCTCGGCGGCGGTGATGGCGTTGCTCTCGGACCTTACCCGCGAACAGCACCGCACCAAAGCGATGGCCATGATCGGCATGACCATCGGTCTCTCCTTTGCGGTTGCCATGGTCGTCGGCCCCTTGCTGACCCGCGCGTTCGGCCTGTCGGGGCTGTTTCTGGCCACGGGCGGGATGGCGCTGGTAGGGATTCTGATCGTCGCCTTCATGGTGCCGAAGTCGACCGGACCACTGCAGCATCGCGAATCGGGCGTTGCACGTCAGGCGTTGGGCCCGACCTTGCGTCATCCCGACTTGCTGCGCCTGGATTTAGGTATCTTTGTGTTGCACGCGATGCTCATGTCCAGCTTCGTTGCCTTGCCTCTGGCGTTGGTCGAAAAAGCCGGTTTGCCCAAGGAACAGCACTGGTGGGTCTACCTGACCGCGTTGCTGATTTCGTTCTTTGCGATGATCCCGTTCATCATTTATGGTGAAAAGAAGCGCCAGATGAAACGTGTATTGCTCGGGGCGGTCAGCGTGCTGCTGCTGACTGAGCTATTCTTCTGGGCATTCGGCGATACGTTGCGGGCTTTGGTGATCGGGACGGTGGTGTTCTTCACCGCGTTCAACTTGCTTGAGGCCTCGTTGCCGTCGTTGATCAGTAAAGTGTCACCGGCAGGCGGAAAAGGCACGGCGATGGGGGTTTACTCCACCAGCCAGTTCCTCGGTTCGGCGGCTGGCGGTATTCTTGGCGGCTGGTTATTTCAGCACGGTGGATTGAGCATTGTGTTCCTCGGCGGGGCTGGCCTGTGTGCCATATGGCTCGCCTTTGCTGTTACTATGCGCGAACCACCGTACGTGACGAGCCTGCGTGTGCCGTTGACGCCAGAAGCACAGCGCGAAGCCGGCCTGATTGAGCGTTTGATGGCCGTCACCGGAGTAACAGATGCAGTGGTGGTGGCTGATGAAGCTGCCATCTATATCAAATTAGACACCGAACTATTGGATCGCACGTCCCTTGAGCGCTTGGTCAACGACCCGGCGCCGACAGCGTGCGAAGCCTAGGAGAACGTTATGGCCCGTGGGGTTAACAAAGTCATATTGGTCGGTACATGCGGCCAGGATCCCGAAGTTCGCTACTTGCCTAACGGTAACGCCGTGACCAACCTGAGTCTGGCGACCAGCGAACAGTGGACCGATAAACAAACCGGTCAGAAGGTCGAAAAGACTGAATGGCACCGTGTTTCGATGTTCGGCAAGGTTGCTGAAATCGCCGGCGAATACCTGCGCAAAGGTTCGCAGGTGTACATCGAAGGCAAGCTGCAAACCCGCGAGTGGGAAAAAGACGGCATCAAGCGCTACACCACTGAAATCGTCGTCGACATGCAAGGCACCATGCAACTGCTGGGCGGCCGTCCACAAGGCGAAGGCGCTCCACAGGGTCAAGGCGGCATGTCCAACTCCGCGCCGCGCCCTCAACAGTCGCGTCCGCAGCAGTCCCAACCGCAATCCCAGCCACAACGCGAATCGCGTCCTGCGCCACAGCAGCAGGCCGCACCGCAACCGGCTCCGGATTTCGACAGCTTTGATGACGATATTCCGTTCTAGCCGATATATAGGTCAATTTGTAAAGATTTTAAATCATAGAAATCCTTTAAAATCAGCCGGTTAGGCCTATAAACGCTTCTTGACGCCCTTGCGAAACTGTAAAGTTCCAAGGGCGTTCTTCTTTACACTCATATGAATAGTAAACAAGAGATAGTCTCTATTACATGGGGAGTGGTCCGAACAGCCTGCTCCCAAGTGAATGCTGATCGTTTGGACTGCGCGGGTTTTTCTACCCGTATAGGCCTTTGACTCTATGTCCCGCTCTTGGAGGCTTTTCAAAGACTATCTGTGAACGGTTCAGCTTGCGGCCTTCGGGCTAAGCACATTAGGTCCAGCATCAGATACGGAAGGGCTGGCTGGCCCTCCTAATGAGACCCGTCGCTTGCTCAAGGTGAACTACAGAGTCCTCTAGGTGGTCGCCTTTACGTCTTCGAAATTTGCATCGATGCCGAGCATTAGAAGCAAAGGTATGCCCAACCCCTGCTGTGGCTGCTATTTCAGAAGCATCAGTCGCCTATAGTCCCTAATCACATAGTCCCAGGGAGCGAAGGGTTCTGGGGGCGGGCGCGAGCCTGGTTCAAAGACACTGGTATGGTAAAAACATGGTGTCGAATAGAAAAGGAGCTTAGGGGGCTTGATGACATGGATGTAGAGCAAGCCCTATGGATGGCGCTGGTTCCGGAACCTGAACATCTGCACGTGCTGCGTTAGTGTCAGCAATGCCTGGCATGGGCCGAAGTTAAGGCCAGCATGTCGTGATGATCCGATCAATTGTCTATACCTTCCCAAGCAAGCCATGGGTGGCCAGCGTCAGCATAATTTTGACAGGGGGGCATGACGAGATTTAGTCAAGTTACTAACCAGATACTGCGTCCGATGGCTTTGAGGAGCCTGAAAGGATTGAGCCGTCCGCAGTATTGAATCAAAAGAAGTTTCTGTAAGGAGCGATTACAATCCGTGGCTGATTAGCGTGTGTGTTGTAATCGGGTGAACTCGCGTGACCGCGATCATAGCGCCCTGTCTGATCAAGAAATGGTAGTGCGCTTGAATTATATTTGGTACATCGGAATCGCAAAAATCAGGTAATGAATATGCCAGCAAGAACTAATCACTATCAAAAGCTTGTCAAAATTATCAATAGGGAGCTGGCCTCCGTTGATGCGCGCTTGACTGAATCTGCTATGTTGTATGATTCAGAGGGTAAGTGCGAGCGCGAGATCGATATTTTGGTGGAGAGTTTAGTTTTCGGTTGTGAGATCAAGATAGGAATTGAGTGTACAGAACTGTCTAAGCCTCTCGGAATTAGGGCGCTTGAAAGTTTCAAAGAGAAACATCGAAAGGTTGGAATCAATAAAACTGTTGTGGTAAGCCAGTCAGGCTTTTCACGACCTGCAAAAGAATATGCCGACATAAATCATATTAAGATTTTGACATTTAATGCAGCTCGTAGCGAGAATTGGTCGAAGTATTTTTCGCCATTAAGAGATATGGCTATGTATGGCCGGGCTTACAAAATCGACACGCTTTCTATAGGTTGCGATGTTGAACAGACAAAAGATGGGTTTGAGTTTGGAATTACTAGCAAAGTGATTGTGAACGACGAATTTGTGGATGTTGCAAAATTTGCCACAGATATATGGATTGGTAGCGACATAACAAAGACGTATTTCAAAGAGTTGAAAGAGAACGAACTGAGCGGTGCGGCAGAGCCGTGGGCAGAAATACAAGTCGTATTGGGTCAAAATTATATTTTCGAAGACTGTCGTGGTGTGCGTGTAAAGCCAAATACAATGAATATTCGGATGACTTATAGCTCGAATTATCGGGCGCTGAGCCCTAAGCAAGTGGAGTATGATGGAAAAGAATATCTAGTCGGCGGTTTTTTCGATAAGAAAAAATGTAAGCGCGCCATAAAGCACACATTCCAAGCCGTCGGCTAATGCCTGACGCTGTGCTCCCGATCTCTCTCTGGAGCC
>NZ_JASJVE010000035.1:0-46840 GCF_036346185.1 Pseudomonas sp. 10C3 | reverse complement strand
TCCCCATGTGAGAGTAGGTCATCGTCAAGATTAAATTCCGAAACCCCTGTTTGCTTACGCAAACAGGGGTTTTGTTTATGCGCGGAGAAAACATCCTCCCCATCAAAAAGGCCTTAGTCCGCTCGCATCGGAACCTGTACTCGCATGCGGTAAAAAATTTGCGCGGCTATTTTTTGGGTAGACCACTAGAATGGGCCGCTATCCTTTCGTCTTTGAGTCTCCAGTTCTATGCCCGATCAAGCCAACTCCAGCGGCCTGGCCCAAGTGCCGCTAGATGAGTTGCCGCTCGATGATTTGGTGGCTTGTCATGAATGCGATCTGCTCATGCGCAAGCCCGTGTTGTCCCGCGGCGAAAAAGCTCAGTGCGTGCGCTGCGGCTACGAGCTTTATGCCCAAAGGCACAATGTCGTTCAGCACAGCTTGGCATTAGTGATCGCGGCATTATTGCTGTACATACCCGCGAACTTTTTGCCCATCATGCATCTCAATCTCCTGGGCCAAACCTCGAAAGACACCGTTTGGACGGGCGTGCTGGGATTATTCGATACCGGCATGCAAGGCGTCGCAGCGGTGGTGTTTCTGTGCAGCATGGGTATCCCGTTACTCAAATTGCTCTGTCAGTTGTCTGTGTTGCTGAGCATTCGTTTGAATGTTGGCCGGAGCTTTGGCCTGCTGCTCTACCGTATTTATCATCACCTTCGTGATTGGGGCATGCTTGAGGTGTATCTCATGGGCGTGCTGGTCGCGCTGGTCAAGCTTTCCGACCTCGCTGAGCTGACTCTGGGCGTGGGGCTGCTATGTTTTATCGGCTTGTTGTTGGTTCAGGTCTGGCTTGAAGTGACCATGTCGCCCCACCAGATTTGGCAGGCGTTATCAGGTGGAGATGCACATGCGGGCGATTGATGCCGGGATTCTGATTTGTGCGGAATGCCATGAACTCAACAAAGCTGACCCGGACAATGACAACCTGACGTGTACTCGCTGCGGAGCGCAGGTACACCCTCGTCGCCCTGACAGCATGAAGCGCACGTGGGCATTGCTGGTGACTGCGGCCATTTTGTACATCCCTGCCAATATGTTGCCGATCATGACAGTCAGCTCATTGGGGCAGGGTGATCCCTCGACCATCATGTCAGGCGTCATTCAACTGATGCAACATGGGATGTACCCCATTGCCATCGTGGTGTTCGTAGCCAGTATTCTAGTGCCCACGTTCAAATTGATCGGTCTGGGCCTACTGCTTTTCTCGGTACAGCGTCGTCAGCCCTTATCGGCGCAACAGCGCATCATCATGTACCGCTTCATTGAGTTCATCGGTCGCTGGTCTATGTTGGACATATTCGTGATCGCCATTCTTGTGGCTGTGGTGAATTTTGGCCGCATCGCCAGTGTCGAAGCTAATCTTGGCGCAGTCGCTTTTGCCAGTGTGGTGATTTTGACGATGCTCGCCGCAGTAACTTTTGATCCCCGACTTATTTGGGACAACACGGAGTCGGATGACGACCATGAGTGATTTGCCTACCGCTAAAACCCGCCCTGCGTCCAATTGGTCTGCGATCTGGATACTGCCCTTGATTGCGTTGATCATTGGCGGGTGGCTCGGCTGGCGGGCATATAGCCAGTCAGGCATCGAGATTGAGGTGCGTTTTGAAAGTGGCGAAGGCATCCAGGCCAACAAGACCGAAGTGGTCTACAAAGGCATGTCGATCGGCAAGGTCAAGGCCTTGACGTTAGATGATGAAGGCAATACAAAAGGCGTTATTGCAACCATTGAAGTGAACAAAGAGGTCGAACCGTCCCTGCGGGCCAACAGCCGTTTCTGGCTGGTAAAACCGAGCATCACGTTGGCAGGGATCACCGGTCTGGAAACTTTGGTGTCGGGTAACTACATTGCCGCAAGCCCTGGCGATGGTGAGCCAACACGCAAGTTCAAAGCGTTGGCAGAGGCACCACCGCTCTCGGACAGATTGCCGGGGCTGCACCTGACCCTCAAGGCCGACCGTTTGGGTTCGTTGAATCGAGGCAGTCCGGTGTTCTACAAGCAGATCCAGGTTGGGCAGGTCAAAAGCTATGTCCTGTCGGAAGACCAAGGCACGGTCGAGATTAAAGTCTACATCCAGCCGACCTACGCCAATCTAGTGCGTAAACACACACGTTTCTGGAACGCCAGCGGCATTAGCATCGACGCCAATCTGTCTGGAGTAAAGGTGCGCAGCGAGTCGCTGGCCAGCATCGTTGCTGGCGGTATTGCCTTCGCTACGCCAGAGCACCGAAAAGACAGCCCACCCACCGACCCCAGTCTGCCTTTTCGTCTGTATGAGGATTTTGACGCCGCTCAAGCCGGGATACGGGTCAAGCTCAAGCTGAGCGACTTCGAAGGTTTGCAGGCCGGCCGTACGCCCGTGATGTACAAGGGTATTCAGGTCGGCAACATGAAAACGCTCAAGGTCGATCCCGATCTTTCCAGCGCTACGGTCGAATTGGCCCTGGACCCTTTGGCTGAAGACTATCTGGTGGAAGGCACCCAGTTTTGGGTAGTCAAACCCTCAATTTCGCTGGCGGGCATTACGGGTTTGGAGGCATTGGTCAAAGGTAACTACATCGCGGTTCGTCCCGGCGATCTAGGTTCGCCGCCCAGACGCGATTTCGTCGCCAGAGCCAAGGCACCACCACTGGACCTGCGCTCGCCAGGTCTGCATATGGTGCTGTTCAGCGACACACTGGGTTCGCTGGATGTCGGCAGTCCTATCCTTTACAAGCAGGTTAAGGTCGGCTCAATCCAGAGCTATCAATTCTCCCGCGACCAGAAACAAGTCGTGCTCGGCGTACATATCGAGAAGGAATACGAAAATCTGGTCAATGGCTCGACTCGCTTCTGGAATGTCAGCGGCATCACACTGAAGGGGGGGTTATCGGGTATTGAGGTCAAAAGCGAGTCCCTACAAAGTTTGATGGCGGGGGGCATATCCTTTGAAACGCCGCTGGCCAAATCGCCGCTGCAAAAACGTATCCCTCGCTTCCGCTTGTTTGCCAGCCGTGATCTGGCCACACAGCGCGGGACCGAAATCACGATCAAAGTCGACCGTGCAGACGGTCTGCATCCCGGTACGGCAATCCGCTATAAAGGTCTGGATGTCGGCAAGGTCGAAGACGTCGATCTGACCAGTGATCTACAGGCGGTGATGCTGACGGCGCGGATCACCGAAGTACCCGACAAAATCGCCCGTGTGGGCACCGAGTTTTGGGTGGTCAAGCCAGAAGTGGGATTGATCAAAACCTCGAATCTCGAGACTTTGGTCACCGGCCAATACCTGGAAGTGTTGCCGGCCAGCAAAAGCACGGGACCGCAGAAAAGCTTTGTTGCGTTGAAGGCCCCTCCGAATGCTTCCGCACGTGACGAGGGATTGAGTGTGGTCCTGAGCGCGCCACGTCGTGGCTCAATCAAGCCGGGTGTGCCGGTGACTTACCGTGAAGTGACAGTAGGCAAGGTCATGAGCTACGAATTGGGCCAGACGGCTGATCGTGTATTGATCCACATCCTGATCGAGCCGCGTTATGCGTCGTTGGTTCGGGGCGGCAGTCGTTTCTGGAACAGCAGTGGCTTTGGCGTTGACTTCGGCTTGTTCAGAGGTGCGACCGTCCGTACGGAGTCGCTGGAGACGCTGATCGATGGCGGCATCGCGTTTGCCACGCCGGAGGGGGAGCGCATGGGGAGTCAGGCGCGACCTGAGCAAACCTTCCCGTTGTTCGACAAAGCCGAGGATGAATGGCTGCAGTGGGCGCCCAAGATTTCTCTCGGGAAGTAGAGCAGTCAACGCGGTGTGCCAGGCACACCGCGTTGGCTTCTTCAGCTGCACATCAGGCCAGCACGGTCTCTGCTTCAGGATCTGCCGCCACTGCTTTCACCTCGTCATGGCGACGGATGTATTTCCAGTCGGCCTCGTCGATGTAAATGCCGTTAGGTCCGCTACCGCCTTCCAGATCGATCGCAACGTGTGCCGAGACCTGGGGTTTGACGCTGGCCAGAATCGGTACAAAGCCTAGCTGCAAACTGGTCTCCAGCAAGGCGGCCTGGTTTTTCTCGTCAATGTCGGCCGCTTCGTCGAGGTAGTAAGGCAGACGAATGCGCCCGGCTTGATCGCGATCCATCAAGTGCAGCAACAAATACATGTTGGTCAGCGCTTTGATGGTCATGGTCGTACCGTTAGACGCCGCACCATCGATATCGGTATGAATCACGGGTTGGCCGTTGACCTTGGTGATTTCGAAGGCCAGTTCGAACAAATCCTTCAGGCCGAGTTGGTTGTGGTTAGCCGCCACCAACCGTGCCAGATATTCCTTGGCCTCTTCGTTCTTGTTGTCCTGATCGGCACTTTGGCTGAGGTCGAATACCGACAGCGTTTCGCCTTCTTCGTACTGACCAGCGCTATGGATGATCTGGTCGATGTGTTTGAGTGCTTCCTTGTTCGGCGCCAGAACGATGCGGAAACTCGCCAGGTTGGACACCTGCCGTTTGTTGATCTCGCGGTTGAACAGCGCCAGTTGATGCTCAAGGCTGTCGTAGTCGCTGCGAATATTACGCAAGGTCCGGGCGATGTCGGTCACTGCTGCACGCCGTGCTTTACCCAGAGTAAGTGCCTCGTCTTGGCGATGCGCGTAGGCGTTGATCAGCAAGTGCAGGCGACGCTCCATGTCATCTTCACTGTCGAATTTGGCTACACCCTTGAGGCGCACTTGAGCGTAAAGCGCTTCAATCTGGCCATCGCTGCGCTGCAAACCCTGCCAGCTGTCCTGATAGTCATTGAGCAGCGGCAGCAGGTTCTCCAGCGAGTCATCCACCGGTTCCATGAACGGCGTACCGAACGGCATATCTGCAGGCAATAGCTGACGACGACGCAGGGCGTCATCCAGCGTGCGTTGCTTGGCTTCCATGTCGCCGATCTGCCGACCGACCAGTTGCAGCTTGGCGGAGAGCTGCTGCACACGTTCGGTGAAAGCATCGCTGGAGCGTTTGAGCTCGTCCTGCGCGGCTTCCATTTGCGCCAGCTGTTCGAGTTTCTCCGGCTCTTCCGCATTCAACGTCTGGCTGCGACGGAAGTCTTCCAGCGCTTTTTGCGCGTCCAATACCTGCTGGTACAGGGCTTCGGTCTGCGTTTTGCTCGCCGCCCGGTCCGAGGCAACGGCCTGTTGGACTTTCAGCTGCTTGAGTTCTTTTTCCAGACGTTCTTTCTGATCACGCAGTGCCGCACGGTCAGCCAGGGCTTGCAGCGCGGGCGGTTCAATGTGGGAAAGATTGATCGTCAGGCCCGGGACTTCGAAGCGCTCGCCTTTAAAGCTGTCGAGGATCAGCTCCAGTGATTTGACCCACGCGTCGCCATCATCGAGTGCAATACCCTGCTCGCCGAGTGGCAGGCTGAATAGCGCGCTGTTGAACAAACGCATCAACCGCTCGACATCTGGCTGCGAGAACTCTTCGCGCAAGCGGGCATAGCTGTTGTTGTCAGCGTGATCGAGTTGTTGCTTGACCGACTTCAGGCGTTTTTCCAGATCGCGCAGGCGTTCATCCAGGTCCTCGGCGCTGAACTGCCGGGACTGGGCCTGCGCACCGGCCAGTTCATCGTGAGCATCCTTGGCTGCCAGCAATTGCTGCTCCAAGACCTTGACGTCATCGACCAGCGCAAAACGATGCTTGAGTACCGACAACTCGCCGATCCAGCGCTGAATACCGCTGATTTCTCGCTCCAGGCGCATCAACTCCTGAGTCCCGCCACGCTGATCGTTTTGCAGCGAGTCCTGCTCGTTTCGGTAATGTTCGGCCTGGATCACCAGCTCTTCTTTGCGCGCGTTGGAATAGTCCTGCCACGTGCCCAGTAGCGAATCGAGCAGCGGTGACAGTCGGTGCAGTTTGCCGCGTAGTACTTCCCGCTGCTTGACCCCAGAGGACAGGGCTTCGACCAGTGGACCGGCGAGAACCAGTGCGTTGTAGTCCTGTTCCATGCGGCGTACGTCGCGGAAGGCTTCTTCGCACGCGGCGATGTAATCAACGCTGCCGGACCGCAAGCTGTGTTCAAAGGCATCGAGGAACAACTGCTTGAGTTTCGCCGCCGTGATTTCGCGCATATGCAGCAAGTTGATGAACAAGGCTCGGAAGGTCTTCAGGCTCTGTTCGCTGGTGGAGCGCAGCGGGATCAGGGTCAGGTCCAGCGGGATCGACGTATGACCACCCACCAGCAGGCGACGCAGTTCATCGGGCTTCAGCTCATAGGCTTTCAGGCCGTGGCTTTCCAGGTTGCTGAACAGCTCTTTTTGCCGCAAGCAGGTGTCATTTTTCTGATAGTGCGCCAGGTCCAGTTTGCCAGCGTAAGCAAAAAACTGGTGACCGAACCCACCGCCCGGTCCGCGTCCGACCACGCCAATCACATGCGGGCCGTGGGGCAGCGAGACTTCCACCAGGATGTAACTGGTGTCGGAGGCGAAATAGAAGCGCCGCGACTGTTCCAGGCTGTACTTGCCAAAACTCATGTCCGACATGCGCGCCAGAATCGGGAATTGCAGGGCGTTGATCGAGGCGCTTTTGCCCAGGTTGTTCGCGCCGTACACCGACAAGGGGTGTTCCAGCGGGAACAGACCGAGGCTGTAGCCAGCCGTGTTCAGCAGGGCAAAGCGGCGGATGCCATAACGTTCCTGGCTCATGCGTCCATCTCCTGTTGCTCGGCGGCAATGGCCCGGGCCAACGCCTGCGCTTCGGTTTCTTCAGGTTCGTCGAACTCGGCGAGATCCAGCGGGTCATCGGTTTTCAGGAGTTTTTCGTCGCTGTCGCTGTCATCGTCAATCAGGATCGGCGTGGGCAGTGGCAACACGCTGTGCAGGCTGGCCGCCAGATCACGGTCCTGTTGCACCGATAGGCAGACGTCGAGGAAACGGTGCATCGGCGGCAGGAATCGGTAGATGCCGTTTTCTTCGTTGGCGAAACCGAGCTGGGTCATGCGGCGCATGATTTTCTCTTCCAGCTCTTCCTGGGTTTGTACTTCGGCTTGCACAAACAGGTCGCGGTATTTTTCCAGCAACGAAGGCAGCTCATCACGGCCCAGGCTACCGCCGTCGAGCACTGCGACCGGGTCGCGGCCCTGATCGGCCAAGTGCTCGACGATGATGAAGGTGAACAGCGCCAGGCGTTGCGCGGTCTTGTTCACCTGTGCGGCGGCCATTTCCGGGACGAAGTAATAGAAACCGCGGGTGTCGCAGACCAGTTCAAAGCCCAGGGCCTTGAACAGCGTTCGGTACTGGTCCTGGCAATTGGACAGCTGCGCATACAGCTCCGGGTCGCGGCGGCTGATGTGGTAACCCTTGAACAGCTCGCGAAAAATCGGCGCCAGCTGGGACAGTTCGGATAGATCAAGATGCATGAGGGGTGCTCGCGGAATTCTCTAGGTGCTCGTCTCGGCTAGAGAGCAGGGCGAAGGAGCGCAGGCTGACCTGATGCTCCTGCGTGTTGTAATCGCGACGTTCAAGGCGCTCACGGGTAAAACGCTTGTCCCGCGACAGGCGCGAGAACCAGTACAGCAATTCGTCGGTGGCGCCGTCCGGTTCTTGCTCCAACAGCCAAACCATCAAATCCGGCATCGGCAGGGCGTCTTCGCAGCGCTCCAGCATTTCTTTGACCGTGCGGGGTGCGCGGGGCGGTTCGCCTTTGCGTGTGACGTTGGCCTTGGGGAATTTCGCCGGTTTCGGTTCGAAGCGGGCCAAGGCATACACATAGGCTTCAACCTGACTGGCGCTGCCCAGGAACGTGCTTTGTGGTCGAGTGAACATCGACATAGCCGCTTGCGGCACGGCATCCAGCCCTTTACGGCGGATAGCAGAAAGCGCCAGCGCCGCACCACGGGTGACTGCGTTATGCCGGCGGGCTTCCTCACGCAGCGGCAACAGCAGCTCGCGGGCGTGACGCAGGGTCAGTTGAGCGCTGGTTTGCATCTCCAGGATGCGTGCGTGGGTACGCAGCAACATGTCGTCATCGACCAGATGGCCAAGGCGCTGCTGTTCGGTGAGCAGGCGCAGCAGAACATTTTCCACCTTGCGCACGCCCTGTTCGAACGCCCCGTCGGCGTTGACCAACTGGATCATCGGTTCGATGTACTCGTCCCAGGTCGCCAGCACCTCGGCATAGCGCTGACGCAGCGGAATCTGCCGGTCACTGGTCTTGGCCCGGTCAGCCACGGCGACCAGCGCCTGCTCATCATTGGCCAGCTTTTTCAGAACATCGCGCACACGCATGTCCAGCAGACGCAATTGCCGCGCCAGGTCGTTGGCATCGCGGATGTCGAAAGCGTCCTGGATATAGCCTGCCAGACGCTCCAGATGGCGTAGATAGGCTTCGATCTCCAGACACAGGCCAAGGCGATGTTCACGCCGGAGATAGGACAGAAAGTCATGGATTTGTGCGTTCAGTTCAAAACGGTTAGGGCTTTTAGCTACCGGAACCAGAATATCCAGACGAATCCACACGTCCAGCAGGCTGGTGATGTCTTGTGGCGTGCTATCCAGTTGCTGGGCGGCCAGTTGCAGGCGCAGTTCGCTCAGGCTCAAGGTGCCTTGGTCGAAGTGTTCGCACAGTGGCTCAAGGAGCGCCCAGTGTTCGGCAAGGGCGCGCAATACGCGCTTAGGTTCGATCATGGGAAGGCCGGTTGGTTGGCAAATAAAAGCAGCGATTGTACTGCATCGGCTACCTGAGATTTCACCTCCGGGCGATCAACTGCGGCGGGAATCGGCGAAGGGCGGTAGAATCGCCGACTTAACTTATCCACAGGTGGCTGACCTTTGCTTAATGAGTCCCGCCGCCGCGCTTATATGACTGCCATGCAGGTGGTCAATTGGCTGCCGCGCACCGAACTGCCCTTTGCCGCACCTTCACGCCCGGAATTGCTCGGGCCCTTGCCGTTGCCGGTCGAACAGGCTGTTGCTTCGCCTGCGCCCGCCGTCGCTGTTACGCCAGTCGCCACGCCTGTTGCGCGTCCGGTAGTCGAGCGGCCGAAAATCGAAGTGCCCCGTCCGTCGCTTTCCAGCACCCGAAATGGTGCCGTGGCCGACGCAGAGGTCGCTGCACCAGCACCAATCAAGGCCGTTGCCGTTCCTCCTCCACGCTTTGCCTTGCAACTGCTGCGGGCCGGGCGTTGCCTGGTGCTGGTCGAGTTACCCACAGGCGAGGCATTTCAGAGTCGCGACCCGTCCTATATGTTGCTCAAGGACATGTTGCGTGCCGCCGGTCTGCCTGACAGCCCGCAAATCATTGGCGAGCCGGTGCGTTGGCCATTGTTGGTCCGTGGTCAATTGGACCAGGGCCCCGCAGCCGCGCGTGATTTCGTGCAGGGATTTGTCCTCGCCCGACTGGAAGATGAGCCGTGTGCATGCCTGTGGCTGATCGGCTTGCCTGCGGTGCGATTTGCTGGCGAAGCCACTGCCGAGTCCTACAATCAAGAATTGCAGATCGACGGTCTGGGCAGTGCCTGGGCGCTGCCCGGTCTGGAATTATTAATGGATGAGCCGCAACGCAAGGCCGATGTCTGGCAAGCCATGCGTCGGCTGATGACACGCTGGAAAACGATTGATGACTGACGTTTCAATAAAGAGCCCCTCAATGAGCGACGCTGTAACTTTCCGCCCGATGACCGAAGCGGACCTGGACGCTGTACTGAAAATCGAATACGCGGCGTTCAGCCATCCCTGGACCCGAGGCATCTTTCTCGACGGGCTCAAATCCTACGAAATATGGCTGATGTTCGAAGGCGCCCAGCAAGTCGGCCACGGCGTGATCAATGTCATTATCGACGAAGCGCACCTGCTCAATATCACCGTCAAGCCAGAAAGCCAGGGCCGTGGTCTGGGCCTGCGCTTGCTGGAACACCTGATGTCGCGGGCCTACCAGATGAACGGCCGCGAATGTTTCCTCGAGCTGCGCGCGAGTAACCAAGCAGCCTATCGCCTGTATGAGCGCTACGGCTTCAACGAGGTGGGCCGCCGTCGGGATTATTACCCTGCGGTCGGCGGGAGCGAAGACGCGCTGGTCATGGCCTGCACCCTGTTTGAATAGTCGTTACTCTGGCTTGCCGTCGAGCGGATCGTGGCGAGCCAGTTCGGCTTCATCCAGGCCATCACCACCCCCGATGTCATCTTCATCGACGACACTCAAATCCCAGTCGGTAGGGCGGTTTTCGCCAGCTTCATTAGCTGAACGTGCGCCATCTTCGTCGATCATGTTTTCCGGGTCCAGGTCATCGTCGGTAGAGTGGTGATCCGGGGTCGACGCGCCGGTCATCCCCGCTTCACGAACCCGCTTGTCCGGGAACTCATGTTCGAGTTCGTTTTCTGGCACAAGATCGCCGATGCGACCGGTGTCCTCCTCTTCATCGAAGTGCAATTCTTCCATCGAGCCCATACGGTCTTCATTGTCATCGATCGGTTCAGGCTGTGGGGCACCGTAAGGGCGGCGTGATTCAGTCATGGCAATTCCTCATGTTTTGGGGCCTTATAAAGATTGACCGGCCGCAACGATGAAGATTCCTTTTGTATCCTCAGCAAAAGTAGTGGCACATAAGCGTGACCCAGACAGCCGGGCGCCAGTCAAAGCTGGGCATCATTTTCGAGGCTTCAACGCATGAACGAACTACAAGATCTGATTGATAACAACGAGCGCTGGGCCGACGCGATCAAGCAGAAAGACCCGGAATTTTTCGCCAAACTGGCCCGCCAGCAAGCGCCTGAATACCTGTGGATCGGTTGTTCTGATGCACGCGTGCCAGCCAACGAAATCGTCGGCATGCTGCCGGGCGATCTGTTCGTACACCGTAATGTCGCCAATGTTGTGCTGCACACTGACCTTAATTGCCTGTCGGTGATTCAGTACGCGGTGGACGTGCTCAAGGTCAAACATATCCTCGTCACTGGCCACTATGGCTGTGGCGGCGTACGTGCAGCGATGCAGAATCGCCAGCTTGGCTTGATCGATGGCTGGCTGCGTTCGATCCGCGATTTGTATTACGAAAACCGCGTCCCCTTGGCCCTGCTGCCAACTGAAGAAGAGCGTGTTGATCGGCTGTGCGAACTAAACGTGATCCAGCAAGTGACCAATGTCGGCCACACCAGCATTGTGCAAAATGCCTGGCATCGGGGGCAGAGCCTGTCGATTCACGGCTGCATCTACGGGATTAAGGATGGCCGCTGGAAAAGCCTGAACGCGACCATCACCGGTTTCGAGCAGCTGCCGCCGCAATACCGGCTTCGTCCGCTGGGTGAATGAAAGGCAAGGCGACTCATTCCTTGAGTCGCCTTGTATCCGCTTTTTTTAAAGTGGTGGCTGAGCCAGCACCGAGCCAGTCGGCGGCTGCACGTCGTGGGTCACTCGGCATCGCACGGGCTAGGCTCGGCCTTCGTACGGAAGTGATTACCGCCATTCCTTTTCGCGAAATACATGGCTTCATCGGCGTGCTTGAGCAGCTGTTTCTCTTCTATGCCATGTTCGGGGTAGAGCGCGATCCCGATGCTCAGCAGAGTACACAAGCCTTGACCTTCCATGTTCAGCGGGTGACTAAGCTCGCGATGGATTTTTTCAGCCACCCGCAAGGCGTCCTCCGGTAACTGGATGTTGTGCAGCAGCACCAGAAACTCGTCACCGCCGATGCGCGCAACCGTATCGGTTTCGCGCACGCATTGTTTTAGGCGCTGTGCCACTTCTTGCAGTAACTGATCGCCTGCCGCATGGCCGAGGGTGTCGTTGACCTGTTTGAACTTGTCCAGATCGAGGTAGAGCAGGGCGAACTGGCCTTGTTCGCGCCGGGCCATCGCGAGTGCAGTCTGCAGCCGATCCTGGAACAGTCCGCGATTGGGTAACTGGGTCAGTTGGTCATATTGGGCCATGTATTGCAGTCGAGCGTGCAGTTGTTTGCGCTCGATAGCGGCGGCGACTTGAGTGGAGACGAACTGCAACAGCTCTTGATCCTTCACGGTATAGCGTGTGCCACCTGAGTAGCTCTTGACCACCAAAGCACCGATAGTGCCCCGGTTCGAGTGCAACGGTACGCCCAGCCAGCACAGCGAATCGGTGTCGAACTCGGCGCGTAAATATTCCGGAAAGGTGGTCAGTGTCTCGGGGGTCAATAGCAGCGGGAGCCCGGTGCGGATCACCTCGGCACTCAAAGAGTCGGTGACTGTTTGTGGATCGGGTGCCTGGTCCTGTTCATCCACGTGGTAGGCAAAGCTCAACTGGTCACTCTTTTCGTCGTACAGCGTCACGGAAAAATTCAGTGCGGGCAGCAGTTCGCCAATGATCTGATGAATGCGATGAAACAGGGCGGGCAGATCCTCGGCGGCGTGGGCGGCTTCAGAAATGGAGTACAGCGCGGCTTGTACCGACTCAGACTGTTTGCGCTCAGTGATATCACGTGCAACCCCGATCCTTAGTTGATCGACTTCCGACCAGCGGGCCGACCACATGATGTGCACGATTTGCCCGTCTTTGCGCACATAACGGTTTTCGAAATGGGGTTTAGGCTGCCCGCCGATGATTTCGCTGGCGGCCAGCAGCGTCCGCGCTCGATCTTCGGGCAGCACCATGTCTATCATGACCCGGCCGATCATTTCCTCGGGCGTATAGCCGAAAATGCGTTCACACGCAGCGCTCACAAATACAAAGCGGCCCTGAGAGTCCACCACGCAGACAGCGTCGAGCATCAGGTCAACAAAGTTGCTCAACTGTGGGTAGGGTTGTTCCATAAAGAAGCGCTTGCCTGGAAAAATTAATGGTCGAGGACCGAGAATCATACCGATAGGCTGCTACAGATAGTGGCCGAAGCATAGCGTGATTTCAATTCAATGGGATGAACCCGATTACCAGCACGTCACGCTACTGATGATGGAGTGACGGCAGGAGGTTGATTCGAAGGTTTCGAGACGCTGGCCCTCTTGGTGGTTGGAGGGCCTGAGGGGGTAAATGATAGGTGAGGCCGGGACAGATAGCACGTTACCTTGAAACGACCGTGCTATCTGCGAGGGCGGTGTTACTTCAATGCAAGTTTGTAAATGACTTGGGTCGCGTCCATGGGATCTCGGTGGCATTCAAAGCCTAACTGTTTAGTCAGCTGATGCATGTGAGTATTGCTTGTTGAGTCAATCGATATCATCTGTGCAAAACCGTTACGCCGTGCGGCGTCGATTAAATGCCGCATGAGTAACGTCCCCATGCCCAGATTTTGCCAGTCATCGGCAATCACGACCGCGCATTCGCATTGCCCTTCCTCTTCCAGCGCGGCATAACGACTCACACCGATTTCGATCAAGTCGCCATCTTTATGCGCCAACGCGACGTAAGCCATCCGCTTTTTGTTATCAACGTCCATCAACTGATCGAGCAGGGCAATACTGGGTTCATTCATTGAACCGAGAAAGCGAAAGTGCCGCGACTCTGGGGAGAGCTTTTTGATGAAGTTAAACTCGCGATCCCTGTCATGCGGTGCCAACGGCCTGATCAGGATGTGGGTCCCGTTGCTCAGCAAATCGATCCAGTGTTCACCGTTGACGCTTGGAAACGCGGCGCTGCCGCTGACATTGCTTGTTGGACTTATGGTCATGTTGATGCTTCCGTCGCAAGAAATGGGAGGGACTCTAAGCGTGGAACTTTGAACCTCTTGTACGCCTCGGAAGGTATTGCCAACTGATCTAGATCAAAAGTCCATGCCGGGAAGGATCCCGGCTGACAAGCGGTGAGCGGCTATTTGATGGGCCCGTGCCTGCTTGCGTGCAGGCACATGCCAGCCTTTCGCTGATTATTGCCCGCTGAGTCCGAGCCAGCCATGTATGCCCACATACAGACCGACACCGATGATCAATAGGCTGGAGAGGTAAGGTGCGCGGCGCGCCACAGCGCCCAGCCACGGCCAGCGATTGGACGCCTGCTTTGCACCCACGGCCGCAGCGACACCGACGCTGACCAGGGTGATCGCTAAGCCGATGCTGAAGCACAGAACGAGCACGCCGCCTAAAGCGACCTCTTTAACCTGCAGGCACAGCAACAAAACGGTAATGGCCGCCGGGCAAGGAATCAGGCCTCCGGTCAAACCGAACATGATGATCTGACGTGTGGTGACCTCGCGGTGGGTGAAGCGTTTGCGAATGTCATTGGCGTGCGCCCGTTCATGCGCATCCTGATAGCCGTCTATCGATAGCTCCAGCCCTTCCAGCTCGGCGTGAACGTGGTCGTGCTCATGCTCATGGAAGTCCAGATCATAATCATGAGTGTGACTGGCATGCCCCAGACTCAAGCGCGCGTTGAACTGATGAGGCTCGGGGATTTCGGCCACTGACTCCAGGTAGTCGCCGCGATCGACGAATGCGAACTGTTGGGTCAGTCCGTCTGTACGCGTCGTCGACACACTGACCTCGGCAGCAGGCCATGCATGCCCGCTCAACGATTTCACCCGCCAGCGTGGTGGGGTACCTTCTTCAAAAATCGACAGTTCGATGTGCCCATGGCCGGTATCGATGCGATGAGTTTCATCATGGTGATCATGCGCTCCATGATGGTGATCGCCATCTTGCTCGAACTTGAACATCTGTTCGCCGCGCCACGTGCGCCAGAGCATCCAGAGGGCAATCGCGATGATCATCGCTGATGAGACCAGCTGAAAGTACGGCTCAGTGGTTTGCGCATCCAGTCCTTTGCCCAGGTACATACCGCCGATAGCAACTAGCCACACCACTGCGGTGTGCGAAACCGTCGCCGCCAGACCCAGCAAAATCGCCTGTTTGACGGAGCCTCGAACGGCCACGATAAAAGCGGCCATCATGGTTTTCGAATGCCCTGGCTCCAGGCCATGCAATGCCCCCAGCAAGATGGCACTCGGGAAATACAGCCAGGCGTGAGTTCCACCCTGTTGCAGCAGTTCAGCGAAATTTGGCATGACAGGCCTACAGGTACTTGGTGATTTGCTTGAACTCTTCCAGTGGCGCACGCGCCCCATTGGCAAGTGCGTCCACGGTGTGTTCCAGGCAGTGATCGATGTGATCCTGAATAAGCGTTCGCTTGGCCTGACAAACCGCTTTCTCAACGGCGTGCAACTGCTGGGCAATATCCACGCAGGCCCGCTGATCTTCGATCATGGTGATGATGCTGCGCAGATGACCCTCGGCCTTTTTGAGCCTTTTAACAATCGCATCATGAGTCTGGTGCGTGTGAGGGTGAGGGTGAGGGTGTAAATCTTCGCTCATGGCGATGGGCGTCCTGGTTCAGAGTGCTGGCATAGTATCCCCCCGGGGGGGATAAAGTAAGCCTGCCGATAAACTCTGAAAATGCGAGGACGCTGCGTAAACGGTGAATCGGTATTCTGACGGGGAACCGAATCAGGTAAGGCTTGAGCCTGTATTTTTAAGCGGGAGAGACTTCTTGCCGGGGCGACCTGATCGTCGAACCAGCGCCGTGATAATGATCAGCGTCGCTAGATACGTCAGTACCTGAATCCCCGAGGGTTGGGCGCTATAACCAATAAGGGTGTGCAGCATTTTGCCAACGATGCTGCTTTCTTTTAGCAGCCAAGAGCTGTCCCACAGTGTTTCTCCCAGCGCCGGCAACCAGTTGGCGCTGACCAGAAACGCTACTCCCTGACTCGCCATGCCTGCCGCCAACAGGATAATCATCCCGTTTGTCACCTTGAACAGATGACGCATCGCGACGCGTAGCAAACCGAAGTAGAGCGCAATACCCATCGCCACGCCGCTGGCAATGCCCAGCAATCCGCCCATTAACATTTGCCAGGTCTGGTTTGGGTCGCTGGCCGCGATCCCGTACAAAAACAGCACGGCTTCGGACCCTTCGCGCAGCACAGCGACGGCCACGACGATGGCCATCCCGCTTAACGCGCGGTCTCCACTGCTCACGGCTTCACCGACCTCGGTGAGCTGTACCGCCATCTCACGCCCGTGCTTGCTCATCCAGATGCTGTGCCATGCCAACATCAGCGCCGCGATAAACATGACGCCCGCGTTAAACAGTTCTTGCCCGGCACCGGAGGCCCAAGCGCTGATGGCGTCAGCAAAGACCGCCACAAGGCTTGCGCCCAGAATGCCGCCCACAACGCCCCACGCCACCCAAAAACCTCTGCGGTACACGCCTTTGGTGGCGGCGAGGATGATGGACACCACAAGCGCAGCTTCGAGGATTTCCCTGAAAACAATGAGCGCTGTCGATAGCATGGGGTTTACTCCGGAAGTGGGTTATTTAACGATCAACCGAGCTTTCGAAATGCTTTCTTTGTACTCGTCATGAAACTCATAAGTGCCGGGTTTCAATGGGCCAATGAAAAAGCTCACGGTTTTGCCTCCCGTCACCAACTTGCCACCTTTAAAGTCATCGCTCATAAATTCGGCGGTGGTTTGATCACGGTTTTCAAGGGTGACCTTGACCTTCGTGTTGGCAGGAATTTCCAATGGATTCGGTGAAAACAGATGGTCCTTGATGACCAGTGAAACCTCCGCGTCAGCGGCGAGTGCGGGCTGAGCCATGGAAATAAAGGCGAGGGCGGCGGCAGCACTGACAGTTTTGACCAGACTGGAAATACGAAGTTGCATGCGTTTGATTCCGTTTAATCATTGGATCTTGGCAATATGACGTCGCATTTGTCAAAAATACGTTCAAATCGCGTGAAAAAAACCTTAAAAACAAGCGGTTCGTCTTTCGTTGCAGCGCTCCCCCGGTCAAGGGTGGCTGCGACGTTGACGCGTTAAGGGCTTCGTTTCAGAGCGGTCAGTGAGTCGTTTTACTGTCGATTTTGGCGAGTAGCGTTGTCAGGGCCGAGGCGCAGGCTTTAGGGTCCGGGCTACCGGACCGCAGTTGCGACAAGGCCCGGTCGATGGACTTATCCACAGCGGTCCAGTCACTGGGGCTCATCGGTTGAAGCTTTTCTTCGCCTTGGTCCCAGGCCGTTTCCAGATCGGTAATGCGTGAACGTGCAGCGCTCATGTCACCGGCATCGACCAGCGCAGAGGTGTCCAAGACGATTTTTCGGTAGGCAGAGAGATCGCCCAGAGGACCGCCAGCAGTGCTCACGCGTGCTGCGACCTGACCTTGTTGGCTTGCGAACTTGGCGATCAGGGTTTGCAACGATTCATCAATGGCGGCCTTGTCCGGGGTACCAGAGCGCAATTGCACGAGGGCTCGATCAATGGATTTATCCACCGATGTCCATCCTTCCTGGCTGCGTGCCTGAAGTTGCTTGGCCGAGGCGTCCCATGCGCTTTCCAGATCCTTGATGCGGGCTTTCCCCCCTGCGATGTCACCGGCTTTTACTTTGGCAAGGATGTCGCTGGCGATGGCTGAAAAGGACGAGAGATCGCCTAGAGAGCCTGTGGTTACTAGCGTTTGAGCGCTTGGCGATGCTTGAGGGGTGAGTGTCGGTATCCAAAACCAGCCGCCCAACCCGATGACGGCCACGGCCAGCAGGAGGCTGATAAAGGGGCGCGACGTCAGGCGGGGAATGGTTGAGCGCCTATCGGGTCTGCTTAGGGACCGACTGTGCAGCGTGGCCCAGAGGGCGCTGGAGATGAAAATCGACGACACCGCGCCGCACATCAACCCGATCACCAATGCCAGCGAGAACATTTGCAGCGGTTCGCAGGCGAATAAATAAAGACTGGTCGAGGCCATCACCACGGTCAGTACTGTGTACAGGGAGCGCCCCAGAGTTTGCTCGATGCTCTGATTGACCATGCTCAACAAGGAGGCTTCGTCTGGGGTATTGGTCCGTTTGAGGTTCTCGACGATGCGCCCGAAGATCACGATTTTATCGTTCAGCGAGTAACCGATGATGGTCAGCAGCGCGGCAACGTAGGTCACATCGATTTCGAACTTGAAGAGCGCGAAAACTGCCGAGACAAATAGCAGGTCGAGGATGATCGGAAGGACCGTGGCCACGGCAATGGCCCAGGAAAACCGAAGCCCGATGTACAGGGTAATGCTGATGAATGCGGCCAGGACGGCATAGATTGCACGGGTCGCGAAGTCGCGTGCGATGCCTGGGTCCGCCGTATTCTCTTCATACTCGACCTTCTGGTATTTCGCCTGGAAGGCTGAAATGACCTGTTTCAACTCAGCGGGCTTGAGGACTTCATCGAAGCGGGCCGCTATGTGTTCGTTCTGCGCGCCACCTACCGCCAGCGTCGCCGGAACGATCCCGGCAGCGGTCATGATCTGTGTGGCGTCGCTCTGGGTTGTCGGGCGATCAATGTCGATATCCAGCGCAGTGCCGGACGTGAAATCGATATCCAGATTGAGTCCGTGCGCACGGTAATACAGCGCACCACTGGCGATGGTCAGCACCGAAAGAAGGATTGCTGTTTTGCCGAACTTTACGAAGCCGAAAAAGTGTTTGCGCGCGTTGCGCGGCTTGCCGCTACCGATCAACCAGGTCCGTGGCAACCAACCCGAATCCACCAGCCACAAGGTCAGCGTGCGCACCAGGAAATAGTTGGTGCAAATACTGATCACGATGCTTGCCAGCAAGGTCAGCGAGAATCCCTGGACCGGCCCGATGCCTGCGGCAAACAATGCGATCATTGCCAGCGCAGTGACCAGATTGGCGTCGCGAATGGTCGGGAATGATCCGTTGAAGCCAATCACCACCGCTGTTCTCAGGTCATGGCCCCGCGCGAGCTGTTCGCGGGTGCGTTCGAAACAAATGATGCTTGCATCCGCCGCCATGCCGATCCCCAAGACAAAGGCGACTACCGCAGAAAGCGACAGGGTCGCGTGTGATGCGTTGAACAGAATGATCAGCAGCCACAGGTAGACGACGGTGCAGAATGCGGCGATCAGCCCGGCCCCTCGGTACAGCACCAGCAGCAAGAGGAAGATGCAGGCGATACCGATAACCCCAGCGGTCATGGTTTCAGTCAGAGCCGTCTTGCCAAGGACGCTCCCGACCGTTTGGGTGTATTTTTCCGTGAGTACCGTCGGTAGCCCGTGGGTGTCGCCCAGCAGTGAGCGCGACTCATCCGCCGACGTCAGTCCCGCCAGCTTCACGCGGATGTGGTCTTCACCCTCGAGACGGATATCAGGCTCAGACATGCCAATGCTGTCGGCCCGTTGGCGCAGGATGTCGACGGTATTGAGTACATCCTGTTTGGACAGCGTCTGCTTGCCTGGCTGCGGCGTAACAACGTAATAAATCTCATAACCTCCGCGAAACTCCAGGCCGAATCGCACCTTTGAAGCAAGGGGCGCGAACGACAAACTGATCAAGGTGGCCAGCAGGCCCACCAGCAGCACAAACAAAATACGTTGTTTCGATTGAGTCATGATCGTTGTACCCGGACATGCGTAATTGCCGGGCAGTCTATTGAGGTGCGAATGAATGGATCATTAACGATAGAAAGCGACGCAAAGGGGACGACTTTATGGCTAAGTACGAATGCGGTAGCGTGTCGCGAACGATAAGGCGAGGTGATCGATGAAGGCGCTTGTGGTCGAGGACAATGTACTGCTCGGCAAGAGCGTCAGGCGTGGTCTCGAAGAGGGGGGCTGGGTGGTCGATCTCGCCCTGGATGGCAAGGAGGCACTCTATTTCGTCGAGTCCAGCGAGTACGACGTGATCGTGCTCGATTGGATGTTGCCCAAGTTGTCGGGCCTGGATTTCGTCAAGACGGTGCGTGCGCAGGCAAGAGAAGTGCCCATCATCATGGTCACCGCCAAGGGCGATTTGCGTGACAGAGTCGAAGGTCTCGATCAGGGGGCCGATGATTATCTGGTCAAGCCTTTCGACATGGTCGAGCTGATTGCCCGGGTCAACGCGCTTTACCGGCGATCCACTGCTCGTGGGGCAACGTTACTGGAACTGGCAGGCCTGAACATCGACCTTGCGACCATGAGCGTGACGATCAACCAAACCCCCTTGGTGCTGACGGGCAAGGAGTATGACCTGCTCGTGGCCCTTGCCAGTAAAGCCGGGCAGTTGGTCAAACGCACCGCGATCACCGGTTTGCTGTACTCCCTGGACATGGAGCCGGACAGCAATAGCCTTGATGTGCTGCTCGCGCGCCTGCGCAGAAAACTGATGGGGTCGGGCATAGAGATTGAAACCTTGCGCGGCAAGGGGTTCACACTTCGTGTGGCTTAAGCTTTCGCTGAATATCAAAATAACGATTACGTTATTCGTGGTGCAGGCGAGCGTGTTGGCGCTGAGTGTCCTTTGGTTGAGCCATTGGGTGGAGGCGGCTCGGCTGAATGAGTTGCGCCATCATCTGGATATTCAGTCAGATGTCATCGAGGCGCTTATCCTCCCCAAGGCAGGCCAACTGGTTTATCAGCGCAGCGGCGAGTTTGCGCAAGAGCTGGATCGTGACCGTGACGTCTATTTTATCGCGGGGGGCGAAGCAGGACCTCCGATTTTTGAGTCCCAAGGCCCCTCTGAGAAAATCCGCAACACCTTGCGCCAGCGCATGACGACCTTGAAGGTGACAGGCGAAGCATCCCGGTTGCTGAGCACTGAGTTTGGCAAATGGCTGGTTCAAAGCGGGCAGATAGAGCGTCAGTCCGGGGCAACCACCCTTCAGACGACGGTCACCGTGGCACTCAATGCTCAGCCCATGCTCGATGCTGTGAGTGAGTTCAAACGGCTGGCCACCCTGGCGGCGATTGGTATTTTGCTGCTGACGGCACTGGGTAGTTTTCTGGTGGTGTCTTATTCCACACGAAATCTGCGCAGTTTTTCGCGGCAGTTACGCTTGCTCAAACCCCCTGAGTTTACTCAGCGCGTGGTATTTACACCTCATTCGGCAGAGGAAAAGCTGCTGTTCGACAGCTATGCCGAGATGGTGCATGCGGTGCGGACTGTTCTGGAAAACCAGCGTCTGTTCATTGCCAACGCGTCTCATGAGTTGAAAACGCCCATTGCCGCAGTGACATCTGCATTGGAGGTTATTCTCATGCGCCCCCGTGAGGCGCAAGACTACGCGGACACCTGCCGAGATGTTCTGGCGGAGATGCAGGTCTTGAAACGGTTGTCGTCGGCGCTAATGGACCTGGCACGACTGGACGGCGCCCAAATCGCCGGGATCAATAGTGAATGTCGGCTGGATGATGTCGTTCGCGTTGTAGCCGCCCGTTGGCAGCGGCAGGCTCAGGCCAAAAACGTGGCGCTTTCTGTGCAGATTGACGCAGGCGCACGTTACGAGACGCCCGGCTCGCTTGAACAGTGGGAAGTGGTGGTTGGAAACCTGGTCGACAACGCGATCAAGTACACGGCGGATCAAGGTCATGTATGGGTGAAGTTGAGCGCGTCGCCGGACGGCGATTGGCAATTGTCGGTCGAGGACGACGGCATGGGTATGACCTCGACGGATCTGGAGCAGTTAGGGCAGGTCTTCTTCCGAGCGGATACTGCACGCTCGGATGGAAGCTCATTCGGCCTTGGTTTTGCCCACGCCAAACGCATCGTTGAACAACTGGGTGGGCGGATGAGTGTGCAAAGTGTCAAATATTCGGGCACCTGCGTGACGTTATGGCTGAAGACGTCGCAGTTCCTGGCCGGCTAATCCCGGAATGCATTAGGAAAACTGCTCCTGACCACTTACATCGGCACGGGTTGATTCGGCTTGATATAGGCAACTGATCGACGTATCCGGTCAGCGAGGGAGCTGTCTGCATGCTGGTTGTGGTAGTGGAAGATAGCGGTTGCGCGCAAGGCATCCGGGTCAGCCGGTAGATTGGTGTGCAGCGAACGGTAGCCCCAGAACAGGTAGAGGTCGCCCGGTCGCATGTGGACTCGGGTGAACCGCTCGGGGTGCTTCGTGTACTCCTTTAGCCGCCGACGTTGTGCCCAGCGGTTATCGACGCGCAGCTTGTCGAGCAGGTTAAAGGCATAGGTTTTCCGGAGGGGGCGGTGGTTTGGCAGCATGATTAAATCGCCAGGATTATCCGGCATACAGACCGGCATGATGGTGGTCAGTACGAAGGAGTCGTAGTGGAAAATCGAGGACTCACGTTGACCTTGCTCACCGGTCAGGCAACGCAACACCTGATACAGACGCTGCTCGGTTGAATGTTCCCCCGTCGCGGCTGTAACGATACGCTTGCATAGATCGACGAAGTACGGGGAGCGGCCCCATTCGTCCAGGAGCGAACCGGCAACAGCTTGGTGCCCGGTCAGGGCAACGTAGTTGTTACCCGCCGCTACGACGGCGTCTGTGACCAAGGCCTGTAATTGGGTCAGCTCTGCGCTCGTCGCCCAGCCGGGTAACACGGCATAACCGTTGAGATCGATCGCCTCAATGAGAGACTTTATCTGTTCATCTGAAAACGTTGTGTATTGCATGGCTACATTCCCGACTTTCTTGAAATAGAAGGGGCGTTCGTAGGCACTCATCACAACATGGATAACGGCGTTGGGTGATGCCCACTCTCGCGTGGGTAGCGCACGGTTGATAATGCCGAGGGCACGTTTAATAGTGCGTCGATTCGTTCAGCGCTTTTAAACTATTCAATTACCGGTGTAGCAAAGCTTGTCGTCCGTGAGAACAGAGGCCACACCGACCTTCCAGACAACGCGCAATCCGTCGTCTGGCAGTTACACTTTGAGGCTTCCCACGTGCATCGCCGTTTCATGAGCGTGCTCAGGGGGCCGAAATTTAGCGTAGCAGCTACTAAACATTATGCTGGCCGTGCCGAAAAATATTGTTGCGCTGAGCTGTGCACACAGCAGCTCGCGTGCGTGACGGCCGCTGAATAGTGTCTAATGGCCTCCAACCACGCCCCGGCAGATGATGCCGCTTTTGTGCGCACAGGCGGACGGGGCCTCAATCACGTTTTACCTCTATCGGTAACCTCAAATGAAACAGATCACCCCGGCTGACCTGGACGCGCTAGGTGCCCAAGCCCAGCAATCCCCGCGCCTGCGCGCTAACCGCAACCTGCACGAGGAATTGGCTGACCCGATCCAGCGCCTGGCTATCGCCATGGAGCCAGGCACCTACGTACGTGCCCAGCGTCATCCCCATACCTGGGAGTTGCTCTATCCCTTGCGCGGTCGGTTTGTGGTGTTGACTTTCGACGACGCGGGTATCGTCATCGAGCGCACGGTATTGGGCGAAGACTGTGCGGTACTGGAAATTCCCGCTGGCTGCTGGCATGCGGTGCTCTCTCTGGATGAGGGCGGTGTGATCTTTGAAGTGAAGCACGGGCCGTATATGCCCGTAGCTGAAGCCGACTTTGCCGCATGGTCCGGTGCCGAAGGCAGCCCTTTGGCGACAGCGATTCTGGACGGCTATGCCACGGCACAAATCGGTCAGCGTCTGCCCGGCCTTTAAGATAAGAGTACGTTTCGGACGGATGCCCGGCCCACGGGCTGCCAGTGAATGCCCGGTTGGTCGGAAACGACGGCGCGGGCCGGGTGATTTGTCCGCAGGGGAGAGCGGGCGCAGCAGCGCTTGTTTTTCCGTGTAACGCATCGCCGCTCAGGGCTATTTTTAGCATGATCCAGGTCAGTGACGACGGTCGCCTGTTCAGGTATTCTGCGCGGCTTCGGCGACCCCTACCCCCCAAAAAGTAAGGTCCGCACGTCATTTGACGGACTGGAGCACTTGCATGACCGATAGTCCTGTTCCTGTTTCGACCGAACCCGCCAGGCTCTTCTCCACGCTGCGTGAACGGATCAACTACAGGGTTGCCATTCTGGACCTCCAGGGACGTGGTTTGGTATTGATCGGTGGGCTCATCGCTTTGGCATGGGTCACGTCGGGCATTTATAAAGTGCAGCCGGACGAGCAGGGCGTAGTGTTGCGCTTTGGTCGTTGGGTGGACACCACCGAATCAGGGTTGCACTACCACCTGCCCTATCCCTTTGAGGCGGTGTTGCTGCCCAAGGTTACCCAAGTCAATCAGCTGCAGCTAGGCAGCGCCAGCAGTGCCCTCACCACGGGTAACAGCGGTTCACGTGACAAGCAGATGCTGACGGGCGATGAGAACATCGTCGAGGCAGATTGCACGGTTTTTTGGCGAATCAAGGATGCTGGACAGTATCTGTTCAAAATCAGCGATCCAGAGCGCTCGATAAAAATCATTGCCGAAAGTGCGCTACGTGAAGTCATTGGACGCACGCCGATCCAGTCCGCCATGTCCGACAAACGAGCGCAGATCGCGGATGAAACACGCGAACTGCTGCAACAGCTGTTGGACAGCGAGAAGGCTGGCATCCTCATCACCCAGGTTCAGCTGCAACGGGTCGATCCGCCGCCGCAGGTTATCGATGCCTTCAACGATGTGCAGCGCGCACGCGCGGATCAGGAGCGCGCCCGTAACGAAGCAGAGGCCTACGCCAACGATGTGATCCCTCGTGCGCGAGGCGATGCGGCGCGCATCACACAGGATGCCGAGGCCTACAAGTCGCAGGTTGGCAACCTGGCAGAGGGTGAGGCCAAGCGTTTTCTGTCTGTTTACAACAGCTATGTGCAATCCAAGGACGTTACTGCCTGGCGTTTGTACATGGAGAGCATGGATGAGGTGCTGAAGAAGGCCTCCAAGGTCATCATCGATTCGTCTGGAAAGGGTATGTCCGGCGTGGTGCCTTATATGCCGCTATCCGACCCAGGCAAGTCTGTTCAGAAGGATGCCAAACCATGAACCCCGCGCTCAAATGGCTGATCGCCGGAGTCGGCATCGTTACGTTATGGGTGTTGGCATCGTCGGTCTATGTTGTCGACGAAACGCAGCAGGCGTTAATTATCCGCTTCGGCGCGCCGATGGGCGTGGCCGGTGAGCCCGGCCTGAAGTTCAAGGTTCCGTTCAGCGACTCTCTGGTGTTCTACGACAGCCGGTTGCAGACACTGACCTCGCCGGCCGAGCAGGTGATTTTGGGCGACCAGAAACGCATTGAGGTCGAGACCTACACGCGCTTTCGCATCAGCGACCCGCTGCGCTTCTACCAGGCGGTGGGTACGCTGGACCAGGCCAGCGCACAACTGACGCAAATGGTCAGTTCTTCGTTGCGGCGTGAGTTGGGTCAGGTGACGTTGCGATCATTGTTGTCGCCGGAACGCCAGCAAGAAGTCGCCACCATCGAGAAGGACGTAGCCAGCAAGGCTGTGGGACTCGGGATCGAAGTGAGCGAGGTGCGTCTACACCGTGCCGACCTGCCATTCGAGGCCAGTCAGGCGATCTATGACCGGATGAAATCCGAGCGTCAGCGCGAGGCAAAGGAGCTGCGTGCACAGGGCTTTGAATGGGCGCAACAGATCCAGGGCAAAGCTGACCGGGACCGTACGGTCCTGTTGTCGGAGGTCCAGCGCCGGGCTGCGATTACTCACGGTGAAGCGGATGCTGATGCCAACCAGATTCTGTCGGCCGCGTTTAGCAAAGACCCTGCGTTCTACAAGCTATACCGCTCGCTGCAGACCTACCGGCAGGCACTGGCAGAGAGTCAGCCGACGCTGGTGCTGACGCCGGACGCTGAGTTCCTGAAGCAATTTCGCACGGGTCCTGCCGCGACCACCGTGAAGTAAAGAATGCGAGTCATTGAGCTTCCTTCTGACCACAAAGCATTTTGGCAACGGCTGACACGCTTGTTCGCCGTCATGGGGCCGGGACTGGTCGTGATGCTGGCCGATACCGAGGCCGGCAGCGTGGTGACGGCTGCCCAGAGCGGTGCACAGTGGGGATACCGCTTGCTGTTGCTGCAATTATTGTTGGTCCCGTTGATGTTCATGGCCCAGGAACTGACGGTGCGACTGGGGTTGTGCACTGGTAAAGGTTATGTCGAACTGGTCCGACAGCGCTTCGGTCAAGCGGTCGCGATAGTGTCCGCAGCGGTGTTGCTGCTGAGCTGCTTCGGTACATTGGTTACGGAGATGAGCGGGCTGGTTGGTGCAGGCAGCCTCTTTGGAATCCTGGGCTGGCAAATTCTTGTGGCGCTGGTGGTGATGATTCTCGGCATGGTCCTGACCGGCTCCTATCACTCGGTAGAGCGGGTAACCATTGCTATCGGGTTGTTCGGACTTGCCTTTCTGGTAATGGCGTTCAAGGCCCACCCGAACGTTCATCAGATGCTGCACGACATGACTCAAATACCTCTCGCCGACCATGACTATCTGTATCTGGTCGCGGCAAATGTCGGCACCAGCGTGATGCCATGGACGCTGTTCTACCAACAGTCGGCGCTGATCGATAAAGGGCTGGACACGGGCCGACTTCGGCTGGCGCGAGTCGATACGTTGGTCGGTACGGTGCTGTGCCAGGTGCTGACTTCCTCGGTATTGATCGCCGCCGCCGCCACGCTGGGTGCGCACGAGCAGGGTGGAAATCTGGACAACATCGCTCAGATCGGCGATGCGTTTGGTGCGCTGATCGGCCCCAGTTGGGGCAAAGTCGTTTTCGCGATTGGGCTGTCCGGCGGTGCGTTAGTAGCAACTATTGTGGTCTGCCTGACAGCTGTGTTGGCGTTGGGGGAGGCGATGGGGGTACGCCACTCGCTGGAGCAACACCCACTGGATGCACCTTGGTTCTATGGACCTTTCGCGGTGCTGCTAATCGTTGGCGCGCTGCTGGTGGCCTCGGGCGTCAATCTCATCCGGCTGTCGATTGCCGTGGGCGTGGTTAATGCAATTCTGATCCCGGTGATGCTGTTGTTGCTGTTCTTGCTGGCGCGCAGTGTCTTGCCGGCAGCACATCAATTGCGGGGAGGGTACGCACTGGCTGTCGGCGTCATCTTTGTACTGACTTCAACACTCGGCCTGTATGCCAGCATCGCCGGTTCACTCGGGTGATTTTTATATGAAACATCTCCTTGCCTGGAAACAGTCCCATGATGTTTGAAGGTTTACTGCACGCGATAGGCATGATCTTTCAGATATCCCTGCTGGACCTGATTTTGTCCGGCGACAATGCGCTGGTGATCGCTCTGGCCTGCCGCGGGTTGCCAGCGAATCAGGTGAAACAGGCGGTGATGATCGGTACTGGCGGGGCCATCGTGCTGCGCGTGCTCCTGACCACACTGGCCGGGTGGTTGCTGCTGGCGCCCTTTCTCAAGCTCATCGGTGCGGGGTTGCTGATCGTCATTGCAATCCGGCTGCTGATCGAAGAACAGCCGGATGACGAGAGTGACTCCGTCGAAAATACGCCGACCACCCTGTTCGGGGCTGTGACGACCGTACTGGTGGCTGATTTGGTCATGAGCATGGACAACGTGGTCGGACTGGCGGCAGTGGCGCAGGGCAGTATTTTCTATCTGGTGCTGGGATTGCTCCTAAGCGTGCCGCTGTTGATGTTCGGGAGCGTGCAGATCACCCGGCTGCTTCATCGTCAGCCTTTTCTGGTCTCGGTTGGCGGCGCGCTGCTTGGCTATGTTGCGGGTGATATCGCCGTTTCCGATCCTGCGGTGGTGGGCTGGGTAAATACTCAGTCGCCTGCGCTGAACACAATGGTGCCGCTCCTGTGCGCGGCTTTTGTGGTCCTGCAAGCGCGCATTATTCATCGACAGCGCGCGACGGTTGCCAAGCCGGCACCAAAGCTTCGAAGAGCACCTCCGGCATCGGAGTCTATAGCGGCAAGCGTAGTTGCCGAAGTCGCTCGGGACAGTGTGTTGATCGTTGCCGTCGATGCCCTCACCGAGCGCGCTAGCGTGGGCGCGACCAGTTCTGCAGAATCGTCAGCTACAGCGCCCTCTACGGGAGGCGCCGAGTGGGTACTCGCCAGTGTCAACCCTGTTCAGGACAAGCCTGAAGCGGCAGCTGTCGCGCGCAGTGTTCCGGCCGAAGTGCCAGACCGTGGGCGTCGCGTCTTCGGGGGGCGTGTACAGATATTGGTAGGGCTTGGGGCTATAAGTCTTGTGAGCTGGGTTTTGTACAGCTTCATTGGCAGCATCGCGGGTGGCTTGCTGCCCAGGCCCGTGGCCGACAGCGCCTATGTTTGCCCCGGTGCCATTGCCACTGTCTACTATCGGCCCGGCGGCAGTGCGATACGTATTGTCACCGGGAACGGAGAAGCGGCAGGCTACGTGAGCCTTAAAAAAATTCTCTGGGAGAACCCCGCAGCAGCAGTCAGCGCGCTTCACCTTACGCCCCCCAGTGAAATAGAGAAGACCAACAGCAATGTGGTGACGCTCAGCGGCGGTAGCTTCTCGCAAATTCAGTGTGCACGCGTCCACTAGTGTTCATGGAACCTTGGGCCGCTGCCTTTTTAGCGCAGCAACTAGAGAGTCGGTTCATTGTAAATAGCATCCAATGAACCGGTTTTTGGCCCGGAATAAAGCTCCTGCGCGACCCTGACTACATCATCCACGCTGAGCGCACACAGCACATCTATGGGAAGTCCCGGAATCTCCGCTCGAATCAATACCTGTTGCACCCGGGTTTTTAAACGGGCGAGCATCAAGTGCTTGTTCTGGTCGAGGACTACTTTGCAAAAATCCTGTAGCGCTTCCACGCTTGAGCTGTCCAGGTCCGGAGACTCTTCCAGGCTGAGGATAATGGTATGCACGCTATCGCCAGCGGCCGTAATGTATTTTTGTACCTGCGCAAACACCCGTTCGGCATTCGCAAAAAAAAGACCTGTGTGTGGGCGCAAGATCAAAATGCCAGGGACTGCTTGCGCCTCTGGATGAAGGGTTGTGCTGACGAAATCATGGCCATGATTGAGCTGCCCAAGAATGGTCACCGATGACTCGGACAGCCGCCGCAACAGCATCACCAGGCTGACAGCGATAGCTGCCAGCAAGCCATCCAGTACACCTAATAACAGCACTGCCAATACCGCAGCAATCACGACCAGTCGGTCGCGGTGCAACGTGAAATAAGGAGCAAAAGTCGATGGGCGAAGCGTATGGCTGACGGCATGCACGACAATCGCCGCCACCACAGGTTCCGGTGTCAGGGCGATGGTTGGCAGAAGCGTCATCACGATGATCAAGAGCGCAAGGGCAGCAGACCAACCCGCCAGTCGCGACAAAGTCCCCGATGCCTCGTTTGCCGACGTCGCTGAGTAACCGGCGCCCACCGGCATGCCGTGGAAAAGTCCAGACACCAGGTTAGCGGCACCGAGGGCAAGTAAATCCCGGTTAGGCGAGACACTGTCACCATGCTTCATCGCAAAACTGCGGATCGAACTGTAGGACTCTGCGTAGAGAATCAGCACCATGGCGATACTGAGTTCTCCTACTCGTAGCCACTCTGTGTACAGCAGCGTCGGGAGCGTCGGTGCGGTGAGTTGCAGGTTTATGGAGCCGACCAGACTAATGCCATACTGCGAAAAGTTCAGCCATTCACCGGCCGTGATGCCGATGACAATCACCAGCAGCCCTCCGGGCAGGTGTGGCATACGGGCAAACAAGAACAGCAATAACCACGCGGCGACGGCCACCGCCACGGCGGCCCAATTCCATGATCCTGTCTGACTGAATAACTCGACCAAGAATCGGATCAGGTCAGTGTGCTGGGGGTGGACGCCAACCACGTGAGCGATCTGCTTGAAAATAATCACGATGGCAAGGCCGAAGGCAAACCCGCGCAAAACCGGTTTGGCAATAAAGGCTGACATGCTGCCTAATCGTGCAAGTCCCGCGACCGTGAAAAACAGACCGGTCAGCATGACCAGGGCGATGGCAATAACCAGTCTGAGCGTGTTGTCTGGGCCCGCCATCGACGCGGAGGCAGCTGCCAGCACGGCAGCAGACGATGACGTTGCAGAGACGATCGCGAAGCGGCTGGTGCCGATCAATCCGTAGCAGACCAGTCCGGCAAACAGGGCAATGACCCCGGCCTGAGGCGCCAGATTTGCAATGCTTGCGTAAGCGACTGCCTCCGGTAACAGCAATCCAGCCAACGACAAGCCGGCAATGATATCCAGCCAGGACACACGGTCGATCAGCTTTGTTTTGACAGGCCCGGACTGCGGGCTTGGTGTTGACATCGGTGGCGCCTCGATCACGTTGCATGGGCTCTGGTCCCGGATAAAATAACCTGAGCTTACTTTTTATACTCAGGCTAAGCGTCCTGCCCCATTGATCTATTGATCATAACCACGATTCGACAACACGACGGTCCAACTCTTCCCAGTCAGCCATGCCCAGCACCCTGGTCGTATTAAGGCCTCGCAGGTAGCCCCTGAGCTGATTGGCCGATGCGCGCAAGTCATCGGACTGGATGTTGTCGTCGTGTAGAGCCTCTTCGTAGAGGCTCAGGTACTCGGCAACCCGGTCGCGATATTCCGGCAACACTGCTTCGCGGATACGGTCAAAGGTTCGCAGCTTCTGATGGGTATTCACGGTGTCATCCTTGCTGAGCTTGAGGGCTGCCGCCTGGGTGGGAGGATCGGATTTTAATGTACCTCATGCGAGGTCGCCTGTTGGACATGTAGTTGAGTAAAAAGGGAAAAAGAGATCGGTCTTACTGCGCTCGCAATAATATAAACGGCGCTGGGCATCATCAACGGCGTCTTGCACAGCCCACTTTTCGCTGATGACTAAAAAGGCCTACCTTTAGGTAAGCCCTTTTTAGTGTGCGGTGACCTATAACAATTAGATGGGGTATGACAGGCGACAGAACAGAACGAATTATTTTATTCGGTCACTCATTAAGGACGTGCCCGGGGGCTCGAGGTGTTCGCTTCGCTCATGGTCTTTATCCGGCTTTCGAGCATGCGCCCGATCTTCGAGGCGAAAAAGTCTGCCCTGCGGCTGATCGGCAAAATAACCCCGTAAACCTTGTCGCTTGCTCTCAATGAGCTGAGTGTTCTTTCGCTAGCACTCAGGCTCGAAAGGGCCTCACGCAATTCAAGTAGATTTGCGATCATTTTTGGCAGCGGGTCGTCATGGGGTCGGAGTTTGCGCATGGTTGATTCTCGCGGTTGAGCCCCTAGCATACCCAATGTCAGGGGCCTACCCGAGATCAGGCGATGACCGGAGGGCAGAGTGATACTCGCCAAGCATTGCGACTTAGCGATAGCTGAACAAGGCACCCCGCTTTGTCAGCCGTATGTGATCCGCAGCGACGAGCAGCAGGCCAAGCGGATCACTTAGGCCGCCATACGTAAAGTCGCCAGAAATCATATCGAGCTGAATCAGATCCCTCAAGCCCATAAGGTTTCGCTCAGCGTTACCCATCAAGGCAAGCGAAGACCTGAATTCGGCTATCGAGAGCTGAGCGATCAGGGATTGGAGCAGCGCGGAGTTGTTTTCGATGTACATGGAATGACCCTGTGTGCACAGCGAACAGAGTGGAACGCCATGAACGTAAGAAGTCAGTGAAGTCGGTTCGTTCAGTCTGTTTGGATTTAAGACTCCGGCTGTTACCTCTAGGGTCCTTACTCGGCTTTATTCCTGACGATCCGTCCCGACTTTATCTCATCGACATAGGCTTTTAATCGGTCGGAATCCTTGTATAAGCGATTCATCAGGTGCAACACCGCAACAACATCCACATCGTTAATTCGCTCGGCGAGCCGACTGATTTCGCCTGCCGTTTGCTCCAGATTGCAGGCCACATTATTAAGGTCGCGCTTCAATTCTTGCGCTGACTTCTTGATTCCCACGATAACCCCCTAAAAAAACGTCGCACCACGAGCCCGCTACGGTCCCATGATCGCCTTGTATTGTTTCTGACGTTCATCATAAGGCAAGTCCTGCTGCATAAGCTTCTGGATCGGTCTGCAGCCAGACCTTACCGCGATTAAATCCCGATCTTTGCCCCATCTTTAACCACCAGACCTTCTACGGTGGTCTATTCAGCCGACATCTCCATCTCCGGGCTGAGGGTGCCGAGCCAGGCAACCAGGCTCAGAATGATCACGGCGGCCGACAACTCCAGAATCATGCTGCGCCGCAAGGCGTTGATAGCGACCGTGTAAACCCCTGTTTGAATGGACCGTTCGAGCAGCGGGCTCAGGTGGAAGCGGTTCAACGCCGCAAACACTAGCATCCCGGCAAACAAGAAGACCTTTAAAGACAGCAGGGCCCCGTAAGTGCTGGTGGTCAATGTCTCGAATGTCGGCCCGATAATCAGCAGATAGTTAACTACCCCGGTGATAGTCAGGGTGACGACGATGAGCGCCCCTGCTGATTCGAAACCGGTCAGCGTTCGCGCCAGCAACCGGACTTGCAGTTCGCCTGTGAGCTTGTTTGAACGCAACAAAAGCGCAAATGCGGCCAGAGCACCCAGCCAGCCGCCAGCACCCAGAATATGAACAATATCGCTCGTGAAATGCAGGTAGCGACGAGGGCCTTCATCCATGGCGCCATGCCCTGTCCACGCTAGAGTAGCCAGTGCGGTGGCTCCGCACACAGTGACCATCCACAGGCTGAAAGCAGGGGCGCGCCTGTTGAATAGGGCGGCTACGACTGCCAGCGTCAGCGAGGCTATTCGGACCATCCAGGTCAGCCCGACATCAGTCCCCATCAGCATCATTTGGAAAATATGGTAATGGAGTTCCATGAAACTGGACACTCCGCTCATCGACTTGGCCATTTGCAGCATCGCTGCCATCGACAGCAAAATGCCGATAACAGCGGTGCCCGCCAAGAGCAACTCAAAATTCAAAACGGCACCGCCGGCCCGTTCTTTTCCTCTGAGGCTATACAGACCGAACACCGCCAGCCCAAAGAGCAACATCAGGTCGATATACAGCATGAAGCGAAGCGTTATATTGATTGAGTCGCCCATGGATCAGTTGACTTTAAAGGTCACGGCGCCTGTGATCGGGTGGGTATCGGAAGAGACCGCTCTCCACTCGACCTTGTAGGTGCCTGACGTGAGCGGAGCCGCGGGAGTGATCACCATCGTTTTTGGGTCGGCGCCGCCTGCGACACGGGCCTTAACGCCCATGGGTGAATTAGGCATGCCCGGCATGTCAGTCATGATCAGTTTCGCTCCCGAGAACTGAGTCATGAGCTTTTCCGAGAAGTGCAGTTCGATTTTTTCAGGCGCGGCTACCGTGGCACCCTCCGCAGGCGTAGATGACAGTAGTTTTGGATGCGCCTGGGCTATAGCACTCAGGAACAATCCGGTACTGAGTACTGTTGCGACGGTGATGCTTTTGAAATATGACATGCAAGGTTCCTGGCGGCGTGGGCCGCTGGTTGAGTTTTATTGTTTGAGCCGGTTTGGATTTCACGTGTCGATTGCGTTTAAAACCACATACGCACGCCTAGTACTAAACGTGTCTCGCTACGGTCTTCGCCTTCTTCTCGGGCGTAATCAGCTGTCTTCCCGTAGGAACGGTTCCAGGTCACGCCGATGTACGGCGCAAACTCGCGGCGAACTTCATAACGAAGCCTCAGGCCGATATCGGTATCCGACAGGCCCGATCCTGTACCTCTTTGTGGGTCATTTTTTCCGTAGAGATTTATTTCGGCGGTGGGCTGAAGAATTAAACGATTGGTCAGCAAAATATCGTAGTCACCCTTGAGCCTGAGTGCACTTTGGCCCCCCTCGCCGAGGTAGGCAGTCGCTTGCGTTTCCAAGTCATAGAACGCCATGCCCTGCAGTCCCAGCGCGGCCCAAGTCTGGGGCGCACCGGGCTTGAAGTCTTGCCGCACGCCGCTTACCACGTCCCACCAAGGACTTATGGCGTGTCCCCACAGGGCCTGGACTTCGGCGCTTTTAGTGACGCCATTGGTCCGCTCGCCCTCCGAGCGAAGTAAGAGGCGGTCGGTGTCGGTGCCAATCCAGCCGTTCGCCTCCCATCTCAGTGCACTTCCCTTATCGGCGTCTTGCCATTCGAGTTGATCGATCAAGAAAAACGAGTTGATCGAGCGGTCGGGCATTTGGTGTCCCGCGTGACTTTCAAAAACAGCGGCGCGATCAGCGTCTGTGAGCACCGGGATCGGCGTTCGGCTTTCCTGGGGGGGACTCGGTTCCATGCCCTGCATCTGGCCGCCATCCGTACCTTGCATAGGCTCAGCTTGCGCATAGGCAAAAGGCAGCTGCATCACGCCCAACCCTAAAACTACAAGGCTGGCGAATACAGGTTTAGCGGTTTTGTCGACGTTCATGCCGTTCTCCTACTCTTGCACGCGGACTTCGCGGAACATGCCCATTTCCATGTGGTACATCAGATGGCAGTGATAGGCCCATCGTCCCAAGGCATCTGCGGTCACGCGATAGCTGCGTTTTGTTCCCGGCGGCATGTCGATCGTGTGTTTGCGAACCATGAACTCACCGTTTTCATCCTCCAGGTCACTCCACATCCCATGCAGGTGAATGGGGTGCATCATCATGGTGTCGTTTACCAGGACAACTCTGACGCGCTCTCCGTACTTGAGACGAAGCGGCTCGGCATCCTCGAACTTGATGCCGTCGAAGGACCATGAGAATTTTTCCATGTGCCCGGTCAGGTGCAAGGTGATCGTCCGGCTTGGCTCCCTGCCATCCGGGTCCTGAAACGTGCTCTTCAGATCTGCGTAGGTCAGTACCCGGCGGCCGTTGTTTCTCAGGCCCATGCCGGGATCGTTGAGTTTCGGCGTGGGGCTCATCGTCTGCATGTCGACCAGTGGATTATTAGCTTCGGAGGCTGGGTGGGGTTCCATGGTGCCCATGCCGCTCATGCCCTGGATCGAACTGCCATCCATGCCCGTCATTCCCTGCATGGAGTCGTCACTACCTGCCGCCATCTGGCTGTGGTCCATGCCCTCCATGCCTTGCATCGAATCCTGGCCAGCGCCCTTCATGTCGCCATGGTCCATGCCGCCCATATCACCCATGCCGATGTCGCTCATCGTGACCAGCGGGCGTGGGTCCAGCGGCGGTACAGGGGCTGAAAACCCTTCATGTACCGCCAATGTTCCTCTTGCGAAACCTGTGCGGTCCATCGACTGGGCAAACAGGGTGTGCGCGTTTTCGGTGGGTTCTACGATCACATCGAAAGTTTCGGCCACGGCGATGCGGAACTCATCAACGCTGACCGGCTTCACGTGCTGCCCGTCTGCCGCGACGACGGTCATCTTCAGGCCGGGAATGCGCACGTCGAAGTAGCTCATTGCCGAGCCATTGATGAACCTTAACCTTAGCCGTTCGCCAGGCCGGAAAAGGCCAGTCCAGTTGCTGTCCGGAGCCTGTCCGTTGAGCAGGTAGGTGTAGGTGGCGCCGCTGACGTCGGCAAGGTCCGTGGGGCTCATATTCATTTGCGCCCACATTTTTCGATCTGCGACGGTGGCGGACCAGCCGTTCTTGCTGACATCGTCAATGAAGTCGCCGACGGTGCGCTTGTGTTGGTTGTAGTAGCCGGATTGTTTCTTGAGCTTTTTCATGACCCGCTCGGGGTCTTCATCCGTCCAGTCGGACAGCATCACCACATAGTCGCGGTCGTAGCTGAAGGGTTCGGGGTCTTTTGCATCAATGACGATTGGCCCATAGACACCGACCTGCTCCTGAAAACCGGAGTGACTGTGGTACCAGTACGTGCCGTTCTGTTTGACCTTGAACGAGTACACGTACAGGCCACCTGGCTCGATTCCGTGGAAGCTCAGGCCCGGAACACCGTCCATATTCACCGGCAGAATAATCCCGTGCCAATGGATCGAGGTGTTTTCCTTGAGCCGGTTTCTGACCCGCAGGGTCACCGTGTCGCCTTCGCGCCAGCGCAGCAGCGGCCCAGGGAGGCTGTCGTTGATGGTCATGGCGGTGCGTGGAGTACCTGTGAAATTCACGCCCATCTCACCGACAGAAAGATCGAAATCAGTGCCGGCAAGCACATTCGGTTGGCCCGGGCTGGTAATCGCCCACACCGGACTGCGCCACAGCCCAAAGCCTGCGAGTATCCCGCCCGCAGCCAAGGCTTTCACGAAGGTACGTCTTGATGTTCTGGAATGCATGAACGGTATCCAATAAGTCAGAATCCAGGCAGGTACGGATTCGCCTCAGGGACCCGCTGCCAACCGCTATTTAGCGAGCAAGATGCCACATGACAGGCACGCGGATGATTACATTTCAGTCAGGTTGGCAAGGGCGGTCAGGCTCGCGCGGAGATTGAACAGCTTTTGTTATCTGGCCGCTCCGACGGGCGCCATGTGTTCCCCCCAAAGGTCATCGTCAATTGCCTGGGTAATCCGCGATTACCCGATCATTACCGGTATCGGTCAGACCTATCACCTGATACGGCTGTTTGGTCGAGCCATACTCCATACCGGGCGAACCCGATACCATACCGGGCACCGCGATTCCAACGAGGTCGGGGTGATTCTTCAGATCAAGGATCTGTGCCACTGGCACATGCCCTTCGACGAATTTTCCGTCAATCATCGCGGTGTGACAGGAGGCCAGGCGCGGAGCCACGCCGAGGCGCTGTTTGACTTCGCTCATGTTGGGTTCGACATGGTCGCGCACGCTAAAGCCATTGGCTTCAAGGTACTTGATCCACTCCTCGCAGCAGCCACAGTTAGGGTCGCGGTAAACGTCGATGACTTCAGCGGCTTGTGCTGCGCCTGCCATGAAGAGTGCAGTAAGAACAGCGATACGAAGTTTGGTATTCATGGGAACTCTCCAATTTAAAAAGACCGTTTACCGGCAGCAGCAACCACCGCCGTTCCCGCCACAACCTGAGATTTCTTTACTGGCTACACTTTCCACTGCCGCCAGTTGTGCCGGGTAGCCCGCGTCTTGCAGGGCTGCAAGCAGCGCATGGCTATCCGAACCGCCGCTGACCTTCACCCGTCCGGATGGTAGATCCACTGCCACGTCACTGACGCCTTCAAGTGAGCGTAGTGATTCGGAGACATGTTTGACGCATGAGCCACAGCTCATGCCCTGGACTTGCAGTTCAACGGTTTTCATGGATGACGCCTCACAAAAAATTGATCGTGGAAGGACAGCTGTATGCGGCTTTTTCTGTGGCCTTGGATTTATCCTCAACCTTGTCGCTATGACAAGGTCAAGGTCCTTCGTCACTCAATCCATCGAAACCTTGCGCAGGCGCAATACATTGAATGCCACCGACGCCGATCAGCGCGTCGCCAGGCCTCCTTAGGATCGGTAGGCCCAACATAGGGTCGTGTGTTCCCTGGCCAGATAGAACAAGGTGATCACCAGCCGCATGGGCAACGCTACGCCGGGTTTACTCCTCAAAAATGTTGGGGGGATCAGTTGAGTGCGGTGAACTGATCATGTTTTTGTACTCCTGAGGACGTGGTATCCCGTGAGGCGTCGCACAGGTTCAATGCACGACGCTATCGCCAGGATCACTGGTTCATGGGCATCGCCATCATGCTCGATTGCTGATCCATCATTTTCATCATCATGCTCATCATGCCCATGCCGTCTTTGTTGCCGGACATGCCCATGCCATTACAGTTTTTCTGCACCATGCCCAGGCTGTCTTTCATCGTCTTCATGTTCTCCTGCATGGCGGCCTGTCGCTCGGCAGGGGTTTTGGCCGCCGCCGCTTTGTCGTGCGCCGCCTGCATTTTTTGCATTTGCTCAGTCATGGCTTTGTTCTGCATGGGCATTTCGCTTGTTTGAGCTGGCGTGGTCGACGACGGCTCTGGCTGTGGTTCGTCGGCGGCCGAGGCCATGAGTGGGCTACTGATGAGCAGGGCAGCGAGGATCAGTTTCAATGACATATGCATGGCAAATCTCCAAAGGGTAAGGGCAACACAGGCGATACAAAGCCGCGCCAGAGTGGCGCAGCCAAGAAGTGCGGCCGGAATTCGGCGCGCAGAAGGTCGGTCTAAATAGTGAAACGGACGAAAATCAGGCGAGCGGGCGGTCTGGCAGGGGCAGGGCGCCGCAATGCAAGAAAGGCAAAAGCAGAGGAATTGACGGGGTAAAAAATCAGCAGTGCAGGGATCAGTAACAGAAACGTCCAACTGGACAGGTCAAACAGTTGAAGGTGCTGTGAAGGGCTCACGGCAATCGCCGCATCGGCGCAGTGTTCGATGCAGCCAAGGGGATGGGCGTCGTGGCTATCGTCATCTTGCACGGTGTTGAGCGAGACGTGGGTTGTCGCGGGATTGTGGCTGGGCTGTGTCAGGCATCCCTGGGTCGCGGCCAGACCAAACGCTAACACCCACAACACGATGGCGAAGCGCATGAACGCTGATTGGTGATAGCGAAACCAGAACATGATACATCCCCGACAATAGGTCAACGGGTGGTGGCGCACTCAACATACGCTACCTCGAAGTGCCACCCTTGATTCATATCAAGTAAAGCACAGCCTATGGTGTGCAGCCGAGAAGGGGACGCTCGAATTTTTCGCTCCAATTTTCCGGTATCACTTGCGCCACTGATTGCGCTGTTCGCGGTGGATGAGTTTGATGTTGTTGTTACTGAGAGGTGTCTATGCTGATGTTACCGATTTCATACCTTTGCAACGGTCTGCAAGGAGGCAATCAATGGGGCCCACGCTCAACTCCGAGAAGGCGTTTTCCCGTAGTCTGCTCGATGTACTGATTCGTGCCGGGCTGATTGCCGTACTGGTGATGTTCTGTTTCCGGATATTCAGTCCGTTCATCGATCTGATGCTTTGGTCGGTGATCATGGCGATCACTCTCTACCCGCTGCAGGGCAGGCTCATCGGTATTATGGGGCACAGCGAGGGGCGTGCCGCGACGCTGATCGTGCTGGTCTCCATCAGTATCCTCATGGTGCCGATTTACCTGTTGGGCACCTCGATTGCTGACTCGGTGGCGAGTGTCGTCACCTTGGTCAAAAGCGGCAGTTTTCATATTTCTCCACCGGCCGACTCGATAGCCGATTGGCCGCTGGTGGGCAAGCCGCTGCATGGTCTCTGGCTGCAAGCGGCCACCGACCTGCCCGGTTTGACGCAGAAATTCATACCGCAAATCAAAAACGTCAGCCTCACCCTGTTGAGTAAGCTCGCAGGCGTCGGCATGGGCTTCCTCATATTCTTCTGCGCCCTGATCATCGCCGGTATCGTCATGGCGTATGGCGAGGGGGGGAGCCGCAGTGCGGTGCAGATCGCTTCGCGCATCTCCGGTCCCATCAAGGGGCCGCAAATCACCGAGCTGTGCACCGCCACCATTCGTGCGGTGGCGCTGGGGGTGGTGGGTATCGCCTTCATCCAGATGCTGCTGATCGGCGTCGGCTTTGTGCTCATGGGCATTCCCGGTGCGGGTCTGCTCGCCTTGGCGGTGCTGCTGATAGGCATCATGCAGTTACCGGCCACCTTGGTGACCCTCCCGGTGATCGTCTACGTTTTCGTCACTCAGGGTGCCACCACGGCGACCATTGTGTTCGCCATCTATATCTTCGTTGCCGGCCTGGTCGATAACGTACTCAAACCACTGCTGCTGGGGCGTGGCGTCAACGTACCGATGCCGGTGGTGCTGATCGGCGCCTTGGGCGGTATGGTCGCCAGCGGCATCATAGGCCTGTTCATCGGCCCGGTAATGCTGGCGGTCGGCTATCAGTTGTTCTGGCAATGGGTGAGGGACCAGCCGCAAGGCAGCGGGCAGGACGATCAGAAGCAACCCTGATGCCACGGGCTCATCCCCATCCAGGTCCCCATCATTTCACCGAGGCCAGTGACTCATGACGGGATCTGCAGAAACAAAAAGCCCGCACGATGGCGGGCTAAAAAATCTATCACGAGAGAGTAGCCTGCAATGTGCGTTCTACACCGTGAAAGTCTTGTGAAAGGGATGTCGCAGATGTGGTAAGGCTTGAATAAATGCGGGCTCTACGCAATACAGATTGTTGCGCCATCAGCCCGGCCCGCGGGCGCCGCCGCTCAGAGCACAACGCATGGCATGAATCACGATGACTCATTCACCTCAATCGAAGATGGACCTTTTCCTGACGTTCTCTGCGCTGACCCTCCAAGGGTTTGGTGGAGTGATGCCTGTGGCTCAACGGGTATTGGTTGATAAAAAAGAATGGATGACACGCGAGCAATTTGTCGAAGAATTTGCGGTCGCGCAAATCCTGCCGGGCCCCAACGTGATGAATCTTGCCTTGGCGTTCGGACGGCGGCACTTCGGCTTGGGCGGAGCCGTCGCGGCACTGGCTGGGCTGTTGGCGGCCCCTTTGATTCTGATTCTTATCGTGGCATCCCAGTATGCCCACGTGATTGATCTGCCCTTCGTTCAAGGCGCTTTCAGAGGCGTAAGTGCTGTAGCGGCCGGTCTGATAGTGGGAACCAGCTTGAATTTGTTCTCGGCTCTGCGGCTTAACCCAATGGGTTGGACGGCGTCGATCCTGTTGGTGATCGTCGGGTTTGTGGCGCTTGCACTTATGCGATGGCCGCTGTATTGGGTCCTGCTGGGGGTTGGGGGCGCTGGCATTCTTTATTCGTATTTTCGGCACTTCAGAGTCCGCAGCGAGCGTCATGCCTCTGAGGACCCATCGGAATGAGCGTCACAATGCATGCCTTCGATTGGGTCTCGTTATTACTGCATTTTGTTTCGCTTTCATTGCTTACAGTGGGTAACCCGATGAGCCCGGCGCCCGAGATGCACCGCTATTTAGTCGATCAACAGCATTGGCTTAGCGACTTGCAATTTTCCTCTTCCATGGCCATCGCTCAAGCCCTGCCAGGCCCCAACGTTCTATTTGTGGCGTTGCTCGGTTGGAACGTTGGCCTTAACTCCGTGGGTGGGATCGGCGCTGGATGGCCGGCACTGATTCCGGCCTGTTTCGGTCTGGTGCTTAGCCTGCTGGGCTTTTTGCTCCCCGCTTTGATCGTTAGCTATCTCTGCTCTGGTTGGATCGCTCGCAACAGCAAGTTGTTGGCAGTTCGATCCTTCAAGACTGGAATGGCTCCCTTTGTGATTGCAACGCTCTTGGCGACTGGCTGGTTACTCATCGTCGGGCTCGGCGATCCGGCTAGGGAATGGGGCTATAGCTTGCTGGCTGCGGTCGCTGCTTTGCTTGTCTGGCGAACCAAGGTCCACTTGCTCTGGCTGATTGCGGCGGGAGCCGTGCTGGGGGGCTTTGGATGGATCTAATCCTGGCACGGAATAAGCGACACAAAAAAAAGCCCGCGGATGAGGGCGGGCCAAGGGAGTTCTTCAAAGGAGTAGATTAAATTTAGCGAGGCTGGAGTGAACGCGACGTGAAAAGCATGTCGCAGAAATGGAAAAAAACCGGCGCAGGGCCGGGCTAGACACACCACGTTCTGTTGTTCCTTGGCTATGAACCTAATCGTGTGAAAACTGTCACATCCGCGTTGAATTTAACTTCGTGGAGTTGTCATGTTTATAACAAAAAAGCGCATGGCTGTTGCGGCATGCCTGATGGTGTTTTCAGCGATATCCATGCTGCCCGGTGAGTTTTCGTTCATCTCCTCAGCCCATGCAAAAGATGGCGGCGGCAATGGTGGCGGTGGCGGCGGTGGCGCTGGCGCTGGCGGTCACGGCGGTAGCAGCGGCAGCGGAGGTAGCGGGCACTCTGGCGGAACCGGGAGCAATGGGCAGAGCAACGGGTTGAGCAGCGATCATGATGGAAAGGCCGTGAGAGACAGAGGGGTAAGCGGTCAGCATATCGGCAATGCCCTTACCGATAAGGATGACCGCGGCTCGATCACTTCTGGCGTCGCGCACTCTAAAAATACTCGTGGGCTGTCCAAGGCAACGTCGATTTCTGGCACCACGCCGGGCGATCACAACGCCAAAGGGTTGTCCAACGCGGCCATATCAACGACCAAACAAGACCGTTAATTTCAACGTGGCCGGGCAAGCAGTTCAATACCGCAAGCCCGGCGTCAGAAAGATCTCTCGTGCCCATTCCTCTAACCAGGGTGCTCGTCCACGTTGAAAGTGCGGAGCCTGTGCCATTCGTCGGGCGCTGTATTTGCTACCGAGCAAACGTGGCACAGCAACTAGACTCAGCGTTGAGAACAGTAGATCGCTGGTAGATGATGACCGGTAGTACAGCCATGTTTAGGGTGATGGTGATCATGGCGTTCTTGAGCCAGCCTCTCAACGTAAGGGGTCGTAGTGCGGGCCCCCATGGCGCCGGACTCCGACCCTGGGGCTGCAGAGCCTGTAGGGTCTATGCCGGATACTGTTGTCACATCCCTTCTATTGCCACCATAGGAGTACAGCAATGACAACGTCAGTCCGGTTCTTTCTCTCGATTATCCTGCTTACCGTATCGCTGGCATCGGCGACCTTCCTGAATAGCGCAAGTGCTGCTACTGCCGAGGACCTGGATAAAAGCTCCCGGCAGGCCTTACAAGCACTCTACAAAACTAATCCATCTGCCGAGACCATTTCGCGCAGTGCCAAGGCTGTGCTCGTATTCCCTAATATTGTCAAAGCGGGCCTTGTGTTTGGAGGCAGTTATGGTGAAGGCGAGTTGTTGAGAGGCTCGAAAGTGGAGGGCTATTACAACTCCGTGACCGGGTCATGGGGGCTACAAGCAGGCGCGCAGTCATACGGCTATGTGCTGTTCTTGATGACCGAAAAAGCGGTGAAGTATGTGCGCGAAACCAAGGGCTGGGAAATTGGCGTAGGGCCAACCGTTGTCCTCGTTGATGAAGGGCTCGCAAAAAATCTGTCGAGCTCGACGCTGAAGGATGATGCGTATGCGTTTGTGTTCGATCAGCAAGGGTTGATGGCGGGCGTCAGCATTGAAGGAACCAAAATCTCTCTGATCAAACGCTAATCTGGCCATAACACTGAGGAGTATTCATTGTGACTTCCGTCCGTGGGTTAACGCCTTCAAGAGTTGTCCTTGCCGTGCTGTTGAGTTTCTCTCCTGTGGTACTGCAGGCCGCCAGCGAAGTACCGATTGATATGTCGGCTGTGCAGTTGGAGCCGAAGGAGCAAAACGGCATCACCTATCTGTCTGGTGGCGTTGGCCAGGACGAGTCGCAGGCCATCCAGCAGGTCAAGGGTTACAACCTGCACATCACCTTCTCCATCGGGCCGGACAATAAGTACCTCAGTGGCGTTGATGTTGTGATTCAGACTGCCAAAGGCCGCTCTATAGTGTCGTTGAGTCAGGTGGGTCCCATCGTTTACGTTAAGTTGCCAGCAGATAACTATCTCATCATCGCCAGCCAGAATGGCCATGAGAAACGAAGTACCGTCGTGCTGGAAGGTTCGTCGACCGGTACGGTGAATCTTCACTGGAGTGATTAGCCCTGAGTTTGCTGAGGGGTAAAAGCCGTAAAGATTAAGCCGCGTGATGATGACGGGCAAAAAAAGCCTGCATGAGGGTGCGCTAAAGAATCAACTTTCGGGTTTTCTGGATAACAGAAATTTGTGAACGCCACAGAACGCTGGCGTCCAGTCGCGATACCCCAGACACAAGAAAGCCCGCACGAGGCGGGCTTCTTGAGGTGGTTTATAGACTGCTGTAGACGTCTGTAAACCGGTACTTGGTGGCTACACAGGGACTTGAACCCCGGACCCCAGCATTATGAATGCTATGCTCTAACCAACTGAGCTATGTAGCCAAGTGGCGCGCATTATTCGCGGATAACGAATATGTGTCAAGCGTTGTTAGTGAAAATTTATGCGTGTGATCAAGCGGTTAGGCTGCAGGGCCTGTGAAACGGGTGTTTATGGGGGCTGGCCTAGCGTTCAATGAGCAACGCGATGCCTTGGCCTCCGCCGATGCAGAGGGTGGCGAGGCCTTTTTTGGCGTCACGTTTGACCATTTCATGCAGCAGGGTGACGAGTATCCGACAGCCTGATCCGCCAATAGGGTGGCCCAAGGCGATGGCGCCGCCGTTGACGTTGACCTTGTCACTGTTCCAGTGAAGTTCGCGTCCTACGGCCAGGGCTTGGGCCGCAAAGGCTTCGTTGGCTTCGATGAGGTCGACATCCGCCAGCGTCCAGCCAGCTTTCTTTAACGCTTTGCCGGTAGCGAACACGGGGCCGATGCCCATGATCGCCGGATCGACGCCTGCGCTGGCGGCGGTGACGATTCGCGCGAGTATCGGCAAGCCCAGCTCGGAGGCTTTATCTGCGCTCATCAGCATGACGGCTGCGGCGCCATCGTTGAGTGACGACGAGTTACCCGCCGTGACGGTACCGCCGGGCTTGAAGGCCGGTCGCAGTTTGGTCAGGGTTTGCGCGGAGGTGCTAGGACGGGGTTGCTCATCCTGTTCGAATCGCACGCTTTCACCGTTGCGTTGGGGGATGTCGATGGCGGTGATTTCTTCCTGGAAGCGCCCTGCGTTGATGGCAGCACAGGCCCGCTGTTGCGAGGTCGCAGCGAAGGCGTCTTGCTCTTCGCGGCTGATGCCGTATTGCTCGGCCAGGTTCTCGGCGGTGATCCCCATGTGATAATCGTTGAAGGCATCCCACAACCCGTCCTGGATGATGCTGTCGACCAGTGACGCGTGGTTCATGCGCAGCCCGGTACGGGCGTCTGGCAGCACGTAGCCGGCCATGCTCATGTTTTCCTGGCCACCGGCGATGATGATCTCTGCATCGCCACAGGCAATGGCCTGGTAGGCCAGTTGAACCGCCTTGAGGCCGGAGCCGCAGACTTTGTTCAGGGTCATTGCCGGGACGGTATGTGGCAGTCCGGCTTTTAGCGTGGCCTGGCGTGCCGGATTTTGCCCGGCGCCTGCGGTCAGTACTTGCCCGAGAATCACTTCATCCACGTCTTGCCCTGGTAGGCCGGTGTCAGCCAGCAGACGGCGGATCACCGCAGCCCCGAGTTCCGGTGCGGGGATGCGGCTCAACGAGCCCTGGAATGTGCCAACCGCAGTACGGGTGGCGGCGACAATGACAACTTCACGCATTCAATACTCCATAGGGCGAATGTCACCCCGACCCTCGCCAAGTGGGCGAGGGCAGATCGATAAAAATACGCGGACACCTAACCAGGCTGGCGCCGCGTTACGCTAAATAGTTAGAACTGTTCGGCATCCAGGCCGTATAGCGAGGCGCTGCCTGCCCGAATGGACTGTTCAAGGCTCAAGGTGCGGGGCAGCAGGCGGCTGAAGTAGAACTGGGCAGTGGCGATTTTCGCGCCATAGAACGCTTCGTCTTCGCCGCGCGTGCTCTCGGCGACCTGAGCCATGCGCGCCCAGAGGTAGGCATACGCGACGTAACCGAACAGGTGCAGATACTCGACCGACGCTGCGCCGACTTCGTTGGGGTTGGTCTTTGCCTGTTCTTGCAGCCAGTCGCTGAGGTTTTCCAGACGCTCGACGGCGTCGAGCAATGGCACGGAATACTTGGCGTCGGGCTGGTCGGCGAACACACGAATTTCATGAGTGAACTGACGCAGGGCGACGCCGCCGTTGGCGACTACTTTGCGCCCGAGCAGGTCCAGTGCCTGAATGCCATTGGTGCCTTCGTAGATCTGCGCGATACGCACATCACGCACCAGTTGTTCCTGACCCCACTCGCGAATATAGCCGTGGCCGCCGAACACTTGCTGGCCCAGTACGCAACTGTCCAGACCGCTGTCGGTGAAGAATGCTTTGGCGACGGGAGTGAGCAGGGCGACCAGGTTTTGCGCGTCGCTCCGCTCCTGGGCGTCTTCGGAAAATTTAGCCAGGTCCAGTTGTTGTCCGACATAGCTGGCGAAGGCGCGGCCACCTTCGGTCATGGCTTTCATGCTGAGCAGCATGCGGCGTACGTCGGGGTGGACGATGATCGGGTCGGCTATTTTATCTTTTGCCACCGCCCCGCTCGGCGCACGGCTCTGAATGCGTTCGCGGGCATAAGCGACGGCGCTCTGGTAAGACGCCTCAGCACAACCGATGCCCTGGATGCCGATGGACAGGCGTTCGTAGTTCATCATGGTGAACATTGCGGCGAGCCCTTTGTTGGCCTCGCCGACCAGCCAGCCGCTGGCGCCGTCGAAGTTCATCACGCAGGTGGCCGAGGCCTTGATGCCCATCTTGTGCTCGATCGAACCACAACTGACCGCGTTGGGCTGGCCGAGCGAACCGTCGGCGTTGACCAGCACCTTGGGTACTACAAACAGCGAGATGCCTCTTGGCCCTGCTGGCGCGTCCGGTAACTTGGCCAGCACCAGGTGGATGATGTTTTCGGTCAGGTCCTGATCGCCGCCGGTGATGAAGATTTTGCTGCCGGTGATGTTAAAGCTGCCGTCGGTCTGAGGTTCGGCGCGGGTGCGGATGATGCCCAGGTCGGTGCCCGCATGGGCCTCGGTCAGGCACATCGAACCGGCCCAGCGGCCTTCATACATCGGAGGCAGGTACAGGTTTTTCAGATCTTCGCTGGCGTGGGCATCAATGGCCAGGCAAGCGCCCGAGCTCAGGGCCGAATACAAAGCGAAGCTGGAGTTGGCGCCATAGAGCATTTCTTCGAACTGTACGGCGAGCATCTTCGGCATGCCCATGCCGCCGAAGTCAGAATTACCGGAAAGGCCTACCCAGCCACCCTCGATGTAGGTGGCGTAGGCCTCTTTGAAACCGTTCGGCGTGCTGACCTGACCCTCGAGCCACTGCGCGCCTTCCTCGTCGCCGCTACGGTTGAGCGGGGCGATCAGTTGCCCGGTGACCTTTGCAGCTTCTTCGAGAATGGCATCCGCAGTGGCGGCGTCGACGATTTCGGCCAAGGCTGGCAGGCGTGCCCACAGGGCTGGAGCGTCGAACACTTCTTGCAGAACAAAGCGCATGTCGCGCAATGGGGCGTTGAATTCAGGCATAACGTGAACCTCGTTGGAACAGCGTATGGATTGCACGGCACGTTTGGATGGCCGTGCCACTTTGGCGTGCAAAGCCCCGAAGCGACAGGTCGGACCTGTCGCTTGGTAGGGGCCTTATCGAGGTTTAAAGGGCCGAGGGTTAAAGATTCTTGGCCATGTCCCGCAGAACGAACTTCTGGATCTTCCCGGTGGAGGTCTTCGGCAGTTGGGTGAACACCACGGTGCGCGGCACCTTGAACCCTGCCAGATGCTCGCGGCAAAAGCTGATAATGTCGGCTTCGCGAAC
>NZ_JASJVE010000034.1:0-48759 GCF_036346185.1 Pseudomonas sp. 10C3 | reverse complement strand
GGTTATGTAGAGATCAAGGACCGGCTCAAAGACATCATCATCTCGGGTGGCGAGAACATCTCCACCATCGAGCTTGAAGGCGTGCTCTACCGCCACTCGGGTGTGCTGGAAGCGGCCGTGGTTGCACGCCCCGATGAGAAGTGGGGAGAAACGCCTTGCGCGTTCATCACCCTCAAGGCCGACCACCAGAACGTTCGCGAAGCCGACATTATCAGCTTTTGCCGCGAGCATCTGGCAGGGTTCAAGGTGCCGCGCACCGTGGTGTTCACACTGCTGCCGAAGACTTCTACCGGGAAGATTCAGAAGTTCCTCCTGCGGGACATGGCCAAGAACCTTTAGTCCTTCGCCCCTTTAACCCTCGACAAAGCCCCAAACAAGCGACAGGCCTGACCTGTCGCTTCGGGATTGTGCACGCCGAAATCGACCTGATAGCCATACCGCAACTTCAAGCACCGACAGCACCGACAAAAAAAATAATACAGGGAGCAAAAAATGAGCAATATCCATGCAACCGATACCCAGCGCTGCGAACGCATTCGGGCCAATCCGAAATTCATCAAATTAGTGCAGAGCCGTTCGCGCCTGGCGTGGTCGCTGAGCGCTGCCGTACTGGGCACTTACTACTCGTTCATGCTGGTGGTGGCTTTTGCCCCTCAGTGGCTGCATGCACCACTGGCCGAGAATCGCATGATGACCGTGGGCATGCCCGTGGGCGCAGCGATCATCATCTTCTCCTGGCTGCTCACCGGCTGGTATGTCTACAAAGCCAACACCCGCTTTGACACCTTGGGCGCTGAAGTTCTCGAGGAGAGCAAGTGATGACTACTCTGCGTAATGTGATCCTTGCTGGCCTCGGCCTTCTGCCTGCTTCCCTTGTACTCGCAGGGCCCTCGCTGGCCGGCGCAGTGGAAAAACAGCCACTCAATCTGCATGCCATCGGCATGTTTTTCGTTTTCGTCCTGGGCACTCTCCTCATTACCTGGTGGGCAGCGCGACAAACTCACTCCACCTCCGATTTCTACACCGCTGGCGGTGGCATCACAGGGTTCCAGAACGGTCTGGCAATTGCCGGCGACTACATGTCTGCGGCAACCCTGCTGGGCCTTTCGAGCCTGGTGTTCGCCAAAGGCTACGATGGCTTCATCTATACCATTGGCTTCTTCGTGGGCTGGCCGATCATCACCTTCCTGATGGCCGAGCGCCTACGCAACCTGGGGCGCTATACCTTCGCCGACATCGTTTCGTATCGCCTTGACCAAAACAAGGTACGCATCTTCGCCGCCTTTGGTTCGTTGACGGTGGTGTGCTGCTACCTGATCGTGCAAATGGTCGGCGCGGGTCAGTTAATCAAGCTGTTATTCGGCCTCGACTACCCGGTGGCGGTAGTGATCGTCGGCGCACTGATGTTGGTCTACGTCATCTTTGGCGGCATGATCGCGACCACTTGGGTGCAGATCATCAAAGCCGTGCTATTGCTCGCGGGTGGCACCACGCTCGCGGTGATGGCTATGTCCCAGTTTGATTTCAGCTATGAGATGTTGGCGACCAAAGCCATCGAAGCCCATGCCAGCGGCTGGAACATCATGGGCCCCGGCGCCATGCTCGCCGATCCGATCAATACGGCCTCCATGTCTCTCGGCCTGGTATTCGGCATCGCCGGTCTGCCACACATCCTGATGCGTTTCTTCACCGTGCCGAACGCTAAGGAAGCACGCAAATCGGTGTTCTACGCTACCGGTTTCATCGGTTTCTTCTTCCTTGTGGTCTGTACCCTGGGCTTTGCCGCGATGGTGATCATTGGCACCGACCCGCAGTACTACGTCAATGGCCAGGTAGGCGGTACGTTGATCGGCGGCGGCAACATGGTCGCAATGCATTTGGCTAAAGCAGTGGGCGGCAACCTGTTCTTCGGCTTCCTCTCGGCCGTGGCCTTCGCCACCATCCTCGCAGTGGTTTCCGGTCTGGCCCTGGCCGGTGCTTCAGCCATTTCCCACGACCTCTATGCCACCGTACTGAAGAAAGGCAAGGCCACAGAGAAGCAAGAAATGCGCGTGACCCGCATGGCCACTGTCGGCCTCGGCATCATCGCCATTCTGCTGGGCATTCTGTTCGAGAAGATGAACGTCGCTTTCCTGGTCGGTCTGACCTTCGGCATTGCCGCTTCGACCAACTTCCCTGTCCTGATCATGGCCATGTACTGGAAAGGCCTGACAACTAAAGGCGCAATCCTCGGTGGCTTTGCCGGTCTGATCTGCGCGCTGGTGCTGGTGATCCTGTCGCCAGCAGTATGGGTAACCGTACTCGGCCACGCCAAGGCGATCTTCCCCTACGACCACCCGGCACTGTTCTCTATGCCGCTGGCCTTCCTAGTGATCGTCGTGGTTTCCAAACTCGACCGCAGTGTCCGGGCAGACAATGAACGGAACGCCTACGCCGACCAGTTCGTGCGTGCACAGACCGGCCTCGGAGCCGCCAGCGCGTCCAGCCATTGATAGACGGGGCACGGCGCGCTCAAGCGTGGCCGTGCCAACCGTTCCGTGAACCTGAAGCACGTGTTGTCGGTAGCACCTGGGTAGCCACTGAAAAGCGAATGCGCGCCTGGCGCACTTCGTAAAGATTGGCGACTTCGCCAGCAAAACCGAGAAGTCCTGGCACGCAAAAAAATGCCGGAGTTATTCTCCGGCATCACATGAATCTTAATCCCCACCCTAATTGCTGGGCCGCCTTGGCAATACAGCCCAGCCATCTCCTCATTTCCTCAATCTCTCAATTATTTTCCGCACACCCAACCTCTCGTCGAACGGCGCGAAAAGGACGCGCGGAGAAGACAAAACCTGCCGTCGTAAAACCGGCTAAAAATGTTCAACTTTGTTCATATCTGTGTAATATCTTGAATCATATGATGCTAACGTTAAACAAGTTCCCATTCCTCATACGGAATGATTCAAGGAGAAAAATTTCGTCGTACGGCTGGCCCGCTGGAGCTAACGGGCCCTCCAAGCTCACCACAAAGGATGTTCAATTCCACGGATAGACGAGGCCGTCATGTATAGAGTGAGTACGGGCTATGCCAGTGTGTTGGTGAATACACTTTCGGCCCAAGGTTTGGATGTCGCCAACCTGTGCCAGGAAGCCGGGCTGGACATGGAAATCTTGGGGCAGCCGGCTACCTTTTGTCGGCGAAGCATTATGTACCGTCTATGGGACCTGGCGACGCAGGTCTCGGGCAATCCAGATATCGGCCTGAAAGCCTACGGACACGTACACCCGGGCAGTTTCCAGATCGTGGGTTACACGATGATGTCCAGCCTGAACCTGAAACGCGCCCTGGAGCGTTTAGTTCGTTTCAGCGCGTTGATTGGTACTGGATTCAGCCTGTTCTTTGTTCAGGAAGGGCAGAATTATCGCCTGTCCGGGCTTGACCTCCAGCAACCCGACTCGGTTAAACCCCGGCAGTACACCGATGCAGGACTTGCTTCGCTGCTCGGTTTTTGCCGCTGGCTTACGGGTGGACATCTTCCGCAACCCCTGAGTATAGAGTTCTCCTATCCAGAGCCCGAGAGCATCCTGGAACATCAGCAACTCTTTGCTTGTCCGTTAATTTTCGGGGCGGCTTATGACAGCATCGTGTTCGATGGGCAGGAACTGCTGCGTCCCTTGAGTATGGCGAATGAGGCATTAGCCACTCTCCATGACAGTTTTGCCGAGGCTCAGCTGGACCTGTTGTTCGGTTTCTCTATTCTTGGCCGGGTTCGCGCGATGATCACTCAGCGCTTGAGCCAAGGGCTGGGACCTGGATTCTTCGACATGGAGTCAATGGCTGCAGCGCTCCACATCAGCAAACGAACACTTCAACGAGCGCTTGAGAAGGATGGCGTGCAATACAAGGATGTCTTGAGCGATCTGCGCAGGCAAATGGCTGACTTCTATCTGCGCCACTCTCATTACAATATGAAGCATGTGGCCTATCTCCTTGGCTTCCACGACCACAGCAGCTTCCATAAAGCGTGCTGTCGCTGGTTCCACATGCCGCCTGGCCAGTACCGGACCGATGGATCGCCGCTCAAGGTCGAGGAAGAAAAGCGCCCCTCTGGCAGGACATTAGAGAAAGCACGAGAACCCGACAGGCAAGAGAGTGCGTACGCGTGGCCAGGGTTCCTGATGGGGGGTGATTATGCAGTGCAGCGCTCTACCTTCACCGGGCTTCTCGATAAGTAAACACTGCGTTTAATCCGTACTGAATGGATCAAGCTCATCAAGGCAGGTGAACCCGCTCCGTACGCAGGCCTCAGTACCTTAGGGTTTAACCCTTGGCACCACTCCGATCCGCGGCAGTAGCCATAGTAGGATAAGATGCTTGCGAACTAGGCTCGCAATGAGAAGCCCCGCATGACAGATAACAGTCGGAGCAACACCCGCCTGATCAAGAAATACCCCAATCGCCGCCTGTATGACACGTACACCAGCAGTCATTTGACGCTTGCGGATATACGCCAACTGGTCGTCGATAAAATCCCGTTCCAGGTGGTCGACGCCAAGACTGGCGAGGATCTGACTCGAAGCATCTTGCTTCAGGTGATTCTAGAAGCCGAAAGTGGCGGTGAACCGATCTTCTCCAGCGAGATGCTCATGGGGATTATCCAGTTCTACGGCCCCTTCCAGGGCGTCCTCGGCAGCTACCTGGATAAAAGCATCCAGACAGTTATCGACATCCAGTCGCAAACGGGTGCGCAGTCCTCTGAGGCGTGGAGCGAGTTCATGCACCAGCAGGCACCGGTCATGCAGGATTTGATGCGCCAATATGTCGACCAATCGAAGGCGCTCTACCTAAACACTCAAAACCTCTTCGGTTTGTTCGGCGGCACACCGCCAGGCCAGACTGGACCAAGCGCCGGACGAAAAAAAAATGGCGACGGGGAGTGAACCCGTCGCCATCCGCAAAGCTGTTCCAGCTTTGATTTGACTTACTTGCTACCGCCCGCTGCCTTGCCCGGTGCGGCTTTGCCAGCTGCGGTGGTCGCTGCGGCGAAGCCGCTCTGGGCAATGTCAGCAGCCTGCTTGGCAGCTTTCTGTGCGTTTTCATAAACGCTACCGGCATTCGCCAGCGTCGATTTGAACGCGGCCACGACAGGCTCAGAGCCAGCCGGCGCATTTTTGCTCATCACTTCAATGAATTCTTGCACTTGTTGAGTGCCCGCCTCGACTTGACCCTCAGTCAACTTGGCGATTTCCGACTGTGTGCCGACAATCAATTCTTGCATTTGACGATTGAACTCAGCAAGGCGTTCGGCCTGTACATGCGGCTGGATAAAGGATGCTTGCAGCTCCGCAAAGCCTTGAGGATCACGTACCGCCAGCAGCTTGCGAAAACCATCGAAGTATTCCTCGGTGGAAGCACGCAGAGTCTTGAACTGCAGTTGGCTAAGCTGCTCAACACTCGCGAAAACTTTGCCGCTGATTTGCTGCAGGAGGTCGAGGTTAGCTTTCTGAGCGTTTTGCAATTTTTCAGTATTAAACAAAGACATGCTTGAATCTCCTAGTACTGGAAGGCCGACATGGGCCTGAGGACGCGATAGCGATCCTGCTGAGTCATCGCGTTAGGCTTAATATTGCAGTGCACAATTTTATTTGGCAACCTTTTTTTGTGCACCGCAAAAAAGCTTTGCCCCTTCTGCAGCTATTCGTTATAACTCCTCCATAAACAGAATAGATCGGCCAAACCAAATCCCTTCCTGAGCAATGAAGGCTGAGGCAAGCCGCTTCTCATGCATACGGCCAGGAGAGCATCATGGATAATGACTATATTGTTGCGTCGCAGGATAAAGGGCTTTTCGTAAAACATGATGTACTCGAAAATCTAAGTCGACTGCAACACATGAATACCTCGAACGTCCTCGACGCCTCGCGCCAGCGTCAGGAAAAAACGTTTACACCACTCATCCAGGGCCAGCTAACGCAACCCACCCTTGATGACTGGCAGGAGTACTTCGCCGACCTCAGTCAACGCAGCCTGCTGTTCTGGGACACCCTGCGCCAGCGCGGCGACAACACACTGGTCCACCAGCGCGCCGGGTATCCGTTGCTGCTCAAGTTCAATCATGAAACGCTGATCGCTGGCTCGGATCTCCCCCGCCCCGTCAACTACTCGCTATTACGAATCCTCCCTGGAGCAGAGCAAAACATCGACAGCAGCAGCCAGCCAGTAATCATCATTGATCCGCGCGGTGGTCATGGCTCGGGCATTGGCGGCTTCAAACAAGATTCGGTAATAGGCGAGAGCCTCAGAGCGGGCCATCCCACCTACTTCATCGCCTTCAGTCACGCGCCCATGCCAGGGCAAACGCTGATGGATATCGTCGAAGCCGAAGCCCATTTCATCGAAGCCGTCAGCGCCCTCCATCCTGACGGCAGCAAACCTGTTGTGGTCGGCAACTGCCAAGCCGGCTGGGCGTTAATGGGGTTGGCTGCAACACACCCGGAGCTGCCGGGATTGATCATCATCAACGGTGCTCCTTTGTCGTACTGGGCCGGTGTCAATGGACGCAATCCAATGCGTTATACCGGCGGCCTGCTGGGCGGGGGCTGGACGACTCGCCTGGCCAGCGATTTGGGCAACGACCGTTTCGACGGCACCTGGCTGGTCAGCAACTTCGAGAACCTGGACCCCGCCAATACCTATTGGAACAAGTACTACCAGCTGTTCAGTCAAGTCGACAGCGAGGCTCCGCGCTTTCTCGATTTCGAACGCTGGTGGGGCAGCCCGAGCCTGCTGAATAGCGAAGAAATCGAAATGATTGTCGACAACCTTTTCATCGGCAACCATCTGTCTGGAGGGCTCGGACGCAAGACCCTCGGGCTTGACCTGAAACAGATCGAAGCACCGGTGGTGGTGTTCTGCTCGTACGGAGACAACATCACATCCCCACAACAAGCACTGAACTGGATAACCGATGTCTATCCCAGCGATCTCGCTTTGCAGTGTGCTGGACGCACCATCGTCTACCTGCAGCACGCCAGTATCGGCCATCTGGGCATCTTCGTATCCGGCAAGGTCGCCCGGCGCGAACACCGTGAACTGCTCGGGGCTGTCGACGCAATCAATGCGCTGCCCTCGGGGCTGTATGAAATGCTGATCGAGGATATCCCTGACCCATCGGGCAGCGATGATGCACGCTATCGCGTACGTTTCGAACCCAGGCGAATCGCCGATATCCATGATGAAGGCGAGCCGGCGCGTGATGACGATCGCGAATTCGCGCTGGTAGAGCGCGCCTCCGAAATCAATAGCTCGCTTTACGACGGGTTCGTACGCCCCTGGATGCGCCAGATGATCAATGAGCCCATCGCAGAACTGTTGCGCAAGGCGCACCCGTTCCATCAACAACAGGTGGTATGGAGCAGTCTGAATCCGGCACTGTGGTGGCTCGCTGGCACCGCCGCTCAAGTGCACAGCGATCGCCGCCCCGCCCGCAAAGACAACCCACTGCTGGCGTGGCAGGACCTGTTCTCCAACCAGATGCAGGACGTCCTGAATGCTTATCGTGATGTGCGTGACGCATCCCTTGAACTGTGTTTCTACAGTGTGTATGGAGGGTTAAGCGCCCTTGTTGACAAGCAGCCTGCGCGGAATCTTCAGGAGCATGCCGAGCAGCAAGACAAGGTCCTGATCGAGCGTCTGCATGAGGCTCTAGCCCTCGGAGGTAGACTGGAAGCGCTGGTACGAATACTTTTCCTGATCGGCCGTGACAGCAAGAAAATCGACAAGCGCCGCGTCGAGCAACTGATCCAGCAGGGCCCTGTTCCAGTCGAGCACTACATCGACCCCATTGTTCTGCGCGAAACCATACGACTGCAGAACCTGCTGGTCTTTGTTCACCCGGAAGAAAGCTTGCGCAGCCTGCCCTTGCTGCTCCCGGAAACCGAAGCACGCCAGCAGATCCTGGCGGCCGTGGCGCTATTAGTACCTGAGTTGCTAACGACTATCGGTGCTGAAGGAAAACTCTGGTGTGAACTGCACTCGCTACTCGACATCCCCCTGCCAGGCCCTAGTCTGGCCCCGCAGCCAAGTGAAGCAGATGCAGTCAAGCTGGTAGCCCCTCCTGTAGCGACACAGCCGGCGCCGACACTCGCTACCACGGATGCAAGTCCAGCGCGCAAACCAGGAAGGGGAGTAACAAAACGGACCAAGCCGGAATAACCCGGGGTTATTGACAGAGGCAACTCATGCGCCGCGTCGGTCTTGCATCAGACCGACCCTGCGGAGTGAAACAAGCCCAACGTGAGAGCGCCTTCTCCAGCTTAAAGCCGGACATTATCGTGTAGCACAAGAACAAACTTATCAGCGCTCGGCACAGCCGGAACTTGCACCATCTATAGCGCCATGAATGATCTTTGGATCCAAAACAAGCACGGAATAATTACCAGTTATTATTGAAAATGATAGTCATTATTCATCAAACTTCAAACACAGATACCACGCAATCTCAACCAAATGACCCAAACGCCAGTTTGGCACCGTTGGACACTAAGCAGTCACCGCCAAACACTTCCTCATGCCCTGTCAATACAGAACAATTCACGTATTGCAGCGCAAAAATAGAGAAGGAAGTTCTTGTATGGAATCACGTAGCCGTATTGCAGTAGTAACAGGTGGGATGGGCGGTATTGGTACAGCTATCAGTCAGCGTCTGTACCAGGATGGATTTAGGGTCATTGTTGGCTGCAGCCCTAATTCCAGCCGAAAAAATGATTGGATAGCAAGTCAACTCGAAGGCGGTTATCACTTCGACTGCGTTGACACAGACATCACCGACTGGGAATCAACCCGCAAAACGTTCGAACTGGTGCGCGAGATGTGCGGCCCGATCGACGTACTGGTCAATAATGCGGGCATTACGCGCGACGCATCCTTTCGCAAGCTCACTCCCGAAGACTGGAACGCCGTTATCGGGACGAACCTGAGCGGACTATTCAATACCACCAAACAGGTTATTGAAGGGATGTTGGCGAAGGGCTGGGGCCGGGTCATCAACATCTCCTCCATCAACGGCCAGCGCGGCCAATTCGGCCAGACCAACTACTCCGCAGCCAAGGCCGGAACCCATGGTTTCACCATGGCGTTGGCCCGTGAAGTCTCAGGCAAGGGTGTGACGGTCAACACCGTATCCCCAGGCTACATCCAGACCAATATGACGGCGGCGATACGCCCGGACATTCTCGACGCCATGATCGCGGCAACCCCAGTCGGCCGCCTTGGCCTGCCCGCAGAAATCGCATCAATCGTTGCCTGGCTGGCCTCCGAAGAGTCCGCTTACAGCACCGGTGCCGACTTCTCGGTAAACGGCGGCATGAATATGCAGTAGTCCCGTCAGCGCATGGATGCGCTGATCCTGCTCGACGAATTTTGCCTTACCAATGAGTCGTAATTGTTGCTGCCACTCGTACCGCTATAGGCAGCTTCCAGGGTGCTCTTGCCGGAATTCCCGCCACCGAACTGGGTGCCGCCGTGATTCGCCACCTGCTAGAACAGACCGGTGTTAATGCGGCCCAGATAGATGAGGTAATCCTCGGACAGGTGCTCAGTGCTGGCGCCGGACAAAACCCGGCACGCCAGACGGCAATCAAGGCAGGCTTGCCACACACCACGCCCGCCCTGACCTTGAACAAGGTCTGCGGCTCCGGCCTCAAGGCTGTCCAACTTGCCGTCCAGGCGATCCGTTGCGGTGACGCGGAACTGGTGATCGCTGGCGGTCAGGAAAATATGAGTCTGGCTCCTTACGTCCTGCCCAAGGCACGCACAGGCCTGCGCATGGGTCATGCGCAACTACTCGACAGCATGATCCAGGATGGCCTATGGGATGCCTTCAACGACTATCACATGGGTATTACCGCCGAAAACCTGGCGCTAAAGTACAGCATTGGACGTGAGAAACAGGATGCCTTCGCCGCAGCCTCACAACAGAAGGCGGCAGCGGCCATTGAGTCCGGGCGCTTCAAGAGCGAAATCACCCCGATTCTGATTCCCCAGCGCAAGGGCAACCCGCTCATCTTCGATACCGACGAACAGCCGCGCGTCGATAGCACCGCACAAGCCCTGGCAACACTCAAACCCGCCTTCCTGAAAGAAGGCTCTGTGACCGCTGGCAACTCCTCGACCCTCAACGATGGCGCTGCCGTTTTGTTACTGGCCAGTGCCGCTAAAGCGCAGGCCCTGGGTCTACCGATCCTGGCACGGATCAAAGCCTATGCCAGCGCGGGCGTGGACCCGGCAATCATGGGTATCGGTCCCGTGCCGGCCACACGTCGCACACTGGAAAAAGCCGGCTGGAGCGTGGACGACCTTGATCTGATCGAGGCCAATGAAGCCTTTGCAGCCCAGTCGCTGGCAGTGGGTCAAGAGTTGGGCTGGGACACCAGCAAAGTCAACGTTAACGGCGGGGCTATTGCGCTCGGCCACCCGATTGGCGCGTCTGGAGCTCGGATACTGGTATCGCTGGTACACGAACTGATCCGCCGCGACGGCAAGAAAGGCCTGGCCACCTTATGCATCGGCGGAGGTCAAGGCGTCGGCCTGGCCATCGAGCGCTAGCCCGCACTCCCACTCCTGTTGCTGCACCGGACTCAGGCAGAGTCCGGTTTACTTTCTGCCCGATTCACCGCCCTGGGCAAGGAGCTCTATGAACAATAATTCGCATGCGTTCAACACCTATTGGTCTGGACAAGTTCCCTTTATCGCCTATTTTGCGATGCAACAATTACGCCAGTGGGTCAGCAGCAATGACTGGTTTTCCGGGCACGACCACACTCCCTGGTTCGAGGTGCCTCGTGAAACACTGGACAACCTTCAGATGGACTACCAGCGTCAATGGGGGCAACTAGGCCAACAACTGCTGACCGGCCAACCCTTCAACTTTGATGATCGCCGCTTCTCCAGCGGAAACTGGAACGAGCCACTGTTCGGTTCCCTTGCCGCCTTTTATTTACTCAATTCCAACTTTCTCTTGAGGCTGCTCGACAGGCTTCCGATCGAAGAAGAAAAACCGCGCCAACGCCTACGCTACCTGGTAGAACAAGCCATTGCCGCCAATGCGCCCAGCAATTTCCTGACCAGCAACCCTGATGCTCTCCAGCGTGTAGTTGAAACCCAGGGTGCCAGCCTGTTCACAGGCATGATGCACTTGGCCAGCGATCTGCAGGAAGGCAAGATGCGCCAGTGTGACAGTGGTGCCTTCACGGTCGGTGTCGACCTCGCCACCACCCCAGGCGAAGTTATCTTCGAGAATGAGATTTTCCAGCTCATTCAGTACTACCCGCAGAGTGAAACGCAGTACTCGCGTCCTGTTTTCATCGTGCCGCCATCCATTAACAAGTACTACATCCTCGACCTGCGCCCAGACAACTCTGTCGTTAAGCATCTATTGGAACAAGGGCATCCAGTGTTCATGATGTCCTGGCGCAACTTCGGTCTGGAACACGCGGAAATAACCTGGGACGACCTGATCGAGCATGGCGTGCTCAAGGCCTTGCAGTTGACGCGAGAGATCAGCGGAGAGCAGCGGCCCAACTGCGTGGGCTTCTGCATAGGCGGCACATTGCTGAGTACCGCCCTGGCAGTACTCGCGGCGCGTGGTGATCACGACATCGGCAGCGTGAGCCTCTTGACGACGTTCCTCGACTACCTCGATACCGGACCGATCAGTGTGTTCGTCGACGAAAAGCTGGTGGCCTACCGCGAGCGCACTATCGGCGGCATGGACGGTCCATTCGGAGTGTTTCATGGCAAGGACATGGGCAACACTTTCTCCATGCTTCGCCCCAACGACCTGTGGTGGAACTACAACGTCGACAAATACCTCAAAGGCAACAAGCCTGTCCCACTGGATTTGCTGTTCTGGAATAACGACAGCACCAACCTCCCCGGCCCAATGTACTGTTGGTACCTGCGCCACACCTATCTGCAGAATGACCTGAAGTCAGGCGAACTGGAGTGTTGCGGAGTCAAACTCGACTTGCAGGCCGTCGATGCACCCGCCTACATTCTTGCAACCCATGATGATCATATCGTGCCATGGAGGAGCGCCTACGCCAGTACCGCCGTGCTTTCCGGAACCAAACGCTTTGTACTGGGCGCCTCCGGGCACATCGCTGGCGTCATCAATCCACCCGCAAAACAGAAACGCCATTATTGGACAAACAGCCGAGTCACTAAAAACCCCGACACCTGGTTCAAAGGCGCCGAACAGCAATCGGGAAGTTGGTGGAATGACTGGTTCGTCTGGCTGGCCAAACACGCCGGCGAACGCCAGACTGCAGTGGCAGACATGGGCAATGCGCAACACCCGCCACTGGAACCGGCACCAGGCCGTTATGTAATGCAATAACAGATTGCTCTGGCAACCGGGACCACGCTGCCTGAATCGATATTGCACAACAAGAGGTGGAGCCCGGTTCCGCCTCTATCAGGGCGCATCAAGCCACAACCTCACGCCTCGACAAGACCCTGACCCAACAGCGAACTCTTCAAAACAGGGGGCTCGGATTGCACCCGCATTCCTGATATCCAAACCGCGCCCGACAATTGAATTGTCCGCACGACTGGAGAACCGCTGTCTAAACGCCCGACAACTTCAGGCCTGCCGTATGGCAATTTAACAGCAGCCCTGTTCAAATAGGCGTTTTAAATGCAGAGATGACGATGATAGCCCTTACAGCGCTGAACACCTTTATCGTCATGGTGTCCGTCTTCATCCACTATGAACTGCTGCTTCGCCTCAACTCTCTCATGCCGAGGCTGAAGGTCTGGCACCGTTTCAGGATAGTCTTTGGCGTACTGGGCGCACTCACAGCGCACGCCGTCGAAGTGTGGATTTTCGCCCTGGCCTATTACTTTATGATCGAGTCAGGTCATTGGGGTACGTTAAGGGGAGATTTTGATGGTAGCCTGATGGACTGTGTTTATTTCTCGTTCACCACCTTCACCACGCTCGGCTTTGGTGACATCGAACCCCAAGGGGTTCTTAAGTTTCTGACGGGACTTGAAGCGCTGACCGGCTTGGTGCTGATTACATGGACGGCCTCCTTTCTTTTTATCGAGATGCAGAAGTACTGGAAGACCGCGTAGTCCGAACATAAGTTCGGTGTCGTTATTTTCCACACGGCAGGGCAAACTCCTTAATGAAATCCGGCACATCATGATCTCTTCAGTCGTCATTCCTTCATGCACCGCCACCCCGAAGGACGCAACATGCAAGTGATGATTCTGGAAGATGCCCCCTGGATCGCTGACATGCTTAAGCAGATTGTCTTGAATCTTTGCCCGGACGCGGCAATAGACATCTTTCACGAGGTACTGGCTGCCGACGAAGCGTGCAAGCGAACGTCTTATCAATTAGTACTCGCAGACTGGAACCTCTCCGATTCGACCGGTGTCCGCCTGCTTCACACCCTTCTAAAAAATAATCGCCCCGCCCCCCTGGTTGTGGTTACCGGCCGCGCCGATCGTGAGAATGTGCTGTCTGCGCGCTCGCTGGGGATCAGTACCTTTATTAGTAAGCCCTTCCAGGTACCGAGTGTGGTGGCTCGCCTGAAAAAGCTGTTACCCGACAGTGCAGAACGCTCACTCGAACCGCTAACGGAGCAAGACTTCATTGCCTTCCTTGGTCGCCTGTCCGCCGCGGAACTGGATATACCACTGCTGAGCAACGTCAAAGACACACTTCAGCTGATCCTCAAAGGTGAAGAACTGGATCTGCGCGAACTTGTAGAGAGCTGGCAGTATGACCCGGCCTTGAGCGCCCATCTGGTCGCCGCATCCAATAGCAGCGCCTATATCGGCGTTGGCCACCCCTATATGAGCCTGCCCGAGGCTTTGCAGCGGCTGGGCGGACCGACCAGCCTCAACATGGCCTTGTGTCTGGCATTGCGTCAAGCTAACGAGCAGAGCAGTCCTTTGGTGCAGACGCTGGCCCAAGCTCATCTGAACGACGCAGAAGCTCTCAGTAATCGAGTCACGCGCTTGGCGCGGGAATGCGGGGTTGATCCCGCGCCGCTTCAGTGCGCAGCCTTGTTGCACCGCATAGGAGAACTCTGCGTGATCTATCAGGCTCAAGCCTGGGAGCACAAAGGGCACAGCCTCAGCGAGAGCGCACTGACGCAAGCCATGCGCGAATTCAGCAACCCCTTTGCTATCAGCCTTAAAGCTCACTGGGGGCTGCCCATGGCTCTGCGGGACCTTATTGGCGCAGTCTACGTTCTGCCGCCAGCGCAATTTCGTCGAGAGAAAGTGCTTATGCGTTTGGCCGCAGCAGAAATCAATGGCGAGGAGCCGCGCAGCCTGGAGCGCCTGCGCCGCCTTGCCGGTCTTGCCTGAAACAACTCACGGGCTCGTCTTCGACCCTCACTGATCGGCAGATAACGCGTTTGATAGCGCAGCGAGGGCCTGTTCCGGCGGATGCAGCGCACCGGCTAAAACGACCCGATTACGACCCGTTTGTTTTGCCGTGTAAAGCATGTTGTCTGCCATCTTCAAAACGTCGTCGACGCTGCCAGAGCTTAGCGGCCAGTGCGCAACACCCAGAGAGATAGTGATAGGCCCAACCGGGTCCATCCGTGCATCTTCTACTTGCTGTCGCAGACGCTCTGACACTCGGTGAGCTACCTCAGGTGAAGTAGCCGGCAAGAGAATAAGAAATTCCTCACCACCGACTCGGCAGAGCACATCACCCTCTCGAGTATTGACACGCATCAACGCCCCCAACCGCCTGAGTACTTCATCACCTGCATCATGGCCATAACTATCATTGACTCGCTTGAAGTGATCGATATCGAGTGCCACGACCGCGAAAGGACGACGTTCGCGCTCCAATCGCTCTAATGCAATATCGAGCACGCGACGGTTATGCAGCCCGGTGAGCGAGTCTGTTTGTGCATCGCTAGTAAGTTTGCCGATCTTTGCATGTAATAGCCGAATTCCGACGAGCATCACGTGCTTGAGTTGTGTCGATTCGTAGTACCACGACTTCACGCGCGCAATGCGCTCTGCCGCACCGGGCGTTTCCATCTCTTGGGCACTGTCGGCCAGTTGCAACAGGGGGCGGGAAATCAGGCGCGCGAGCCACCAAATGACGAGAAAGCCCAGCACGCTGAGCGGCAGCGTATTGAGAAGCACATCCAACATTAGATTATTAAGTGCGGTCAGTGTTGTATCCGTCTGCTGTTGCGCCACAATGCCCCAATGCGCTGAGGGTACGTTCGCATAACCGGCGAGTACGTCAATGCCCTGACTATTAATAAGACGTTGCTTCCCGCTTTCTCCACGGATCACGGTCTCAATAGCCGGGTTGTCACGCACCACTTGACCCACCCGCATCTGATCAGGGTGATACAGCAGTCGCTGGTTCTGATCTACCACGTAAATATAAGAGCCATCGTGATAATACTGCTCGCCCAGCAAATCGTCCAAAATGCTCTTGTGTTTGAGATAAATTGTACCGCCGATGTAACCCAGGTAATGACCTTCACGATCAATGATCGGATGAGAAATGAACACCACCAGATTACCCGCAACGGAGATGTAAGGTTGGCTGATGAGTGGACGGCGCTTACTCAACGCCTCGACAGCACCGGGTGTGTTCAGCCTTCGCCCTTTGATTGGCAATGTTTCGGGCGAGACCGCACGTAACCAACCCTCTGCATCCGTAATCGCTATCGAGTTGAAACTATTGGTTTGTAGCCGTAACCGGGTGGCCTCGCTTTGCAACGCTTGCGGATTATCAAGCTGCTCACTCAATAACCCGGCGCTGTAGGCCAACTGCTGCGTCACGGTAGTAAGAAACACTTCGGTGCTATTGGCCAGCTTGGCTGCATACACACGGTTGGATTCCAGCGTGCTATCAATGAGCAACTGGCGCTGTACACAATAGCTTGCATACAGACTGTTGGTGAGCGTGAGAATGGCACTGAAAAACGCCAGAAAGAGAATCAGTCGTCTTAAGTTAATGCGAAAAAGGTGCTTGATTGACATACGCCAGCGCTCGAGCGGGCACCCCGTTTAAACGTTGCACCCTCAAATTATTTACGACAGAAAACACTCATCTTCCACTGTGTATTGGTCCCGACTGAGCACATCAGAGCTGTTGATACTCGCCGCCGCCGAAGCGGTTCTTGAATAGCACTTTAGTCGTAACTTTTTACGCGTGTAGCACGTGGTTAGCGCGTATAAATAATTGTAGCCAGCGTTCCTTGGGATGGCTTTACGATATCACTATACTGCGCCGGGTTATACCTATTTCATACTTCACATATCATCATTACACATGCCCCGCCGACTGCATTTTGACGCCAATGATTAAGACGCAATAATCGGATCCAATTCCGTCTCGCCGCCGCAATCAATATGCATTCAGCGAACCAAGTGCTATTCACGGAAGTTATACGAGTGTGGCAACTTGTCACCCGACTAAGTATCAAACCCGCCTCCAATGAAACGTTTAAGCCCCCTCTTTATTTTATTAACGTTATCAGAGAACGCCCGGTAAGGTCAGACTTCTTCATGGCCGCGCAAGCACAAACTGCACCCTAACTTCAAAGCCATCCTGTTTGTCTGTTGCGGGGGATGCGAGGCTCATTGTCGCCTCAACGCCTCGAACAATCGTTTGTGCGATTGCCAGCCCAAGACCGGAGCCGTTGGCCTCGCTGTTACCTCGCACGAAGCGCTCGGTGAGCCGCTCCAGAACCTGCGCAGGCACTGTCGAGCCCGCATTCACGACTGTTAGAAGCGCCTGACTCGACAAGCTCACCTCTACCGGCTGATCCGGCGCGCCATGCTTCAACGCGTTCTCGATCAGATTGCGTAAAAGGATGGCAAAGGCATCCGGGTCAATCGTTGATAACACGTCCCCCTCCGCAGGCAGGGTTAAATGAATCCGCTGCCCGGCAGTAGCGTTCAACTCTTCCGCTACATGGGCCAGCAGCGGGATAAGGTCTTGCGGGGCTTCAGATAGAAGCCCGCCCCCTTCGGCCTTGGCCAGTTGCATGAGCTTTTCCGAGAGCCGTGCCAACTCACGAAGCGAAGTCTCGATCTTTGCCGCGCGCACCTGCAATGGTCCGTCAGGCGCCTCGCGACGTAACCGCTGCATCTGCGCCAATGCCGCCGCCAACGGGGTGCGTAGCTCATGGGCGCTATTGGCAGTAAAGCTGCGCTCAGCCTCCAGCGCCCGACGAAGCCGCTCCATCAGATGATTGACCGCTTCGGCCAGCGGATCAATTTCTGCGGGCAATTGAGACACCTTAATGGGGGATAGATCGCCTACCCCGCGGGTCTCGATTGCGCGACGGTAAGCCAGGACGCTGCGCAGACTGAAGTGAACCAATAGCCAGGTTCCCAACAGGCTGATCGGGATGAGTATCAGCAATGGCAAGAGCAAGGCGAGTAACGCTTCCTGTGCAGCTTCGCGGCGATGCGCCAATGGCTCCGCGACTTCGATAAACACTGCTTCGCGCAGGGCGCTAACGGCATACAGACGGTACTTGCCAGTGGTGGCAAAGCCCTCAATCGGCTGGGCATTGAATACACTCGGGTCGGCATCGTGAGACTGCAACAACGTATTGCCCTTGGCATCCCGCACCAGATAGGTGAGGTATTCCTTATGCTCTCTCAGCCCCTCGATATGTTTCGACTCGCGAGACTCGCCACGATTACTGATTTCGAGTACGGCCAAGGGCAAAATCCGTTGAGCCGTTTCTTCCAGAGCACTGTCGAAGGCCTCATTCAGCTCATGTTGTACGACCAGCCAAGCGCCCGCCGTGCCCCCGAGCCAAAGCAATGTCATCCCCAGCGTCAGCCCAAGCCCCAGACGTTTTTGCAAACTGAAAGTAGTCTTCATAGGGGCATCAACCGGTAACCCATACCACGGACGGTTTCAATCAAATCGCGCCCCAATTTCTTGCGCAAACGACTGATGTACACCTCGATAGTGTTGCTTTCGATCTCGGCACCGAACGCATACAGACGCTCTTCGAGCTGCGATTTCGACAGCAGCGCACTCGGGCGCTGAACGAATGCTTCCAGCAGAGCCCATTCGCGAGCAGTCAAATCCACAATAGTACCGACACGCTGAACGGTGCGAGCAGTCATGTCGATGACCAGCTCTCCCACTTTCAGCTGTGGATTGGGATTACCACTGTACCGCCGTGCGACGGCGGCGACTCGGGCAGACAATTCAAACAGATCGAAGGGTTTTACCAGGTAGTCGTCGGCCCCCGCATTCAAACCGGCGATGCGCTCGGATATCTGGTCTTGAGCCGTGAGGATGATCACGGGCGTTACATCGCCAGCCGACCGCCGCTTGCGCAGAAAGTCCAGCCCGCGCCCGTCCGGGAGCATCAGATCCAGCAAAATCAGGTCATAGGCTGTCGTGCGTACGCTCGCCTCGGCGTGGTCAAGCCGTTGCACCCAGTCCACCGCATGGCCGTCATCGGCAATTTGCTCACGCACTGCGTCCCCAAGCCCCACCGCGTCCTCAACCAACAAAACCCGCATATCAACCCCTTCTGTGTTCGTTCCCAGCGCTGCACGTTAGCGGCTGCACCTGAATAAAACCTGAAGTACCGCTTCGAGCACGATTCAGGTTGCTGTCAGGGACTCCCGCTAGGGTATGCCACAGAGACTCAAGCGGGAGAGAAATCATGTTCAGTCACTCAAGCGTCCTTGCCCCGCAGCTGAAAACTACCTGATCAACTTTTTTCACGCCTTCAGGTTGCATTCAGCTAGCAAGGCCAGTATTCCGCCACAACGCTCTAACAGGAAACCCCACCATGAAAAAGATTGCTGCTGCAATGTGTCTCGCCGGTGCCGTCGCCCTGCCAGGGTTAGCCCAGGCGCGCGAAGTGACCTTGACCACCCAGTTAAAAAACTACAACGGCAACGATGCTTATCTGGCGTTTTATGTCACCGATGCCAATGGCAACTATCAGAAAACCCTCTGGGTCGCCGGAAGGAAAGCCAAGTATTACAAACACCTTCCTGACTGGGCTCGCGGCAGCGGGTTGAAGTCCAGTGAGTTTGACGGGGTCAGTGGTGCCAGCGTCGGTAGCGGGCGCACCCTGAAAGTCAGTGTAGAACTGGCTGACACCCTGATTGATGCGGGCTATCAGATCCGCATCGACAGCGCTGTCGAGAACAAACGCGAGGTTCGCGCTGACGTTGTCGTACCGCTGACGACTAAAGGTGCGGGCAAGCCTGCAACCGGCAACGGTTATGTAGAAACCTTTACCTACGACATGTGACTTCGGCACCTATTGGAGGCTGAACATGCTTCGCCAGTTTCATTCACTGCCCGGCCTTATCGCTGCCCTGCTGGTTATGGTGTTGGCCATCAGCGGCGCGATCCTGTCAATTGATCCAGCCATAGAACGAATGAACGCAACTGTGCCCGCAGTCGGCCAATTGAACGTTGCCGAGTTGGCGGGCCGGGTGGCGCATACCTATCCAGCGGTTGAACAAATTCGGCGCAGCGCTTCTGGCTCGATCATCGTTTACTACAACCAGGACGGTCAGGCGGGCGCCGAGCTTGTCGACCCCATGACCGGACAAGGCATTGCGCCCTATGCACCGTCAGCCTTCTCACGCTGGGTGAAAGACTTGCACAGGTCATTGCTGCTGGGCACGCCCGGCCATGCGATGTCAGGTATTGGAGCCTTGGTGATACTGATCCTGTCAGCCTCCGGCGCTGCATTGCTGGCAAGACGACTGGGCGGCTGGAGACAGATCCTGCGCCCGCTGCAGGGCAGTTTCAGCCAACGCTGGCACGCTGAAGTCGGGCGTTTCGCGATCCTCGGTCTGCTGCTATCCGCGTTGACGGGTATGTATATGTCAGCGGTGATGTTCGAGTTCATCCCTGACGGAACCCAGCAGGAGCCGGCTTTCCCGAGCACCATGAGTGGCGGTCGGGCAGCACCTGTCGAGACGTTGCCTGCGCTGCTGGCGACCGACCTTAATGATCTGCGCGAGCTAAACTACCCCAGTCCCGGCAACCCGACTGATGTGTTCTCGCTGCACACTGCCCAGGGCGACGGTTTTGTTGATCAAGCCAGTGGCGCGCTGCTGTCTTACCAGGCTCATGACAACGCCCGTGATGCCTATGAATTCATCTACCAGTTGCATACCGGCGAAGGCTTCTGGTGGCTTGGCCTGTTACTTGGCATTTGCGCGTTGAGCGTGCCGTTGATGAGCGTCACAGGCGCCCTGCTCTGGTGGCGCCGCCGTCAGTCGATGCCACACATCAGTCACAACAGTGGCGCACAGTCCGCTGACACGGTGATTTTGGTGGGCAGCGAAAACAACAGCACCTGGGGATTTGCGAAAACGTTACATGAGGCCTTGAGCCAAGCGGGTCACCGTGTACATACCGCTACCATGAACCAACTGGCGACTGAGTACCGCAGTGCCGAGCGCCTGTTTATTCTGACAGCGACTACCGGTGACGGCGACGCACCAGCCTCCGCCAGACAGTTTTTCAAACGACTGGCGAACGCACCTGTAAAACCGGGCCTTGGCTTTGCCGTACTAGGCTTTGGCGACAAGCAGTTTCCGAGCTTTTGTCAGTTCGCCAAGGATACGCAAGCCGCCATGCTTTCACACGGCTGGCAGCAACTGCTTGAACTTGAAACCATCAATCGACAATCAAGCCAGGAGTTCACACGTTGGGGGCATGCCGTCGGCCAATTGATCGGCCATGATCTGACGCTGGTGCACACGCCCGTTCAGCCGAAAACCCGCACCTTGCACCTGGTGGAACGCGTGGAGTACGGCGAACAGGTCAAGGCACCCACGCACATCCTGCGTTTCAAAGCCGTAGCGCCCTTGCTCGCACCGGGTTGGCCGGCGCGCCTGCGCAAGGGGGATGGGCTGCCTCATTTCGAAGCCGGTGATCTGGTCGGGATTCTGCCGCCTGGAAGCGTGCTGCCGCGGTTCTACTCACTGGCCAGTGGGTCAACCGATGGCATTCTGGAAATCTGCGTGCGCAAGCATCCTGACGGCGTGTGTTCCAGCCTCCTCCATGACTTACCAATTGGCTCGCAAATTGAAGCATTCATACAGCCCAACCCAGACTTCCGCCCTGCCTCCGGGAGCGCTCCGGTGATTCTCATTGGTGCCGGCACCGGTATCGGTCCTTTAGCAGGCTTCATCCGTAACAACACCGCCAGACACCCGATGCACCTATATTGGGGTGGCCGCCACCCGGCATCGGACTTCCTCTATGAGCCACAGCTCAATGGCTACCTGGCGGACCAGCGACTCACCAAGTTGCAAGCGGCTTTTTCACAGGTACACGACCGCAGCTATGTACAAGACCGGATCATCGGCGACGCCCTGCAGATGCGCCGTTTGATTGAAAAAGGCGCTCAGGTGTTGGTATGCGGCAGTCGGGAAATGGCGAAAAGCGTGATGCGCGCGCTCGATGAAGTCCTGGCACCGCTTAACCTGACCGTGCTGACACTCAAGGCACAAGGACGCTACCGTGAAGATGTCTACTGACTATCAGCCCTCCCCTGCCGACCGACACAGTCTCAGCGGAGAGACCATGGGCACGCGCTACACAGCGCTGTTCTATGCCAAGCCAGAGGTGGACGAGACTGCCATTGGCAAAGGTCTGTTCGAGGCTGTCGACAACGTGGACAGGCAGATGTCGACGTGGAAGCCGGAGTCTGACCTCAACCTGCTAAACGCTGCACCCGAGAATGAATGGTGTGCCCTGCCCAAAGAGCTGACCACCGTACTGACAACAGCTTTACGTATCAGCCAACAATCCAACGGTGCATTTGATATCGCAGTGGGCGATCTGGTGAATGCCTGGGGCTTTGGTCCCGGCGAGCATCAACCCACTGCACAACAGATCAGCGCGCTAAAACACCGGGTGCGACTGCCTGCAACGCAAGCACTCGAAATAGATGCGCTTCGTGGCCAGGCCCGTAAACGTGCAGCGACGACGCTTGATCTCTCAGGCATTGCCAAAGGCTTTGCCGTGGATGAACTGGCACGCTGCCTCGACAGCTGGGGAATAACAAACTATCTGGTGGGGATTGACGGCGAAATGCGCTCACGCGGGCTCAAACCTGATGGACAGCCCTGGGTGGTTGCGATTGAACGCCCCCGCCGGGGAACTCGTGAAGTCATGGGCATCATGGAACTCAGCGATGCGGCCATTGCTACCTCCGGGGACTACCGACACTGGGTCGAAGTTGATGGACAGCTGTACTCGCATACCATGCACCCTTCGCGTGGAACACCACTGACCAATAAACTAGCTGCAGTGACCGTGGTTGCATCAAGTTGCATGCTCGCCGATGCATGGGCCACTGCTCTGATGGTACTCGGCGAAGAGGCAGGTCCTGAACTGGCCCAAGCACGGGGCATGGACGCATTATTTGTATTGCGCGAAGGGGAAGCATTCAGGGAAATATCCATTGTTGCCGGGCGTATTCAGACGATCCTTGAAACTCGCTAATAAAACATAGCCCCTTCACGCTCTTTATGCGCTACGTTATCTCCAGCATTGACGCCTTCTCTGCGAGCGTAATTCATAAATGAAGTTCATGCGCAAACATTCCGAGGCCCATAGAAGTGACCGAATTGGTTGGCTTCGCGCGGCCGTATTGGGTGCCAACGACGGTATTGTGTCGACCGCCAGTCTTTTAATCGGGGTGGCCGCGGCCCACGCCACACACAGTACTTTACTGGTGACCGGTATTGCAGGACTGGTCGCAGGCGCCATGTCCATGGCCGCTGGAGAATATGTTTCTGTGCACTCTCAGGCCGATACCGAGCGAGCGGATCTAGTGCGCGAGCAAACCGAGCTTGAAAAGGATCCGCTTGCTGAACATTCTGAGTTGGCGTCCATTTACATGGCTCGTGGTATTGAACCTGATCTCGCCAGGACAGTGGCGACGCAATTAATGGCACACGACGCCCTGGGTTCACACGCGCGCGACGAGCTCGGGATTTCTGACGCGCTCAGCGCAAAACCACTGCAGGCAGCATTGGCATCGGCGGCCAGTTTTTTTGTCGGCGCAGCCTTGCCACTGATCGTTACGTTTATTGCACCCGCTCAAAGCGTTATCCCGTGGATATCAGGGATGTCACTTCTATTTCTGGCAACGCTCGGCGGTATAGCGGCGAAAGCCGGAGGCGCCAGCGTTCCAATAGGCGCGTGGCGAGTGACCTTTTGGGGGGCACTTGCCATGGCTATTACCGCGCTGGTGGGCACCTCATTCGGTGCAGTTGTCTAATAATTCATGCGCCAAAAAAAGGGAGCCTAGGCTCCCTTTCTTAAACGACTGATATGCCAGATAGTCGTAATCTGTCAATCAGGTATCAGGCCGTGGTATTGATTCTCGTGCCCACACTGCCAGAGGTTGCTTTAGGCATCTCTACTTCGCCTGCTTTGCTACCGTCGTGATCGCCGTCACTGTCCATGGCAACAGTTTTGACCTGTTGAGCGGACACAGGAGCAGTTCTAATGATTGGTGTACTCGTCGAACTTCCAATTGCAGATGTCATATACATCTCCGATAACTATCGAGTGAGTGCAATAATTTAATTGCCACTAAATGTAACTCAGATTGAGTGAAATTTATGTCAATTGGCCACAACTTTTTTCAAATCGACCATTCATGCACCGCAATTGTGAGCTTTGGCCCGCAGTTCGATGTTGTCTAGATGACTCTATCAATCCTTGCGTAGAACGTAGACCCTCCACATGTCATACAAGGGAATAAAGTCGAGACGTTTCTGAATACCAAACCCCGCCTCTTTGAACTCGCGCTCGGCAGTTTCCCTTGAGATGACGAACCGCTTTTGATAATCGCCCTTATCCCCCCCTGCGCGCCGACATGCCTCTTGACGTTTACGTTTCCAGGATTTGAAGTTGCCGTCCACCCACAAAGAAATGATTAGCGTTTCCCGAGTGGCCCGATGGAACTCCTTGAGCATCGTCAACCGGAGTTGCGGTTCGCCTATATGGTGCAGCAAACGCATGCAGAAAATGCTGTCTACCGAATTGTCGGGCAAGTCGATCTCAAACGCTGACGTTTGCAAGGCGCGTACTCGCTTGACCACCTCAGTCGACTGCGACTTGCAGGCGGTCTCGATCATGTCCTTAGAGTGATCCGCGCCGATAATGACTCGATTAGGCTTTTCCGCCAACAGAGGCCAGAACCGCCCTGCTCCGCAAGGGAGATCAAGAACCAGTCCCGGCTCACCGGCCAGAGAAAGCGCCTTGCGAGCCAAGTACTCATCCCGCAGGTGAAACAGCCTGCGAGCAAGCCCATCCTGATGTTTCAAAAAATACTGCGACACCTGCTCCTGATCGTACTTTTCAGAAAACTTCAGTTTGATGGGGTCGCTCATGATGCTCTCCAATTGCTCATGATTCGTACGCTACTTAAGCATTAGTCGCAGCGAGGTCAAACACGTGTGAAAGATTTGTGAGACCCCTGTGATATCAACGCTTTATCCACGACCAAAAGCCGTCATGTTGCGTGCGTGCCGCGCACGCGCAGCGCTGTCAAGATTGATTGTCCAGACTGGGGACTGATCAAGATCAAAACGAGATTTTTCACTCCCTATATATTTGTAAAAATTTCATGACCCCAGGCCTGTATCAACATGTCCAACCATTCCAATTCGGTAGATGTTTTGATCATCGGCGGCGGTCAGTCAGCACTGGCAGTCGGCTATTTTCTTCGCCGCACCAAGCGTTCATTTCTGATCCTCGACGCTGAAAAAACACCTGGCGGCGCTTGGAATCATGGGTGGAATTCGCTTCATCTTTTCTCGCCGTCGACCTGGAGTTCCATTGCCGGCTGGATGATGCCTCCCGTGGAGGATGGTTATCCGACGCGAGACCACGTGATCAGTTATCTGACTCAGTACGAGCAGCGCTACCAATTTCCAGTGGAACGCCCAATCCGAGTCACGGCAGTAGAGCGCAGCGAAACTGGGCTGCGCGTGCACGCAGGTGACCAGTATTGGGATGCGAAAGTCGTCGTGAGTGCCACTGGCACATTGAGCAACCCTTTCATACCGAGCTATCCAGGTGCGTCCCGGTTTTCGGGTCAGCAACGGCATTCGGCGCAGTATGTCGAGGCGCAACCTTTTGCGGGCAAGACCGTACTGGTCGTAGGCGGCGGAAACTCCGGAGCGCAAATTCTGGCCGAGGTTTCTAAAGTGGCTGACACCGTTTGGGTGACACCACAGGAGCCTGTTTTCCTTGCCGACGAGGTTGATGGCCGGGTGCTTTTCGAACGTGCAACTGAACGCTGGAAGGCTCAGCAGGAAGGTCGAGTGATCGAACAGCCGGTCGGTGGATTGGGAGATATTGTCATGGTGCCCCCCGTGGTCGAGGCCCGCGAGCGTGGCGTCCTCGGGACAGTAAGGCCCTTCAAACGATTTACCCATAAAGGTGTTATCTGGGCAGATGGTTCAGAATCAGAGGTAGACGCAGTGATCTGGTGTACAGGGTTCAAGCCTGCTCTGGATCATCTGGACCGGCTGGGTGTCCTCAACGATGAAGGCCGCGTTGATGTCGATGGCACTCACTCAATCAGAGAGCCCAGGTTGTGGCTGGTGGGTTACGGCGAGTGGACAGGCGCCGCTTCAGCTACCTTGATTGGGGTGACACGGACAGCGCGCAGCACGGTCAGCGAAATTGATACGTTCCTGAACGGTCCATTGCCTGGAGCAGGCGATGGACTTTGATAGTGTGTCAGATCAAGTCGAGATTTTTACACATGAATGAAATGATTGTGCGCTGGCCGCAGCGTAACCCCCGCCTTTTTCTGGTAGTGGCAGTGCTTGTTTGGTTCGGTTTGTATGAGGCCCTGATTCCAGTGTCGGAGGCTTTGGTCGCAGCGCTGCCCGTTGATCGTGACAGCCACTTGGGGGGCGCATTACAGTTTTTTCTCTATGACACGCCCAAGGTGCTGATGCTGCTGACCGGCATCGTGTTTTTGATGGGCATGATCAACTCCCACTTCACACCTGAACGCACCCGCGCAATGTTGGCGGGTCGAAGCGAGGGCATGGCCAATGTCATGGCGGCGTCTCTGGGTGTGTTTACCCCGTTTTGTTCCTGCTCTGCTGTGCCTCTGTTTATAGGTTTTGTTCAGGCAGGCGTGCCATTAGGGGTGACCTTCTCATTTTTGATTTCCGCCCCCATGGTGAATGAGGTCGCGTTGACCTTGCTGCTTGGCTTGTTCGGCTGGAAAGTTGCACTGCTGTACCTGAGTCTGGGTTTGTTTATTGCGATTGTTGCGGGCTGGGTCATTGGGCGCTTGAAAATGGAGGCCTATCTAGAGGACTGGGTTCGTGACATGCCCAAGGTCCACGCAACCGCTGGGGACACGAGCATGCCGCTGCATGAGCGGATAAATGCCGGGTTTGGCAGCGTGCGCGAAATCGTCGGGAAAGTATGGCCTTACATCCTTGCCGGTATCGCTATTGGCGCAGGTATTCATGGGTATGTGCCGGAAGACTTCATGGCCAGCTTCATGGGCAAAGAAGCGTGGTGGTCTGTCCCGCTCGCGGTGCTGATAGGCATACCAATGTATACAAATGCGGCGGGGATCATTCCTATTGTGCAGGCGCTACTCGCGAAAGGTGCGGCGCTGGGCACCGTCCTGGCCTTCATGATGAGTGTCATTGCGCTCTCCCTCCCAGAGATGGTGATTTTGCGCAAGGTGTTGAAGGTTCGCTTGATAGCCACATTTATTGGTGTCGTGGCCGTTGGCATTCTCATCGTTGGCTATGTCTTCAACTTAACTCTGTAAATCCACCTGTTGAGGTTTTTATGAAAGACATCAAAGTACTAGGTACCGGCTGTTCCAACTGTAAGTCGACGATAGCCATCATCGAGCAAGTCGCTCACGCTAAAGGCGTACCTGTGAAGCTGGAAAAAGTGGAAGAGCTGCGTGACATCATGAGCTATGGGGTTATGTCGACACCCAGCGTCGTCATTGATGGCAAGGTCGTTCATTCCGGTGGCATCCCGAGCCGAGATAAGGTCGAGCTGTGGCTTAGCGCCTAGACCGGGACGACATCATCGATATACACCGCCAATCTCAGCGACGAGCCGCCTGACTCTCGACCTCTCAGGCGCTGTCGACTCAGGGTAAGAGACCCGGTTCGATTGGCGCATGGGCCCATGCGGAGACGAAGATGCCTAAGCCAGTCATGCCAGTTATGCCCTTGTTCGATCACGATACGTCCTTCCTGTCGACGGCCGCCGCCGCTGCGTCCCTGGCCGGAATCTCGATAGAGACCCTCAACAGTCAGTGCTTCTGCATCAGCCTGGACACCAAGGCACTGCGTGAAGCGTTGGAGTCGACGCTCGGTCAACCCGGCCTGTTCGAGCTGGTACAGCAACGTTGCCCTTATCTGTTCGCCGGGCATCCAGTCTTTATCAACCCGGCCCATTTGGAGCGCATGGCGCAGGTCGTGCGGGCTGTCGAGTCGGTCATCGCGCTCCCGGCTTACCGCGAGGAAGTGCTGGCTCGTTCGCCCACTATTGCGCGACATGATCCTGGTGGGGCCAAGGGAGTGTTCTTCGGTTATGACTTCCATGTCACTGAGGGTGGTTTCGGCCTGATCGAGATCAACACCAATGCAGGTGGGGCCATGCTCAATGCAGCGCTGGCGCGAGCGCAACACGCGTGTTGCCCGGCCATAGAGCAATTGCTGCCACCCTCGGGCAGGGCCGAGACGCTTGAGGCAGGAATAATCGAGATGTTTCGCCATGAGTGGGCGCTGCACGGGCTGGATAGGCCCCTGCGCAGCATTGCGATTGTCGACGATGCTCCCGAGCAGCAGTATCTATACCCCGAATTTTTGCTGTTCCAGCAACTGTTCCAGCGCCATGGATTGGAAGCGGTGATAGTCGATCCCTCCGAGCTAAGTCTGAGAGGTGGTGCACTTCGGCATAACGAGTTGGTCATCGATATTGTCTATAACCGCCTGACCGACTTTGCTCTCGATGCGCCCGCCAATGCGACGTTGCGTCAAGCTTACCTTGAACGTGCCACGCTGCTCACGCCTCACCCACAAGCCCATGCCTTGTACGCGGACAAACGTAACCTGGCTTTGCTCTGCGATGCCCAATGGTTGCAGGCGTCGGGCCTGCCGCAAGCCACCCAAAACCTGCTACTCGCCAGCATTCCACATACTGAGGTGGTGACCCCGGAAAGTGCCGAACGCCTGTGGCGCGAGCGTCGACGGCTGTTCTTCAAGCCTTGTGCAGGATTCGGGAGTCGCGCCGCCTATCGCGGCGACAAGCTAACCCAGCGGGTGTGGCAGGAAATTCTTGCTGCCGATTACGTGGCCCAAGCCCTGGTTCTCCCTGGACTGCGGACCCTGTCGGCCACGATTCCGGCTCACGTGCTGAAATTTGACGTGCGCGACTATGCCTACAACGGCGTGGTGCAGTGGGTGGCGGCGCGCCTGTATCAAGGCCAGACCACCAACTTCCGGACGTTGGGCGGCGGTTTCGCCCCCGTATATCCAGGGCCCGCGCCAGAGGCCTAAGCATCGCAGACGCTTGATTGGGTCGTCAAAAATTGACGCACCTCCGGTAAATCGATGTGGTCGAGAACGCCGTCGAACAGCACATGCAGCGTCTTGTACCCTCTGGCTGTGGCCGATTTGAATGAATCGGGGCGCATCGGTTGACATAGGAGCGTCAATTGGCTGCTTTTACGGGCAGCGCAACAATCGTTTTTTTATCCTATGCTGACTGGGTCAAAAATAAAAATCCGCTTACGACACAGACGAAGTCAACTGCATCGCAAGCGTCATGCGGAGGCAGAGATGATATCGATTTCCAGAAGAGTCTTCTTGAAGGTTGGAGGCGGGATTGCTGCGGGCGCAGTCATCGGAGTACCCCATTTAACCCAAGCGGCGGCAACCACGCCTGAGCCGCAGGTGATAGGGCGGGTCAACCTTCCCTACCCAATGAAAGCGATCATCAACGCGCAGAAATTACAGGTCAACACCCCTGTCTCGTTTTTCTATCCCGATGCCTCCTCACCTTGCGCATTGATCAAGATGGGCGCTCCCGTTCCGGGTGGCATTGGCCCGGAGCGCGACATCGTTGCCTACAGCACGCTATGCACGCACATGGGGTGCCCGGTCACCTATGACGCAGGGCCGCGGGTGTTTAAATGCCCGTGCCATTTCAGCATTTTCGATCCTGAAAATACGGGTCAAATGGTTTCCGGCCAGGCGACCGAGAATCTGCCCAGCATAGTGCTCGAATACAACTCCAATGACGATTCGGTACGTGCAGTGGCCGTCGAAGGGTTGATCTACGGGCGTCAGTCCAACCTCCTTTGATAAGAGGCTTAAAATGGCAACCAATAAAGATCGGATGGCGCTCCCCCCTCCAGAGGCCCAGAAAACCAACCTTGCCTGTCACTTCTGCATCGTGGGTTGTGGCTACCACGTCTACAAATGGCCAGAGAACCTGGAAGGTGGACGGGCACCCGATGAAAATGCGTTAGGGCTCGACTTTCGTAAACAGCTACCTCCTCTGGCTGTGATCATGACCCCTGCGATGCAGAACACGATCACTGACAAAGACGGCAAGCGTTACAACCTCATGATTGTGCCCGACAAGCAGTGCGACGTTAATAAAGGGCTCTCGTCCACGCGAGGCGGTCAACTGGCCAGGGTCATGTATAACTCCGACGGTGTGGGCAAGGAGCGTCTGCGCAGCCCACGGATTTATGTGGCTGACCAGTGGCTAGACACCAGCTGGGATGATGCGCTGGCACTTTATGCGGGCGTTACCAAGAAGATTCTTGATAATGACGGGCCAGCCGCCCTCGCCTTTGACTGCTTCGACCACGGAGGCGCCGGAGGAGGATTTGAGAATACCTGGGGCACCGGCAAGTTGATGTTCACGGCGCTGAAGACACCGCTGGTACGTATCCACAACCGCCCTGCTTATAACTCCGAGTGCCACGCCACACGCGAGATGGGCATTGGTGAACTCAATAACAGCTATGAAGACGCCGAGCTGGCTGACGTTATTATGGCCATCGGCTGCAATTCATACGAGACCCAAACCAACTACTTCCTGGCCCACTGGCTCCCCAATTTACAGGGGCAGACCGTCATCAAACGCAAACAGCGTTTTCCTGGGGAAACCGTTGCCCCGGCGAAAGTGATTTTTGTTGACCCGCGCAGGACGCCTACTATCGCTGTGGCCGAGCAAGCGGCAGGCAAGGACAACGTCCTTCACCTGGATATCGAACCGGGAACGGATATCGCTTTGTTCAACGGTCTGTTGACCTACGTGGTTGAACAAAAATGGCATGACCAGGAGTTTATCTCGGCCCATACCAAAGGGTTTGACCAGACGCTTCAAGCCAATAGGTTATCGATTGAGGAAACCAGCCGTATCACCGGTGTTTCGGCGGACAAGCTCAAGCTTGCAGCCGAATGGGCCTACAAGCCCAAAGCTTCTGGCCACCGGCCACACACCATGCACGCCTACGAAAAAGGAATCATCTGGGGCAATGACAACTACCTGATCCAGTCTGCCTTGGTCAACTTGGTACTTGCGACTCATAACGTAGGACGTCGGGGTACCGGGGTGGTGCGCATGGGCGGCCACCAGGAAGGTTACACGCGCCCCCCTTATCCAGGCACCACCAAGATCTATGTGGATCAGGAGATCATCAATGGCAAGGGCATGATGTACACGGCATGGGGGGCCAATCCATTCCAGACCACCCTCAATGCAGAGCAACACCGTACCGTCATTCTGAAGCGCGCCAATATTGTCAGGGAGGCCATGGCGACGGTGCGCGGCGGCTCAACCGCGCAGAGGGTGGACGCGATCTACGATGCGGTGAAAAATAAAGGCGGTCTCTTTTTAGCCAATATCAACCTCTATCCCACCAAGCTGGCAGAAGCCGCTCATGTGATGCTGCCAGCAGCTCATCCGGGCGAGATAAATCTCACCTCGATGAATGGGGAGCGGAGGATGCGTCTGTCGCAAAAGTTCATGGATCCCCCCGGTTCAGCGAAAGCCGATTGCCTGATTGCGGCCGCTATCGCCAACACCCTTCGGCAGATGTACAGCGCCGAAGGAAAGCAGGACATGGCGGAGCGATTTGCGGGCTTCGACTGGAAAACAGAGGAAGATGCTTTCAATGACGGCTTTCGTATGGCCGGTCAGCCGGGCGTCGGCCCTATCGATAGTCAGGGCGGTAACACAGGCAATCTTGTCACCTACGAGCGACTGATTGCCATGGGTAACAATGGAGTCCAGCTACCCGTCAAAGAGTACCGGGATGGCAAACTGATCGGCACCGAAATGCTCTACACCGACTACACGTTCGACACGCCGGACGGTAAAGCCGAGTTCAAGCCAGCAACGTGGCCTGGGCTGCCAAAACCGGTCGCGGAGCAGAAGGAGAAATATAAGTTCTGGATCAACAATGGACGTATCAATGAGGTGTGGCAAACGCTCTATCACGACCAATACAACGAGTTCGTGAAGGCGCGCGTACCCATGGCGTATCTGGAAATCAACCCCGACGATGCAAAATCCTTGGCGATTGCATCCGGGGACGTGGTTGAAGTATTTAACGACTACGGCTCGTCTTACGCGCTGGCCTACCTGGAGCCTGATATAAAGCGGAATCAGACCTTTATGCAGTTCGGCCACTTCAACGGTGTTATGGGCGATTTGACCACCGCATGGACCGACCGAAATGTAGTGCCCTATTACAAAGGGACATGGGCGAATATCCGTCGTATCGGGAAAGTGGAGGCGTTTAAAGAGACGATCAGCTTCAAGTCGCGCAGATTCATGACGTAATGACGATTGTCCAGCAGTGCTTCATATCGCCGTGGCATGTCTGGGCAGAGCAATGGAAATCAGCGCGGCGAGCAAGACAAAAGCGCTCGATATCCACAAGCACGCACTCAACCCGTACATCTGGTAAATCCATCCGGAGAGCACGGTGCCGATCAACCGGCCCATCGCGTTGGACATGTAGTAAAAACCTACATCCAGTGAGACGCCGTCTTCCTTGGCGTAGGAGACGATCAGGTAACTGTGCAGCGATGAGTTCACGGCGAACAGGACGCCAAAGACCATCAGCCCACCCAAGAGAACGACGTGCTCGGACAACCCAGTGTTCAACCCCAAGGCAATAGCCCCTGGCAGAAGCGCCAGCGGAAGTGCCCAGAGAAAAGCCGCTCGACCATCAGGCACACGCCCGTTTTTCTTGCCCGTAATGCTGGGCGCGAACGACTGCACTATGCCGTAGCCGATCACCCACGCAGCAAGAAAACCACCGACTTTCCAGACGTCCCAGCCAAAGGCTGTACTGAGATAGACCGGCAATGCGACGACAAACCAGACATCCCGAGCGCCAAACAAAAACATCCGTGCTGCCGACAGGATGTTGATCGCACGGCTCTTGGAAAGGATCTCCCGGAACTTGGGTTTGGGTTTGGCTTTGGCTTTGCCCAGGTCCTTCTTGAGCAAGATCAGACTGCTGATCCAGATCAGCCCCAATACGATGGCCATGGCCAGCACGGCGCCCTTGAATCCGATGGCAGCCAGCAGTGCACCGCCCAGAAAGAAACCGACGCCCTTGAGCGCATTTTTCGAGCCGGTTAGGATCGCGATCCACTGGTACAGCTTGCCTTGTTGTCCATCGGGCACCAGCAGCTTGATCGAGCTTTTGGCACTCATCTTGTTCAGATCTTTGGCGATCCCCGACAACGCCTGGGCGCCCATTACCCAAGGAATCGTCAGCCAGACCGAGGGCACTGTCAGCATCAGCAGTGCCACGACCTGAATGGCCAAACCAATATTCATGGTCCGGTTCAGGCCCAAGCGGGCCCCAAGGTAGCCACCCACGAGGTTGGTGACCACGCCAAAGAACTCATAAAACAAAAACAGCGCCGCAATCTGAAGCGGGCTGTAGCCCAATGCGTGAAAGTGCAGTACCACCAACATGCGCAACGCACCATCGGTGAGGGTGAAGGCCCAGTAATTACCCGTGACGAGCAGATACTGCCGCACTTCTGGAGCAAGGGCTGACAACGCGTTCATGATGATTCCCTGTCAGACGGCCAGACCGACCATTTTTGCCAGTTCGACCGTACGGTTGGCATAGCCCCATTCGTTGTCGTACCACGCGTAGATTTTTACCTGAGTGCCATTGATGACCATGGTCGACAACGCATCGATAATTGAAGAGCGCGGATCGGTACGGTAGTCGATGGACACCAGCGGACGCTCCTCATAGCCGAGAATGTCTTTCAATTCATTCTCGGAAGCGTCTTTCAGCAGTTGATTAACTTCCTCTGCAGTCGTGGCGCGTTCAACTTCAAACACACAGTCAGTCAGCGAGGCGTTGGCCAACGGAACACGCACGGCGTGACCATTCAGGCGCCCGCGCAATTCCGGGAAAATTTCGGCGATGGCCGTGGCCGAGCCGGTGCTGGTCGGAATCAAGCTCATACCGGAAGCACGCGCACGGCGTAGATCCTTGTGCGGCTGATCGAGGATGCTCTGGGTGTTGGTCAGGTCATGAATGGTGGTGATCGAACCATGACGAATCCTCAGCTTTTCGTGGATCACTTTGACCACCGGAGCCAGGCAGTTAGTGGTGCACGAAGCGGCAGTCACAATGCGATGTTGCGCAGAGTTGAACAGGTGGTGATTGACCCCCATCACAATGTTCAACGCCCCTCTCTCCTTCACCGGAGCGCTGACCACAACGCGCTTCACGCCTTGGTCAAGATAGCCCTGGAGAACCGCAACCGTCTTCATTTTGCCGCTGGCTTCGATCACCAGATCGCAGCCCGACCAGTCGGTATCGGCGATTGCCCTATTGGCACTGACCTTGATCCGCTTGCCGTCGATGACAATGCACTCGCCTTCGGAGTCGGCCTGATACTGCCAGCGGCCATGCACGGAGTCGAAGTTGAGCAGGTGCGCATGGGTCGCTGCATCACCGGCCGGGTCATTGATCTGCACGAATTCAAACTCTGGCCAGCGCCAGGCTGCTCGCAGCGCGAGGCGACCGATCCGACCGAAACCATTGATGCCAACTTTGATAGCCATGTCTTTGTTCCTCGTCTCTGCTGTCAGTGGGAGTCCGACCTACGCGCGCCGGACAGGCCAAACTTCGGTTATTACACGGTGAAACTGTCCTCAGATAGAACGCTGATTAACCCGGTCCATGAGTGCTTCCGCCGATTCTTTGCGCTCGGAATAACGATCGACCAGATAGTCCTGGCGGTCGCGCAGCAGCAATGTGAACTTCACCAACTCTTCCATCACATCGACGACCCGGTCATAGAAGGGAGAGGGTTTCATCCGACCGTGCTCGTCGAACTCCAGATAAGCCTTGGGTACGGACGATTGATTGGGGATGGTGAACATCCGCATCCAGCGCCCGAGTACCCGCAGTTGATTGACCACGTTGAACGACTGCGACCCACCACACACCTGCATGACCGCCAGGGTTTTACCCTGGGTCGGGCGGACTGCGCCTATGGCCAACGGCACCCAGTCGATCTGTGCCTTGAACACCGCGCTCATCGAGCCGTGCCGCTCAGGTGAACACCACACTTGCCCTTCCGACCACCGCATCAATTCGCGCAGTTCTTGTACCTGTGGATGGTCATCGGCGACATCATCGGGCAATGGCAAGCCTGATGGATTGAAAATCCGTGTTTCGGCGCCCATGCGTTGCAGCAGGCGAGCCGCTTCCTCTACCAGCAAGCGGCTGAAGGAGCGCTCACGCGTCGATCCATACAGCAGCAGGATGCGTGGTTTATGGGTGGACTTCAGTTCGATCCCCAGTTTGTCTGCCGAAGGTAATTCAACCAGTTCGACGTCGAGTTGGGGGATGTGGTCGTCATACATAGTCGTTGTCCTGCGCAACTGCGCTCTTGGATTCATCGAACCAGCGGCGTTTAAGCCACAGCGCTACACCCACTAAAGAAATCAGCACCGGCACTTCCACCAGCGGACCAATCACCGTGGCGAAAGCGACCGGGGACGCCAGGCCGAAGGTAGCGATGGCCACCGCAATCGCGAGTTCGAAGTTGTTGCTCGCAGCAGTAAAAGCCAGAGCCGTGGTACGCGGATAATCCGCCTTGAGCAGCTTGCCCATGCAGAAACTAAGGAAGAACATCACGACGAAGTAGATCGTCAGCGGGATCGCGATGCGCAATACATCCAATGGCAGTTGCAGCACCTTGTCGCCCTTGAGGCTGAACATGGCGACGATGGTCAATAGCAATGCCACCAGGGTCAGCGGGCTTATTTTTGGGATAAAGCGCTCTTGATACCAGTCGTTTCCTTTACGGGCGATCAGGATCTTTCGGGTCAGAAAACCGGCCATGAATGGCACACCCAGGTAGATCAGAACTGACCCGGCGATGCTGATGAAGCTGGTCTCGATAACGCTGCCTTCCAGTCCAAACAGTGGCGGCAATAGCCCCAGGAAAATCCAGGCGTACAGGCTGAAAAACAATATCTGGAAGATGCTGTTGAACGCTACCAACCCGGCGACATATTGATTATTGCCTCCCGCGATCTGATTCCAGACCAGCACCATGGCAATGCAACGGGCGAGGCCGATGAGGATCAATCCGGTCATGTATTCCGGCTTGTCGCTCAGGAAGACAATCGCCAAAACGAACATCAATATCGGCCCGATGACCCAGTTCTGGATCAGAGACAACGCAAGGATGCGCTTGTCTTTGAAGACCTCTGGCAGCTCCTCATAACGAACCTTGGCCAGGGGCGGATACATCATCACGATCAAACCGATGGCGATCGGGATGTTGGTGCTACCCACAGAGAGACTGTTGAGCCACTGCGGCCAGCCTTCGAACAGGCTTCCCAGCCCGATGCCGAACGCCATGGCCAAGAAAATCCACAAGGTCAGGTAGCGGTCCAGAAAGGAAAGGCGGCTTTTGCTCATGTTCATATCTCCTGTTGTCAGAGCGTACCGACCAGGGCTAGCTCGGCCTTGAGCTGCTCGGCGCTCAACGTGGCTGGATCAGCAGCAGGCTGCGGCGCGCGCCGGGCGGTCGCCCATTTCATCAAGACGTTTCGCGTCAGGGCTCAACCAGTGTTTGTTGGCCTCCAATACGGTGGTCAGAACGCCATGCACCCAATCAGGCAGGTTCGGGTGCAGGCGGTAATACACCCATTGACCTTGCCGACGATCTGCCAGAAGTCCGCAATTGCGCAGTTGCGCCAAGTGCCGGGATACCTTGGGCTGACTCTCGTTGAGCGCGCAGGTCAGCTCGCAGACACAGAGTTCACCCTCATGGGCAACCAGCAGCATCATGCGCACTCGATTGTCGTCAGCCAGGCATTTAAAAACGGCGGTGGGTGTCAGAGGATCGGTCATGACGGGGTTTCAGCTCATATACGGTTTTTCGAATATATGTTTTTCCATATGTGAAGTAAAGGAAAAACAGCGTGATCCCCTTCCGTTAAACACGCACCGCGTTCAGTTTGGTTTAAGCTTTGAGCCTCAGAATAATCGTCACTTACCAAGTACCACGGCACAACAAGGACATCGTTATGGGCTGGAAAAACACAAAACAACGTTATGGCATTCTCTCCATCGGGCTGCATTGGCTGATGCTGGCCTTGATCATCGGCGTCTACGCCAGTATTGAACTAAAAGGGAACTTCCCCAAAGGCAGCGACTTTCGTGAGTTGCTCAAGCAATGGCACTTCATGCTGGGTCTGGCAATCTTCGCACTGGTGTGGCTACGTCTTCTGGCCCGCTTGATTGCGCCGACACCTACCGTCGTACCCGCCCTCCCGCAGTGGCAGGCAATCCCCGCCAAGCTGATGCATCTCGCCCTGTATGCGCTAATGATAGGCGCGCCGCTCGCCGGTTGGCTGGTACTGAGTGCGGCCGGCAAACCTGTTCCCTTCTTCGGAATTGAACTGCCGCCCCTGATCGGCACGAATGAGGCGCTGGCTAAATCAATTAAAGAATGGCATGAACTGGCCGGAACAACCGGCTATTGGCTGATAGGCCTGCACGCAGCGGCCGGCCTGTTTCACCATTACATAAGTCGCGACAATACCCTGACCCGCATGTTGCCTGGGCGGTAAGCTCTACCCGGTACCCGCAGGCTGTCGAGCGACATGCACAATCAGCGCTGCGGGAAATCGGCTGACCCTCCTGGAATCTGACCTATGCCCGAGACGGTAACCACCCGCAACATCCCACGTACGGTCTGGGCACTGGGGTTCGTCAGTCTGTTCATGGACTTGTCGTCAGAAATGGTTCATGCGCTGCTGCCGGTATTTTTGGTCGGCACGCTCGGCGTCAGCATGATCACGCTAGGTATTATCGAGGGCGTTGCGGAAGCTACGGCCCTGATCGTGAAAGTTTTTTCCGGCGCGATCAGTGACTACTTCGGTAAACGCAAGAGCCTCTTGCTGGTGGGCTATGGGCTTGCAGCACTCACCAAGCCACTCTTCCCCCTGGCTCATTCCGCAGAAATGGTATTTACCGCACGCTTTCTGGACCGGATTGGCAAAGGGATCCGCGGAGCGCCACGCGATGCTCTGGTCGCCGATATATCACCACCAGAGATCCGTGGCGCGTGCTTCGGCTTACGTCAGTCCATGGACACCGTAGGGGCCTTTTTTGGACCTGCAGTGGCCATCGGCCTGATGTTTATATTCAGTGGAGATATTCCTCTCGTCTTATGGATCGCCGTGATACCCGCGCTGGTAGCCGTCAGCCTGATTTTTGTTGGCGTCAATGAACCTGCACACGAGCAGCGAACTCAGCACTTTCGGTCGCCGATACGTCTACAGCTGCTCTACAGCTTTTCGCCAGCGTATTGGCGGGTGGTGATTGTGGGAGCACTGTTCACCCTGGCGCGCTTTAGCGAGGCATTTCTGGTATTGCGCGGCCAGCAAGCAGGACTCTCCGCGACCTGGGTACCCATCGTGATGGTGGTGATGGCTTTGTTCTACACACTTTCTGCCTACCCCGCGGGGAAACTCTCTGACCGAGTCAGCCGCAAAGCGCTTCTCGGCGTGGGTCTGATATTGCTTATCCTGTCCGATCTCGTGCTAGCCAACGCAGAATCCATCACAATGCTGATGCTCGGCGTTACATTGTGGGGGCTTCATATGGGATTCAGTGAGGGGCTGCTGGCCGCTCTTGTGGCCGACACGACACCGGAAGGGCTCAAAGGAACCGCCTTTGGGGTTTTCAATCTGGTGAGTGGTTTCTCCATGCTCCTGGCAAGTGCTCTTGCAGGTCTGCTGTGGCAAACCTATGGATCAGCAATGACCTTCTATGCCGGTGCTGCTATTTCTGCAGTCGCGTTCATACTTCTGTTGATGCAGCGTCAGGGTAACGATCACATGAAGTAAGCACCGCGTATTGCGACACAGGACATCGCAACGAAACGTGTCGGCTCTGGGCGGAGCGTATCCCCCACTTTCGAGCCGACTCAGGCAAACAATCAACGCTAATCCCAGCGTATTTATTTGCTATTTGCGCGTGGCTTTTTGGAGCATACGGCTGGCACTCTCATTGGCCTTGTCGGCAGTTTGTTGAGCCTGGTTAGCGGCTGAAAGCGCTTGCTCCGCTTTGGAGTAAGCATCATCAGCCCTGACCCGGGCTGCGGCTGCCGAGTTTTCAGCCCCCGTCAATCTCGCGTCAAACTCCTTGGCTTTTTGATTGCTGCAACCCGCCGCCATGGCCAGGACCAATATCAGTGGAACAGTCAGAGTCAGGTTTCTCATTTTTAACCTCTCACATTACGGCATCGTTAATAAAAATTGACTACCTGTTTAGCGACACGAAGAAGTACGGATCACCCCCCCGCTTCGCACCCGCCTGCACAGTGTGAATTGTATATCCATGCCCAGTTTGATCTGCGTCAAACTCGCAACAAACGACTTGATCCTGAGCCTTTAAATTCACCCAGATACTCAGTCTATGTCGCTACTCAAGCGGTGACGGCTTGATCGCCAACAGACTGCTGTGCATGTGATAAACCACTTGTTCGGCGGTGCTACCCAAGAGTTTGCTCAACCCTCTACGGTGCACCGTGCCCAGCACGACAACATCAATATTCTCTTCTTCAGCATAAGCAGTAATGACTTTCGCCGGGACACCCATGATGAAGTGGCGGCACTCTGGCGGCACCCGATATCGATCAGCCAATTCAGTAAACGCTTTTCCTTCAGCCTCATACACCGCTTCGCCCATGCCCGCTGAAAACAATGTCGAACCCATGCCCTCCGACGCATACATATATGACAGGTCATACGCGTAAAGCAGATGCAGTTCAGCATTGCACTGTGCCGCCAACTTCTCTGCCGCCAGGATAATCTGATCATTAAACTGTTCGAACTGCTCTTCCGGCTTAAACGGATCTACCGCGGCCAGAATTTTTCTCGGCGTGGCGTGCTGGACGTTCGCAACAAGGTGCACGGAGGATGAACAGTCCCTCAATAAACGCAGGTCCAGAGGTGTAAACAAGGTACGCATCAGCAGAGATTCATGCTCGAGGTCTTTGATAAGCATGGAAGGGTTTAACTCTTTGACGTGGCGCAAAATCTCCTCCAGCGGACGCTGGACCCACACCACTTCCGTTGTTACCACTATTTTGAGATTGCGCAGGGAAACAGCTTGCTCTTCAAGCCACTGACGATGCCGCAGTAAGTAACCCTCGCGCATTTCAGAGAGCGCTTGTTCATTGACCAGGCCAGCCGTTGCCAAGCCTTCAACATAGTCAAAGGCCACGATATGCAAGGGAACCCCTTTAGCTTTAGCCAGTGCTGCCGCTCGGTCAAAAGCCGGAGTTCGGTGCATCAAGGGTGAAGCCACTAACAATAAACGCTCAGAGTCCGACATGTAACACCTCCACTTACGGAAAGGGTCAACGGCTGGGGAGAATAGGTGACCTCCTCCCGACAGGGTCTATGTGTTTCACATTCTTGACGATCAAGCGGCCCACACATTGATCTACATCAGAGCCACCCCGCCAGAACCCAAATACGTTAGATCAACGCGCGATAAAAAACCTGCCCCGCGCAATCTTTATTGAATAACCCCCTCTAACCAAAAAAATGATGGTGCGAAAAAATGGCGTTATGCTTGCGCACATGCGCAAGGAAATCCCCATCAAGATGTAACTTCTACTTAACAATTTTACGCACGCTTTCCATAAGCCGTTAGTTGGCAACCCGCAAAACAATCCACCTTGATTTAAAATATAAAATAGGCCACTCATTTGAGTGTGAGTGCGCGATAGTTATTCCCTGACAGGGAATTCCATACAACAAAAAATGCTAATAAAGTCCTCCCTGCTTCGCCCGCCATTCATCTATAACTGATCACTCGCTCTGTCATGAAGCGGGTCCATTGGCTACGCTGAAAAAATAACAGGAGATCTCTCATGACGCTTCCGGTAATGCTTAGCCCTGTGCAACAAATAAAGGCTGCCTGTTCAGGGTGCGGTGTGCGAGGGCTGTGTTTATCTGCTGGCCTGAACAGTTCAGAAGTCGATCTTCTGTCCACCCTCATTCAGCAACGGGTCAAAATCAAAAAAGGCGAGACGCTGTATCATGCGGGGGACCCTTTGCGTTCGCTGTATGCCGTCCGGTATGGATTTTTCAAGACGACCGTCATTTCGGAGGATGGCCGCGAACAGCTGACAGGCTTTCAAATGGCGGGAGAAATGCTGGGCATAGACGCCATCAGCAATGACCGACATGTGTGTAATGCAATCGCACTGGAAGACAGCGAAGCGTGCCCGATTCATTTCATGCAACTGGAACGACTGTCTCATGAGTTGCCTTCGCTTCAACACAACCTGCACAGGCTGCTGAGTCGAGAAATAGTCCGTGATCATGAAATGCTTTTGTTATTGGGAAACCTCAATGCTGATGAGCGTCTAGCCGCTTTTTTGCTGAATTTGTCGCATCGAATGGTCACGCGCGGCTATTCATCCAAAGCGTTCGTCCTGAGAATGACCCGGGAAGATATCGGGTCTTATCTTGGTTTGCGCCTGGAAACAGTCTGCCGGGCTATTGCGCGCCTTCGTGAACTTGAGATTGTGCGCATTTCGGGCAGAGCCGTAGAGATCCTTGATTTAGCAGCCTTACATTCGCTGGTGTCAGGGTGCCGCCGAGCTGATTGAGAGTAGACCCCGCCCTTATCTATGCCTTGACCACAAGAACACTGCAGGGGGCGTGTTGGAGAATATTCTCCGCGGTGTCGCCCAACACCAAGTCCAGATTGTGATGAGGACGTGTGCCCATCACCAGTACATCAACCGCGTTATCGGCCGCGAACTTTTTGATGGCCGGGAGCGGAGTCCCTTTCAGGTAATAAGCGTTCTCCTTCGCGATACCATAGTATTCCGCCAGCGCAACAAACGCTTCAAGGTGCGCATCACCAAGCGCATCGACAAAGTCTGCTTCGATGGGCATCGCCCCCATGATCGTAAAGCCTGAAGCATAGACAGCGGCCCCATCGAAGACATACAGCATCTGTAGAACGCCATCGCACTGTGTTGCCAATCGGGAAGCCGTTTCGATAATGATGTCGTTGAGCTGAAGGTCTGCATCAGCAGAACGAAAAAGATTAACCGCCGCCACTATTTTGTGCGGTAACGGGTTTGCCGAATCGATCACCACGTGGACTGGCACAGGGCAATCACGCAGTAGCTGCCAGTCCAGCGGTGTAAAAAAAATGCGTTTGAGCGTTGATTCCTGGTGAACATCCTTTATCACCATCTCCGCTTGTTGGGTGTCGACATATTGCCGAATTTCGTCAACGACATGCTGCGTCCAGAACAGTTGGGTGGTGACCTCAAGCCCGTTTTTTCTCTCATATTCGGCCTCTTGCTCTAACCAGTGGCGATGCATCTGCAAGTAGCCCTCACGCAGTTCCGCCATGGCCCCTTGGTTGAAAACCCCAACGATTGCGAGCGTTTCCATATAATCAAACGCAACGATATGGAGTGCGGCGTTACTGACCTTTGCCAATGCCACCGCGCGCTCAAATGCAGAAGTACGATGCATTTGCGGGGAAGCGATCAACAGTAGATGCTGGAAATTTGCCATAGCGTTCTCCGCAATTCGGGCAGGGTTCAATGTTGAACGTCATGACATGAGCGGCATTGACTTAAATCAGAAGTCGTCATCAGGACCCGAAACATTGAACCATGCCACCTGCGCTGACCGACCGAAAATAGCCTCTGCCCGCGCCACAAACGGACAACTTCAAGAGTCGCCACGGCGACGAAGTGGCCTCGGTTTGATAGGTCGCTTTCGATAGAACCCCCGCTTTACCCATTCGGCGGCTGCCACGTAAAGCAGGCTGATGGACAGAACCACGGCGAGCAGGCCAAGCGGTAAAGGGACAAGTCCAAACCACGCGGCAGCGGGGCTGTAGGGCAGTAAAACGGTCAGAGCCCCGATCACGGATGCGCTGACCAGAAGCATTCGACCCGGATGACTTTTATGGAAAGGTTTGTACGTGCGAACGATGAAAATGGTCAACAACTGAGTCAGTAATGATTCGACAAACCAGCCGCTGCGAAACAGATCTGGCGCAATACCTACCAGCCAATACAACGCACCAAAGGTGAAGACATCGAAGAGTGAGCTGACGAGTCCGAATACCACCATGAAGTTGCGGACTTCAGCGAGGTTCCAGCGATGAGGCGTCTGTTCCCACTCTCGATCGACGTTATCGCTGGCGATGCCCAACGCTGGAATGTCAGACAGAAAATTGTTCAGCAAAATTTGCTTCGCGAGCAGAGGTAGAAAGGGCAGGAACAATGAAGCCAGCGCCATGCTGATCATGTTTCCGAAGTTCGCACTGGACACGATGAAAATGTACTTCAGTGTATTGGCAAACGTGTGGCGACCTTCATCAATGCCTTCGCGCAACACATTCAGGTCATGCTCAAGCAAGACAAAATCAGCGGCCTGCTTTGCAACATCAGCAGCGTTCTGCACAGAAATCCCAATGTCGGCCGCCTGCAGTGCAGGTGCGTCGTTTATTCCATCACCGAGAAAACCTACCACATGACCGGTCTTCTGCAGGGCACGAATAATTCGCTCTTTTTGATTGGGATCGACCTCGGCAAATAGCGTAACTGTCGGCGCCAGGTGCATCAGCACCTCGTCTTTCAACAGCGCCAACTCAGAACCGGTGATGATCCGTTGCGCATTGAGCCCTACGGCAGAGGCGACATAGCGGGCAACCAGATGACTGTCACCACTGATGATCTTGACCTGAACACCCAGCTTTGCCAGCGCGGCCATCGTGGCCTTTACTCCCGGTTCGGGAGGATCGAAAAACAACAGAAAGCCGCGGAAGGTCAGGTCCACTTCCTCGTTACGGCTGTATCGAGCCTGTGCAGGCAGCGAACGAGTGGCTATTCCAAGCACGCGAAATCCTTGCTCACTCCACGCAGCAAACCGTTTACGGATCGCCGCCAACGCCGTTTCATCCAGAACCTGCGTACCGTTACCGCAACAAAGATGAGTACAGACCTCCAGGACGTTTTCGACCGCTCCTTTGGTCACTAGCAGGATGGGGGCTTCCACGCTGCCGGCAACCACCACACTCAGACGCTTGCGCCCAAAATCGTATGGAATCTCATCGAGCTTGCTGACGTGGCCGACGTCGACAGCACTGGCCTGCGCCTTGGTTGTGATGGCATCGTCCATCGCGTTACTCATCCCTGTCTGGAAATGCGCGTTGAACAGGGCTAATTGCAGAACATTGACCTCCTCCTCACCCTCGACATTCACTGCGGCATTCAGCGCAACCACACCGCGCGTCAAGGTTCCGGTCTTGTCAGTACACAAGATGTCCATCGCCCCCAGATTTTCGATAGCGCTGAGATGGCGCACGATGACGCCACGGGCGGCCATACGCTGCGCACCTTTGGCCAAGGTGAGGCTCAGGATGGCAGGTAGCAGCTCTGGCGATAAACCGACGGACAAGGCGATGGCAAATAGCAGTGTGTCGAGAGTCGGTCGATGCAACAGAATATTGATACCGAAAACAAGGAACGTGATGACCAGCATGACGCGCAGCAGCAGTCCGCCAAAATGCCGCAGACCACGTTCGAATTCGGTTTCCGGTGGCCGCAACGACAGCGATTTGGCAATCTGACCGAACTCGCTCTCATCGCCGTAACGGGTGGCAAGTACCTCGGCAGTTCCACTGCGAACGGAGGTGCCCATGAATACGCAGTTGCTGCGTTGAATCAGAGACGCCTCCGCAGGAACGTCTCCCGGCAGTTTTTCTACAGGGTACGTCTCGCCGGTGAGCAGACTCTGACTGATGAAGCAATCGCGCGCACTCAACACTCGGCCGTCAGCGGCAATCAGACTGCCCGCGCTGAGCAAAAAAATATCACCGGGGACGACGTCAGACGCAGGAACTTGCAGAATCTTGCCTGCACGACGAACGACGGCGAGCGTAGCGATTTTCCGACGTAACTGCTCGACTGCCGTGCTCGCGCGATTTTCATACCAGGCACTCAGCAAGGCGCTGATCAGCACGATCAACAACACAATGGCCGCGTTGATCCAGTCCCCGACTAACAGCGCCACCAAAGCACCCACGATCAGAATGATGACCAGCGGGCTACGCATCTGCTCTATCGTCAGCCTGAGCAGACCATGCGGTCGACTCCGCCCCACCGGCGCGGCAGGTCGCAGACGCGCTTTTGCCTGCTCACTGCTCAGTCCTTCAACAGAACTTCCAAATGAGCGGATCAGCTCTTCAGCAGGCGTCTGCCACCAGACCTCGCTTATGGGCACATCCCCCTTGATGGAGGGGGTTCCCAGCCCACTGCGCGCCAGCCACATGCCCGGCAGCATGGGCAACCAGAAGGTCAGCCCGCGGAACAACAAGGTGGCAGACAGCGCAACCGGAATCTCGATGCCAATCCAATGCAACGTGACCACTGCGGCCGCTTCGAACGCCCCTAGCCCGCCCGGCACAATTCCAACACTGCGAAGTACGCTGGCCAGCATGAACCCGGCGAACAACCCAGGCAGCTGTGCGGACACCCCCAACGAACGCACCAGCACCCACAGCGTCAAACAGTCGAGCAGGATGATGACCAACTCTAAAAACGTGGTGCGCCACAACAAAGAACGGTTGCGCACCAGTTGGGTGTCGGCCCCCGTCAACAAGGCCAGTCCTTTACCTACCAGTGCATGGTGTTTCACAGAGAAGCGCCGCTGCAGCTCTGAATGGCCAGAAAGGCGCGGTACAATAATCGCGGCTGCCAGACTCACCGCAGCGAATACCAGGCAGGTCGCAATGAGGGACGTCGTGGCATGTCCTTGCAGCATGACGATGAACAGTGCGACCCCGACGGTCAGCACATACGCAAAAAAATAGGCGGAAAGGTCAAGGACCAGACAAGCCAGTGCCAATGGCCGGGCGACCCCTTTTTTAATGAGGAAAGCGATGACCGCAAAAGCTCCGCTGATACCCGAAGAGGGTAGCGCCTGATCGACAAACAACTTCATCAGACTGAGCTTGCTTGAATCCCACAAAGACAGCTGTGCGTGCCCTGCTTTTAACACGCCCCGGAAGACCTGCCCTTGAGCCAGGTACGTCAGCGCTTGCAACACGATGGCCACAATCAACCATAGAGGTTCTGCCCGCTCCAACAACGTGCCAAATGCCTCGACATCGCTCAGGTGCAAGGCGACAGCGATCACAGCGGCGAGCATCGCAGTGCCCACCAGCCAGGACACCCACAGCAGGGATGAGGTCACTCGCGGGTCGATGTCGAGCGAAGATTGAAGCGGGTCGTTCGGGATAGGCGATTCGAACGACATAAGGAACTCCCGGCCAGTTTGGGAAAACTGGCTGAATTCTCAGTGAATGCCATCGCTGTCGCTTGATTTAAATCAAGTCAGGCCAACGCCTGCGAGGCCTCATTTAGCAGCCCTTATTTTTTCATCGACAACGTATTGGGCGTTGTTGCCGACACGTCCTGGTCGTTCGGTCGCCCCACGGCAAAAGGCTTTAATACAAGAACGTTACAAGGCGGATGATCGAGAACTATGTCAGCCGTACGCCCTAATAGCATGTCGAGGGGGCGATGGTTCGCCGTTCCCATGACCAAGATGTCGTAGTTGCACCGAGCGACATAAGTGTTGATCACATTGGCAGCCGCCCCTGCGATGAAATGCCGATGTTCCTCGTCGATTGCGTATTTATCGGCAAGCGCGTTGAACAGCGCTTCCTCTTCCTCGTAACTGGGGGGCGTCGCTACATGTGGCTCATCAATGTCCGCTAAAGGCTGGACCGACCGGTCATACACGGATAACAGGTGCAAACATGCGTGGCATGCTTGCGCTAGACGTCCCGCAGTTTCAATGATCGAGTCGTTCAACTGTTGAACATGAGGATCTTCATGAAGAATATCGACAGCTGCCAGAATTTTCCGAGGATGGGGGTGCCTGGCATCCGTCACAAGAAGAACCGGCGCTGGACTTCCGCGCAACAACTGCCAATCCAGGTCTGAAAGACTCAAGGGCCTGACCGCTGACTCGGCATACAAATCCTTGAGTACGAAATCGACGTTGGAAACGCTGATGTATCGGCATATATCAAGCGCCGAGCGCGGAGCCCAGACAACCTCGAAAGACGTCTCCAGCCCTTGGTGCCTTAGCTGCGCCGTTTCGCTGTCCAACCAGTTATGGAATAGTTTGAGACGGCTCTCGCGGGCTGCTTCACGTCCCTGCGTGTCTAACAAATTAAACGTTTCCATCGTCTCGAAATAGGCAAAAGCGACGATGGAGAGTGATGCATCCATTGCCTCGGCCAAGGCCGCAGCCCTTTCAAACGCCGGGCTGTGAGTCATTTTACAAGGCGCAATCAACAGTAGACGTTGACGCTGTGCCATTTCACACCTCAATGGGCGGAGCCCTGTTAACGTCGAGGATCACCGGCTGGACGATACTCAATGCCGCAAAAGCACAGGTATCGCCCGCCGGCTAGATCATGGACAAGCGCCAAAAACGTCAGTCCAGCTCAATGTTGATGTTTTTCTCAGGCTTCATCGCTTCGGGTTTCTTCGGCAGATTGACGGTCAACACGCCCTTACTGAAACGTGCCTGAATTTTATCTGCGTCCACCCCTTTGGGCAGGCTGAAGGTCCGTTCAAAATAACCGTAACGGCGCTCGGTCAGGTGGTAGCTCCCGGATTTGTCTTCCTTGTTCTCTCTTTTTTCGCCTTTGATCTGCAAATTGCCGTTGACGACTTTCACGGTCAGATTTTTTTCGTCCACGCCAGGTACTTCTGCGGTGATTTCAAAATCTTTTTCGTTTTCAACAATGTCGACAGCGGGCGATTGCAGCCCGACGAAATCGCCCGAGAAGAGCGGATCAAGGTCAAATCCACTGCGCCTCGAAGACAGCAACGAAGGCAGATTATTGAAGTCCTGGAACAGGTGGTCGAATTGACGACGAAGCTGTTCAAACGGATGCGATGCATTCGTACTGATCGCAACGTCCCGGTTCGGTTCATTGGCCTGGGCAGGCATTTTTTTTAGGGAATGAGCCATGACAAAATCCTCTTCTGACGGTTGTTGCGCTGATAGGAAAAGACATTTTTCGACACTGAACAACGGCGCTCAATCGCGCCACAGTCAGTACTGTTGCCCTTACTCGCCAACGGCGCTTGATCGAAGTCAAAGATGGCGCTCATGGACAATTTGGATGACCTCCACACGGGGACAAAATCTTGACCCCGCGTCAGAGACGGCGCACCTACATGCCCCGATTCACGGGTCTCAATATTCAAAGGGCGCTAATTGATCTAGATCAACACCCGCAGAACAGGCCCATGCAAATCTGCCAACAATTGGGTACTCCTTTCATGACAGTGGTAGGCGGGAGTAGTGCACAGCGCGAGTGCGCGAGAGAGGAATTTATCATGATCAATAAGCCATGGTGCATAGCGTCGATTATCATTTTCGCCCAGGTCGGTACCGCCTATGCTACTGAAGGGGCGGCGCTGGCAGACGCCAAGGGATGCACTGCTTGCCATAGCGTGAAGACTGAAGCGATAGGGCCATCTTTTCGCGATATTTCCCGCCGTTTTCATGGGCTTAAAAATGCCAAGCCCATGCTTGTTCGTGTCGTCCAAACCGGCACGGACACCGCCTCTGCTCCCTACCATTGGGGATCTATAAAAATGCCCTCTGCCAATGCGCGCACACCTGTTAGTCAGGAAGAAGCCGAACAGTTGATCGATTACGTATTGAGCATTCGTTGAGGTGTTAGGGATGAGATTATTTGTTAATTATTTATAGGAATAACGGTGCGTTTCTCCGACCACCGATATAACCAATGCACGCTCTTTTATCCTGCTTGATTGAAAAAACACACGGTTACGGTTTTCGAACACAGAGACCCTTTGATCGCCCTGTTTACCATCAAGCGTTTGCATCATTAACAAAAGTGCATCAATGCTCCCTCGACTTGATAGTGAAAGGAAAAGATTATGGGCGTTGCCGTCATCCCCCAGAAGGGAGCGCGTTTTAACCCGCCAGCCAGCGAGCAGGTCGCTCCACAGGCCTTCGCTTCGACCAGCGTTCCACTGCTGCAACTGCCGACTTCACAGCCAAGTATTACCCTGACCCACAGAAGAAAAGTTCTGTTCGTGAC
>NZ_JASJVE010000033.1:0-56383 GCF_036346185.1 Pseudomonas sp. 10C3 | reverse complement strand
GAACTCAGCAGTGAAACGATGCATCGCCGATGGTAGTGTGGGGTTTCCCCATGTGAGAGTAGGTCATCGTCAAGATTAAATTCCGAAACCCCTGTTTGCTTACGCAAACAGGGGTTTTGTTTGTGTGCGAGGAAAATAGGGCTCAAGAGTTGCTTACGGCGACCATCGAAAAGCTTCAGTCCGCTCGCATCGAGAGCCTGCACTTGCATGCGGTACAAAATCGATAGCCATAAAAAAACCACCTATCTGGTGGTTTTTTTATGGCTGAATTCAGCTCAGTCGCCGCGGTATTCACAACCGCTTGTACAGGTCTCATGAATACGAATGGCTGAGAGTTCTGGTAGCAAAGGCTTCAGCTGATCCCAAATCCATTTTGCCAAGACTTCGCTGGTTGGATTTTCAAGGCCCGGAATGTCGTTCAAATAGTTGTGATCGAGACGCTCATAGAGAGGCTTGAAGATCGCTTTGATTTCGGAAAAGTCACGAATCCAACCGGTATGAGGGTCGACTTTTCCCGCCAAATAGATGGCCACGCGAAATGAATGCCCATGCAGACGTCCGCACTTATGGCCCTCAGGAACGTGGGGCAGGCGGTGTGCGGATTCGAAGGTGAACTCTTTGAAAATTTCCACAGTGTATTCGACTCTAGAAAGTGGCTATCGCCAGGGCGATAAAAGCAGGCGAGCAGTTTAGCAGCAATGGTTTGTCCTATGCGCTAAAACAAACCGCAGGCCAGTACGCTGTAAGCTGCTTGCTTGAACGCCTGATGGATGATGGCACCTGGCCAGATAAATTCAGCTTCAATTAAGTTGAGCTGTTTATCTTTGTAGTCGTGCAAAGCATTTATTTCTAAGGAGGCCTGATATGAAAGCCGTCACAGCACTGCTCACTGTCGCAGCTCTTACGTTTACCGCAGGTATCGCCCTGGCTCGGGATTTAGGCCCGGGTGAGGCGTTGAAGTTAAGAGATGCGGGTACTATTCAGTCATTCGAAAAGCTTGATGCTGACGCGTTGGCTAAACACCCTGGCTCAGCGATTACCGATACCGGGCTTGAAGAGGAATACGGCAAGCATGTCTATCAGGTCGAACTGCGTGACCTGCAGGGCGTTGATTGGGATGTGGAAGTGGACGCCGCCAGCGGCCAGGTTCTCAAGGACCATCAGGACACGTAATGAAAGTAAGCGAGCATCCTTACAGGTTTTTCGCATTGCTCCTGGCTCTGTTCTGCTCTGAGCTGTGCGCGCGGGACCTGGATCAGGACGAAGCGCTGAAATTACGCCAGCAAGGAGTGATCCAGCCGCTCGATCAACTGATAGGGCTAGCTCTGGGGCGTTACCCAGGCTCAAAGCTGTTGGAGGCTGAGCTTGAGGAGAAACACGGCGTATACCTCTATGACATAGAGTTGCTGACTGTGGAAGGTGTGGTTCGGGAGTTGAAGTTCGACGCTCGCGACAGTCGATTATTAAAGGACAAGGAAGATGATTGATGCGGCTGTTACTGGTTGAAGACCATGTGCCGCTGGCAGATGAACTGGTCGCCGGGCTTAAACGCCAGGGCTATGCAGTAGACTGGCTTGCCGATGGACGTGACGCGGTGTATCAGGGGGGCAGTGAACCCTATGATTTGATTATCCTGGACCTGGGGCTTCCCGGTTTGCCGGGTCTCGACGTACTTCAGCAATGGCGTGCCAGTGGTTTGGCTACCCCGGTCTTGATTCTGACCGCCCGAGGCTCATGGGCTGAGCGCATTGAAGGGCTCAAGGCGGGTGCCGATGACTACCTGAGCAAACCTTTTCACCCTGAAGAGCTACAGCTGCGAATTCAAGCATTGCTGCGGCGGTCACATGGCCTGGCCAATAAGCCCAGGCTAGAGGCAGCGGGTTTGCATCTGGATGAGGGCCGTCAATGCGTGGCCCAGGGCAGCGTTGAAATTCAGCTGACCGCAGCTGAATTTCGTTTGCTGCGCTACTTCATGCTGCATCCCGAGCAGATATTGTCCAAAAGCCATTTGGCCGAGCATCTCTACGACGGTGAAAGCGAACGCGACTCAAATGTGATCGAAGTTCATGTCAATCACCTGCGGCGCAAACTTGGCCGCACGGTGATCGAGACGCGTCGTGGTCAAGGCTATCGCTTCGGTGAGGAAGTCGAGTGAGGTCCATACAGGCTCGTCTCAGTCTGGGATTGATCAGTGTGCTGCTTATCATAGGGCTGGTATTGGCTCAGACCAGCTTGTGGTTGTTTGAGCTGGGATTGCAGCGCTACCTGGAATCAGGGCTGCGCAATGAAAGCCAGAACCTGTTGGTAGCACTTGCGCGGGGTCCAGAAGGCCTTCAGCTGGATGAGCGTCACCTGACACCTGCCTACCAGCAGCCTTATTCGGGCCATTATTTCCAGGTCGACTTTCCGGGAGGGCATTGGCGCTCCCGCTCGCTGTGGGATATTGAGTTCCCCACCCCGGAAACGCCGGGTCTGCACACCAATTTCGAGCTGGGACAAAGCGGTCAGTCATTGCTGGTTCTGCGTGCGGACTACCGTCGATTCGGACAGGTGATTTCCATTACCGTGGCTCAAGACTACACGCCGGTGGAAGCCAGCTTTCAGCGTGTGCAGCAAATTGGCCTGGGTTTGGGGGGTGCGGCGTTGATTTTGATCCTCGTCCTGCAGCGCCTCACAGTATGTCGTGCGCTGAGGCCACTGGAGAATGCGCGAGAGCAGATCGCCCAGTTGCAGCAGGGGCTGCGCTCACAGCTTGATGATCAAGTGCCGGTCGAGCTTGAGCCGTTGGTTGCGCAGATCAACCACTTACTCGCTCATACCGAGGACAGCCTCAAGCGTTCACGCAATGCTCTCGGCAACATGGGGCATGCATTGAAAACGCCTCTCGCGGTGCTGGTGAGTCTGGCTGCCAGTGAAACGCTTGATGCTTACCCAGCCTTGCGCAGTACGTTGCGCGAACAACTGGAGCAGATTCAACAGCGCCTGACCCGTGAATTGAACCGTGCACGCCTGTCTGGAGACGCCTTGCCCGGTGCGCAGTTCGATTGTGACGCCGAGTTGCCGGGGCTGTTCGCAACACTGGGTATGATCCATGGCGATCACTTGGAAATGAGCTGGGTGGTTACGCCCGGCCTGCGTTTGCCATGGGACAGGGAGGATCTTCTTGAATTGATGGGCAATCTGCTGGACAACGCCTGCAAGTGGGCCGACAGCGTGGTGCGTCTGAGTATTACGCACCGGTCGAAGAGTTATTGTTTGCTGATCGATGATGACGGCCCTGGTATTCCTGAGACTCGTCGCGACGAGGTGCTCGGCCGTGGGTCACGGCTGGATGAACAGGTCAACGGCCACGGCTTGGGACTAGGTATCGTGCGTGACATTGTCGATGCATGGGGCGGTCAGCTGAAGTTGCTGTCCAGCCCTCTGGGCGGGCTTCAGGTACACATTGATCTTCCCGAGCGAACGATGCTCGATCACTCGGGTACCACCGTTAATTTCCATTGAATGGAACGCTGACTGAGCGACATGGAGATATCTTTCCAGCGGATAGAGCGGGAGATTTTATCGCTATCTGCGATTCACATTTTTTCTTCATCCCGACAATAAAAGACGCTTTTGGCTACAAAGCTGACGGACGCTTCTCAACTTTTTAGGGTTGGGGCCGCTAACCAATAAAACGTTGCGACCTAAACATTGGAATACCAATAAGAGTGGAAACTTATGCGTCTTAATTTGAAGACCAAAGTACTGTCATTGGCAGTCCTGCCGGTGTTGATTTTTGCTCTGGTAATCAGCGCTACCACGGTGTTGATGTTGCAGGGACAGGCAAAAAAGGAGGTCGAGGACACCCGACAGCGTCTGCTCAACGAAACCAAAGCCACACTGCAAAGCTACGTCGCCGTCGCGCTGGGTACCATCAAGCCTTTGTATGACGCGGCGGCCCCTGGGGACGTGGCCGTGCGAGCGCAGGTGGTGAAAATGCTTTCCACTATTACCTATGGCAAGGACGGTTACTTCTTCGGCTACGACTCGGAAGCGGTACGTCTGTTTAAGGGAAGCAGCCCGGAAGACATTGGTAAAAGCTTCAAAGACGCCCGCGATCCCAATGGGGTCTATGTCAACCGCGAACTGGTCGCGGTCGGCAAGGCAGCCACCCATTACGTACAATACTCGTCGTCGTTGCCCGGCAACTCTCAAGTATTGATTCCCAAGCTCGCTTACACCGAATACCTGCCCAAGTGGGATATGGTCATTGGTACCGCCGTCAATCTGGATGGGATCGAAGCTCAGGTCATGGAGGTCAAGAAGAACGTTGATGCGCGCCTGGAGGAGATATTGCTGAGCATCATCGGCGTTGCTATGCTGCTGCTGGTGTTGATTGCCATTGTTGGGGCGGTCCTGGCGGGCACCATTGTGCGTCCATTGAGTTTGATGAAAGCCAATCTAGACGATATTGCCGCTGGCGAAGGCGATCTGACTCGTCGCCTGGTGGTCACTAGCGGGGATGAGTTAGGCGATCTGGCCAGCTCATTTAACCGCTTCGTCGACAAAATTCATGGGATGGTCCGTCAAATTACCGAAATGACCACGCAACTGACAGGATTGGTCAGCGAAGTATCCGACCAGGCCCATCGCTCTGAGCAAGCGATGGAGCGTCAGCGTAACGAAACCGATCAAGTAGCTACCGCGATCAACGAAATGTCCGCAGCGGCTCATGAGGTGGCTAAAAGTGCACAAGGCGCCGCAGTAGCTGCCCAACAGACCGACGTGGAAGGCCAGGCGGCCAAGCGTGTGGTGGATGGCAGTATCAAGCAGATCCATGCGTTGGTTGATGACATCCGTAGCAGCGGCACGTCCTTGGACAGCCTACAGAATGATGTGTCTTCGATTGTGAGTGTGCTCGGAGTGATTCGCTCGATTGCTGATCAGACCAATTTGCTGGCGCTAAACGCGGCGATTGAGGCCGCGAGGGCTGGGGAGGCCGGACGAGGCTTTGCCGTGGTAGCAGATGAGGTGCGTGCGTTGGCCAGCCGGACCCAGCAGAGTACCCAAGAGATTCAGGGCATGATCGATCGTCTGCAATTGGGCACGCAGGGCGCCGTAGACTCCATGCGTCGCTCCAGTGAGGCGGGCGATGGTACGTCGGCGCGAGCCAATGAAGCAGGTGTCTCGCTGGACACGATTGCGGCGCTGATCGGTACGATTAACTCAATGAACGCGCAGATTGCCAGCGCCGCCGAAGAGCAGACCGCAGTGGCTGAAGAGATCAACCGCAGCGTGCATCAGATAGCCCAATCGGTGGACAGTGTCGCCGACCAAACCCAGCAAAGCGCACAGACTTCGCGCAGTCTGGCAGACCTGGGTCAACGCTTGGGCAAACTGGTTGGGCAGTTCCGCATCTGACCTGCTCGGGATAAGGCCGCAACGGCCTTATCCCGCTTTCGCGATACCCCATGACCTGGTTGATCGAACGGCGGCTTACATCCTGCTCAGCGGCATGATTTGGCAAGGCGTTCGGGGTGTTCGGGTTTGTCATCGCGCCAGTGGTGGCCGCTGGGGTTTGTTTGTCGGGCCAAGTGGGCCATGCGTTTGCCTGGCTAGATTTCTCGCAAAAAAAAACCCTGCGTGAGCAGGGTTTTTTGTACTTCAACGTATCAGCTGACCAGTTGCAGGCCTGCGTGTTGCACCATGTCCAGCAATGGTTGTGGGTAGACACCCAGAACGAAGGCCAGGACTGCAATCACCAGCAGCATCACACCGCCGGCACGTTGTGCCCAGTTGAATGGAGCATCGTGACGGTGCAGCTTGGGCTCGACCAGGTACAGTGTGACCATCACTCGCAGGTAATAGAACACGCCAATGGCGCTGCCGATGACTAGCGAACCCAACAACCACCACAGGTGCGACTCGACGCCCGTGGTGATGATGTAGAACTTACCGATGAAGCCGGCCGTCAGCGGGATACCCGCCAGCGATAGCATCATCAAGGTCATCACTGCAGTCAGGTACGGACGACGCCAGAACAGGCCACGGTATTCGAACAGAGCGTCTGCGTCACGACCGCTGTAAGGCGAGGACATCAGGGTGACGACACCGAAAGCGCCGAGTGTGGTGATCACGTAGGTCACCAGGTACACGCCGATCGCCTCGACTGCGATGCCATTGCTGGCAACCAGTGCGATCATCAGGTAGCCGAAGTGGGCGATAGACGAATAACCGAGCAGACGCTTGAGGTTGGTCTGAGTCAGCGCCAGCAGGTTGCCGATCAGAATCGAAGCGACTGCAATGACCGCCAGCACATCGTGGAGCACGCCACTGCTGGCCGCCGGGGATATCTGGAACAGTCGCACCAGGACAGCGAACACTGCAACTTTACTCGCGGTGGCCAGGAAAGCCGCCACCGGTGCAGGGGCACCCTCGTAAACGTCCGGGGTCCACAGGTGGAATGGCACCAGTGACAGCTTGAATGCCAGGCCCACCAACATCATGCCCAGGCCCAATGTCGCAATCGGACTAGGCAGGCCGGTCGCCGCAAGGGCCAAACCGATACCGCTGAAGCTCAAGCTGCCAGCTTCGGCATACAGAAGCGCCATACCGAACAACAGGAATGCAGACCCTGCGGCCGACAGCACCATGTACTTGATGCCGCCTTCGAGTGAGCGCTTGTTGAAAAAGGCGTAAGCCACCAGACCGTAGACCGGCACCGACAGCAGTTCCAGACCGATGAACAGGCCTGCCAGGTGTTGCGCGCTGACCAATACCAGACCACCGGCAGACGCCAGCAGAATCAGCAGGTAAAGCTCTTCGCGGTTACCGGGGTAGCCCGAAGCCTTCTCGCCGAGATAGGCGTGCGCCAAGGTCACGCACGCCAAGGTCGAGGCCAGAATCAGCGCCATGTACAAGCAGGCGAAATTATCGATTTTCAGCAGAGGTGTCACCACCAGTGGCGCAACTTTAAGCGCCGGGTAGATCGACAGGAGTGCCAGGTTGAGTCCGGCCACGGTGAGCAGGAATGTTTGCGAATGATTGCGACGCCAAGCGATACCCAGCATCACCACGACAATCGTGGCGCTGGTAATCAGCAGCGGCGCAAGCGCAATAAAGTGTTGAATCGTCAGGTCCATAATGCTCTACCGGGCCGAAGCAAGTTGAGTGAAGGCGGTGCCGAGCCATTGCTGCACGCCATGCATCGTAGCGGCAGAGGTATCGAGGAACGGTTGCGGGTAAATGCCGATCCAGACCAGCAGTGCCGCCAGCCCCAGCACCATGATCAATTCACGTGCATCCATCCCGGCCAGAACTGCATCCGACTTGGAAGGGCCGAAGTAGGCGCGGTGGATCATGATCAACGAGTAGACCGAGCCGAGTACCAGGCCAGACGTTGCAATCGCGGTGATCCAGGGCGCGCTGACAAAAGTGCCCATCAGAATCAGGAACTCGCCAACGAAGTTACCGGTGCCAGGCAAGCCGAGGGACGCGGCCGCGAAGAACAGGCTGATCGCTGGCAGGTAAGCGATGCGTGACCACAACCCTCCCATTTCGCGCATATCACGGGTGTGCATGCGTTCGTACAATTGGCCGCTGAGGATGAACAGTGCGGCTGCCGAGATGCCGTGAGCGAGCATCTGAATCACGGCACCCTGCAGGGCTTGCTGGCTACCGGAGTAGATACCGATCAACACGAACCCCATGTGCGAGACGCTGGAGAACGCGACCAGGCGCTTGATATCGGTCTGGGCGAACGCGAGGAACGCACCGTAGAAGATACCGATCAGGCCCAGGGTCATGGCAATGGGCGCGAACTCTGCCGATGCGTTGGGGAACAGCGGCAGGGCGAAGCGTAGCAAGCCATAAGCAGCTGTTTTCAGCAGGATACCGGCCAAATCGACGGAGCCTGCGGTCGGTGCTTGAGCGTGAGCGTCCGGCAGCCAGGAGTGGAACGGCACGACTGGCAGCTTCACCGCGAAGGCGATGAAAAAGCCCAGCATCAGAATGTATTCAGTGCCGGGTGCCAGCTTCGTCTTGAGCAGCTCGGTGTAGTCGAAGGTGATCACACCGGTGGTGTTGAAGTTGACCAGCACCAGACCCAGGATCGCCACCAACATGATCAGGCCGCTGGCTTGAGTGAAGATGAAGAACTTGGTCGCCGCGTAGATCCGGGTCTTCTTGCCGTCCGATGAACTATGACCCCAGAGCGCGATGAGGAAGTACATCGGCACCAGCATCACTTCCCAGAAGAAGAAGAACATGAACAGGTCGATGGCGAGGAACACGCCAACCACGCCGCCCAGGATCCACATCAGGTTGAGGTGGAAGAAGCCAACGTTACGCTGGATCTCTTTCCACGAACACAACACCGACAGCACGCCGAGCAGGCCGGTCAGCAACACCATCAGCAGCGACAGGCCGTCTAGGGCCAGGTGCACACTGATGCCGAAGCGTTCGATCCACTGATGCTTGAATTCGACAACCCATGTGGGGTCGACGCCAGGCGCCGGAGCAAAGTGGAAGTCTCCATGGGTCCACAGCCAGAGGCCGAGGGCAAGTTCCAGAGACATGGTCAACAGCGCAATCCAGCGTGGCAGGGTAGAGCTGAAGCGCTCACCCAGCCAGCACAGCAGGCCGCCGATAAAGGGGATCAGGATTAGCCAAGGCAGAATCATGACGGGCTCAATTCCTTTCGCAAATTCGCAAGGTTCATGTCAGACCGCAACCAGCACGATGGCGCCTAGCACCAATACAGCGCCTGCAGCCATTGAGGCAGCGTACCAACGCAGTTGGCCGGTCTCGGTGCGGCTCAGGGCGTTATGACTGCCCTTGACCAGACGCGGGATCAAACCAATGGTGTGGTCGAGTGGGTCTTTGCGCAGCACATGGCTGATCATCAGATAAGGTTTGACGAACAGCTTGTCGTACAGCCAGTCGAAGCCCCATGCCGCGAACCACCAGGTCGTAAGGAACCGCCCCGGAGCGCTGTTGGCGACAGCAGTAGCAAAGCGACGCTTGCCGAGAAACAGCATGGCCGCGAGCAGGATACCGGCCATGGCAATGGCCCCCGAGGCGATTTCCAGACTGTGCTTGGCTTCACCACCGGCATGGCCGACGCTCTGCGGCAAGACACCGGCCAAGGGTGGGGTGATCAGTGCGCCGATAAAGGTCGACAGAATGATCAGCACCGACAGCGGCAGCCAGTGAGCAATACCGTGACCGGCGTGCGCTTCGGTCTTCGCTTCACCGTGGAAGGTGATGAAGATCAGGCGGAAGGTATACAGGGACGTCATGAACGCGCCGACCAGGCCTGCATACAGCAGCGCATGGTTACCGCTGGCGAAGGCTTCCCAAAGAATCTCATCCTTGGAGTAGAAACCGGCGGTCAGCAGTGGCAGGGCAGACAACGCAGCGCCACCGACGATGAAGCTGGCGTAGGCCAGTGGCAGTTTTTTCCACAGACCGCCCATCTTGAAGATGTTCTGCTCGTGGTGGCAGGCAACGATCACCGCACCGGACGCGAGGAACAGCAGCGCCTTGAAGAAGGCGTGAGTCATCAAGTGGAAAATCGCGCCTTCCCAGGCACCCACACCCAGCGCCAGGAACATGTAGCCGATCTGGCTCATCGTCGAGTAGGCAAGGATACGTTTGATGTCGGTTTGCACCAATGCCGCGAAACCTGCCAACACCAGCGTTACGCCACCGACGATACCGACCAGATGCAGGACATCGGGTGCCAGTTCGAACAGACCGTGGGTCCGTGCGATCAGGTAGACACCGGCGGTCACCATGGTCGCGGCGTGGATCAATGCCGACACAGGCGTTGGGCCCGCCATTGCATCTGCCAGCCAGGTTTGCAGCGGCAGTTGCGCGGATTTACCGACCGCACCACCGAGCAGCATCAAGGTTGCCAGCACAATCCAGAAATCACCGGCACTGAAATGCTCCGGTGCACGCACCAGAAGCTCCTGGATATTTAGCGTACCCAGTTGCTGGAACAGGATGAACAGGCCAATGGCCATGAACACGTCGCCGATGCGGGTGACGACAAAGGCCTTGAGCGCGGCGTTACCGTTGTTGCGGTTGCTGTAGTAGAAACCGATCAACAGATAGCTGCACAGGCCCACGCCTTCCCAACCCAGGTACAGGAACAACAGGTTATCGCCGAGGATCAGGAACAGCATGCTGGCGATGAACAGGTTGGTGTAGGCGAAGAAGCGCGAGTAACCGGCCTCACCGCGCATGTACCAGGAAGCGAACAGGTGGATCAGGAAGCCTACACCCACCACCACACCCATCATGGTCACGGACAGACCATCAAGGTACAGGGCGAAGTTCGGTTCGAAGCCGTCCACTGACATCCAGCGCCACAGCAGTTGGGTGTAGTGACCACCCTCAGGCGGTGCGACGTTGAATTGCCAGATGATCCAGGCTGTCACGATGGCCGACAGTCCGATGGAGCCAACGCCGATCAGCGCGGCAAGGTTTTCCGAGATGCGTCCACGGGAGAACGCGAGCAACAGGAAACCGATCAGGGGGAATACGAAAGTCAGAAAGAGAAGGTTCATCCGCGCATCTCGCTGGCAGCGTCGATATCGAGAGTGTGGAAGCGGCGATACAGCTGCATCAGGATCGCCAGGCCGATACTGGCCTCGGCGGCTGCAAGGCTGATCACCAGGATGAACATGATTTGTCCATCCGGCTGCGCCCAACGGCTACCGGCAACGACGAACGCCAGAGCAGACGCGTTCATCATGATCTCCAGGCTCATCAGCACGAAGAGGATGTTGCGCCGTACCATCAGGCCGACCAGACCGAGGCAGAACAGGATGCCGGCGACCGCCAGACCGTGTTCAAGAGGGATTGCATTCATGGCTTTACTCCTTCGCCTCGTTGCGGCCGAGATGGAATGCCGTTACCGCTGCTGCGAGGAGCAGCATCGAGGCAAGTTCCACCACCAGCAGATAAGGACCAAACAGGCTGATACCTACCGCTTTGGCATCCACCGTGGTGTGACCGATGGCAGCGCCGCTCGGATTGGCGAACAGCACGTAGAGCAGCTCGGCGAGCAGCACTACGCCCAGCGCCATCGGGCCGATCCAGATACCGGGTTTGAGCCAGGTACGTTCTTGCTGCACCGAGGCAGGGCCCAGATTCAACATCATCACCACAAACACGAACAGGACCATGATGGCGCCTGCGTAAGCGATGACTTCCAGTACGCCGGCAAAGGGAGCACCGAGGCTGAAAAAGGTCATGGCGACGGCGATCAACGAAATGATCAGGTAGAGCAGGGCGTGCACCGGGTTCGTGTTGGTGATCACCCGAAGGGTGGACACAACAGCGATGCCGGATGCGAAATAGAAAGCGAATTCCATCTTTCTTCCTTAAGGCAGCAAGCTCTTCACATTGATCGGTTCGGCTTCATTCTGCGCGGAGCCTTTAGGCTTACCGGCGATGGCCATACCGGCAACGCGATAGAAGTTGTAATCAGGGTTTTTACCAGGGCCGGAGATCAGCAGATCTTCCTTCTCGTAAACCAGATCCTGACGTTTGAACTCGGCCATTTCGAAATCCGGTGTCAGCTGGATCGCGGTGGTCGGGCAGGCTTCCTCGCAGAGGCCACAGAAAATGCAGCGCGAGAAGTTGATGCGGAAAAACTCCGGGTACCAACGACCGTCGTCGGTTTCGGCTTTCTGCAACGAGATGCAGCCAACCGGGCAGGCCACGGCGCACAGGTTGCAGGCTACGCAACGCTCTTCACCGTCAGGGTCGCGGGTCAGGACAATACGGCCGCGGTAGCGCGGCGGCAGGTACACCGGCTCTTCCGGGTACTGCAGCGTGTCGCGCTTGCGAAATGCATGGGAGAACACCATCACCAGGCTGCGAAGCTGGGTGTAGGTGCCATGCACGATGTCAAACAGATACTTGAGCATGGGTCTTTATCCTCACTGAGCCGCGACAGCGGGCGTGTTCAACAACACGATCGCAGCGGTCACCAGCAAATTGATCAGGGTCAGCGGCAGGCAGAATTTCCAGCTGAAATCCATCACCTGGTCATACCGTGGACGCGGGATAGAGGCGCGCAACAGAATGAAGAGCATGATGAAGAACGCGGTCTTCAGGGCGAACCAGAAGAACGACAGCGAAGGCAGGATGTCGAACGGGCCATGCCAGCCGCCGAAGAACAAGGTCACCAGCAGCGCCGAGATCAGCACGATACCGATGTACTCGCCGACGAAGAACATGCCCCACTTCATGCCGGCATATTCGATGTGGTAACCATCGGCCAACTCTTGTTCTGCTTCCGGTTGGTCGAATGGGTGACGGTGAGTCACCGCAACGCCTGCGATAAAGAACGTACAAAAGCCGAAGAACTGCGGAATGATGAACCACAGATTCTGTGCCTGGTACTCGACGATATCGCGCATGTTGAACGAGCCAACCTGCACCACGATGCCCATCAGCGCCAGGCCCATGAACACTTCATAGGACACGGTCTGAGCTGAAGCCCGCAGACTGCCGAGCAGGGCGAACTTGTTGTTGCTCGACCAGCCGGCGAACAGCACCGCATAGACCGACAAGCCGGCCATGGCGAAGAAGAACAGCAAGCCGATGTTCAGATCCGCCACGCCCCAGGTCGGGGTGATCGGGATGATTGCGAACGCAATCAGCAAGGCGCTCATGGCCACGACCGGTGCCAGGGTGAAAATCACCTTGTCGGCGAACGGTGGTGTCCAGTCTTCCTTGAAGAACATCTTGATCATGTCGGCAGCGATCTGGAAAGCACCGAAAGGGCCAACCCGGTTCGGACCATAACGGTCCTGCCAAAGGGCGAGCAAACGACGCTCGACCCAGCTCAGCAGCGCGCCGCAGACCACGACGGCCAGCAGAATCACAATGGCTTTGACGACCGAGATGATCGAGTCGATCACTTCAGGGGTAAACCAGGTCATAGCGCTGCCTCCTGCAGACCATCAACGGTTTTGCCGAACACCGCAGGCGGGATTCCAGTCAGACCGGCAGGCAGGGCCACGAGACCGGCGCCCAACTCTTCATTGATCCGCAGCGGCAGACGCAGGGTATGACCGGCAACACTCAGATTGAGCATGGCGCCATCATTGACACCCAGACGATCCGCTTCGGATTTGGCCAGCGCCACGTAGGCTTCTGGAATGCGTTCCTGAACCGGTGCGGCTTTGGACGATGTTTCGTCGCTGCCGAACAGGTGATAGAACGGCACTACTTGCCATGTACCGCGAGCCGGGGAAAATGCGCCCGGTATGCTGGCGAACCAGGACAGACCATCACCCTTGCTTTCGATCAAGCGAGTTCCCGGATCACCTGCACGCAGGTGACCGCCGACTTCGTCTTGGAACTTGTTCCAGGCTTGTGGCGAGTTCCAGCCCGGCGACCAGGCGAAAGGCACCTGCTGACGAGGTTCTGCCGAACCCGAATAACCTTCCATGGAGAAGGAGAACGCGGTGTCGTTGTCTTGTGAAGTACGCGGTTCATGCACGCTGATGTTGGCGCGCATGGCCGTGCGGCCGCTGTAACGCAATGGTTCACGCGCCAGTTTCAAACCTTTGATCCGGAACGCCGCAGACGGTGCCGCGTTGACGATCCCGGCCAATTGCGCGGTGCTGGCTGCGCAGGCTTCGGTGACGTGATCGAGCAACGTCCAGTCCACTGCCTTGTTCAGCAGGGTGCTGCGCAGGGCGTGCAACCAGCGCCAGCCTTCGTGGACCAGAATGCTGGCGTCCAGATAAGTCGGGTCATACACCTGGAAGAAGCGCTGGGCGCGACCTTCCTGACTGACCAGGGTACCGTCGCCTTCAGCAAAGCTGGCGGCCGGCAGTACCAGATCAGCGCGATCGCTGGTCGGGGTTTTCTGATGGTCAGCGACGATCACGACTTTCGCAGCGTTGAACGCAGCATCGACCGTGGCAGCGTCGACGCGGTGGTACAGATCGTTTTCCAACACCACGATGGCGTCAGCTTTGCCGGAAATCACAGCCTGCAACGCGTCGTCGAGGGAATCACCGCCGAACATTGCCAGGCCCATGCTGTTGGCTTCCGGGACGATCAGGCTGATTGAGCCTTGCTTGTCGCGCAGCTTCAATGCCTTGGCGATGTTGGCTGCGGCCTCGATCAGTGCGGTCGAGCCCAGGGAGCTGCCAGAGATGATCAGCGGACGTTTGGCTGCGAGCAGGGCAGCGGCGATGCGCTGGGCCAGTTCGAGGGCTTGGGTGTCCAGGCCTTCGACTGCGGGCGCGCTGGCGTCCAGGGCGTGGGCGACGGCAAAGCCGATTCGCGCCAGGTCGTCGGGGGCTGCGTGAACGCACTCTTCGGCGATGTCATCGAGACGGGTCTCGGCGAGGCTCGCGATGAACAGCGGGTTCAATTCATGCTGACCGATGTTCTTCACTGCGGCATCGAGCCACGGCTGGACTTTCATCGCCGCAGCCATGTCTTCGGCCTTGCCCTTGACGGCTTGACGCAGGCCCAGGGCCATACGTGCTGCAGTTTGGGTCAGGTCTTCGCCGAGGACGAAAATCGCATCGTGATCTTCAATGTCACGCATTGTCGGGGTCGGCAGCGGGCTCTCATTGAGCACCTTGACGATCAGACGCAGGCGTTCCAGCTCACCGGCTTCGATACCCGAGTAGAAGTGCTCGGCACCGACTAGTTCGCGCAGGGCGAAGTTGCTTTCCAGGCTGGCGCGGGGTGAGCCGATACCGACGATGTTACGGCCGCGGAGCAAATCTGCAGCCTTGTCCAACGCAGCGTCGAGGCTCAGTTTGACGTGGCCATCAGCCAACAGTGGCTGGCGTGGACGGTCTTCACGGTTGACGTAGCCATAACCGAAACGACCACGGTCACACAGGAAGTACTGGTTGACCGAACCGTTGTAGCGGTTTTCGATACGACGGATCTCACCGTAGCGCTCGCCAGGGCTGATGTTGCAGCCGCTGGAGCAACCATGGCAGATGCTTGGCGAAAACTGCATGTCCCACTTGCGGTTGTAGCGCTCGGAGTGAGTCTTGTCGGTGAACACACCGGTCGGGCAGACTTCGGTGAGGTTACCGGAGAACTCGCTTTCCAGTGCGCCATCTTCGACCCGGCCGAAGTACACGTTGTCGTGGGCGCCGAATACACCCAGGTCAGTGCCGCCAGCGTAGTCTTTATAGAAGCGCACGCAACGGTAGCAGGCGATGCAGCGGTTCATCTCGTGAGCGATGAACGGGCCGAGTTCCTGGTTCTGGTGAGTCCGTTTGGTGAAGCGATAACGACGCTCGTTGTGACCGGTCATTACGGTCATGTCTTGCAGGTGGCAATGACCGCCTTCTTCGCAGACCGGGCAGTCGTGCGGGTGGTTGGTCATCAGCCATTCGACGACGCTGGCGCGGAAGACCTTGGCCTCCTCGTCGTCGATGGAAATCCAGCTGCCGTCAGTGGCGGGGGTCATGCAGGACATGACGATACGACCACGTTTGTCGTTCTCGTCACTGTACTGCTTGACTGCGCATTGGCGACAAGCGCCAACACTGCCAAGGGCGGGGTGCCAGCAGAAATAAGGAATATCGAGGCCCAGCGACAGACATGCCTGTAACAGGTTGTCTGCGCCATCGACCTCGAGCGCTTTGCCGTCTACGTGGATAGTGGCCATGGTTCAAAGTTCTTCGTTGGCCCGTTGTCAGCGGGCGTGGCTAATGGAATCTCGGTGCTACCCGTATCAAACAGCCTGTAAGGCGTCATCGGGTATGAGGTCGGCGGCTTTATGGGCTACCGACCTTTTCTGTCTTGTTATGCGCCAACCACAATCGGGCGTTGGGCCAGGGTCGCGTTGGCATCACGCTGTGGCGCGATACCCGCCTCGAATTCCGGCCGGAAGTATTTGATTGCGCTGCCCAGAGGTTCCACTGCGCCCGGTGCGTGGGCACAGAAGGTCTTGCCAGGGCCGAGGAAGTTGACCAACCCCAACAGCGTTTCGATATCGCCCGGTTGGCCTTCGCCGTGTTCGATAGCGCGCAGGATCTTCACGCTCCACGGCAGGCCGTCGCGGCAGGGGGTGCAGAATCCACAGGACTCCTGGGCGAAGAATTCTTCCATGTTGCGCAGCAGGGAAACCATGTTGACGCTGTCGTCGACGGCCATGGCCAGACCCGTACCCATCCGCGTGCCGACCTTGGCAATGCCACCGGCGTACATTTGGGCGTCGAGGTGCTCAGGGAGCAGGAAGCCAGTACCGGCGCCACCTGGCTGCCAGCACTTGAGCTTGAAGCCATCGCGCATGCCGCCTGCGTAGTCTTCGAACAACTCGCGTGCGGGCAGGCCGAAAGGCAGTTCCCACAGGCCAGGGTTCTTAACCTTGCCGGAGAAGCCCATCAGCTTGGTGCCTTGGTCTTCGCTGCCCGCACGGGCCAGGGATTTGTACCAGTCGTTGCCGTTGCCGACGATGGCTGGCACGTTGCACAAAGTCTCGACGTTATTGACACACGTCGGCTTGCCCCAGACGCCGACAGCGGCCGGGAAGGGCGGTTTGGAGCGTGGGTTGGCGCGGCGGCCTTCCAGGGAATTGATCAGTGCGGTTTCTTCGCCGCAGATATAACGCCCGGCGCCGGTGTGGACGATCAGTTCGAAATCAAAACCGGTGCCCAGAATGTTCTTGCCCAACAAACCGGCCGCTTCTGCTTCTTTCACGGCGCGTCTGAGGTTCTTGGCCGCAGTGGTGTACTCGCCGCGCAGGAAGATGTAGCCACGATAGGCTTTCAACGCCCGGGCGCTGATCAGCATGCCCTCGACCAGCAAATGGGGCAGTTGCTCCATCAGCATCCGGTCTTTCCAGGTGTTGGGCTCCATTTCATCCGCGTTGCACAGCAGGTAGCGGATGTTCATGGACTCATCTTTGGGCATCAGGCCCCACTTCACCCCCGTGGGAAAGCCTGCGCCGCCCCGACCCTTGAGGCCGGAGTCCTTGACTGCCTGAACGATTTCGTCAGGCGACTGCTCGGCGAAAGCCTTGCGTGCGGCGGCGTAACCGTTTTTGGTTTGATATTCATCAAGCCAGACCGGTTCGCCGTCATCGCGCAAGCGCCAGGTCAGCGGGTGAGTTTCTGCCGTACGCGCGATGCGGTTGGCGGGGCCGAAAGACGTGATGGTCATAGGTAACCCTCCAGCATTTTGGCTACGCCAGCAGGCTGCACGTCGCCGAAAGTATCGTCATCGATCATCACGGCCGGAGCCTTGTCACAGTTGCCCAAACAGCAGACGGGCAGCAAGGTGAAGCGGTTGTCAGCGGTGGTCTGACCCAAGCCGATACCCAGTGAAGTCTGGATTTCGCTGAGCACTGACTCGTGGCCACCGATGAAGCAAACCATGCTGTTGCAGACGCGAATGATGTGACGGCCGACAGGCTGACGGAAGATCTGGCTATAGAACGTCGCCACCCCTTCAACGTCGCTGGCCGGAATGCCAAGGATTTCGCCAATAGCATAAACAGCGCCATCAGGCACCCAGCCGCGTTCCTTCTGGACGATCTTCAGTGCTTCGATAGACGCCGCGCGCGGGTCTTCGTAGTGATGCATCTCGTGCTCGATGGCCGAGCGCTCTGTTTCGCTCAATGCGAAACGGTCTGTCTGGATAAGCGTGCTGTTCATGCTTAGCGGTCCACGTCGGCCATAACGAAATCGATACTACCCAGGTACGCAATCAAGTCCGCGACCATGCTGCCTTTGATCACCGAAGGGATCTGTTGCAGATGCGGGAAGCTTGGGGTGCGAATCCGGGTACGGTAGCTCATGGTGCCGCCGTCGCTCGTCAGGTAATAGCTGTTGATACCCTTGGTCGCTTCGATCATCTGGAAGGATTCGTTGGCCGGCATGACCGGGCCCCACGAAACTTGCAGGAAGTGCGTGATCAGGGTTTCGATGTGCTGCAAGGTGCGTTCTTTCGGCGGCGGCGTGGTCAGCGGGTGATCCGCCTTGTACGGCCCTTCCGGCATGTTGCGCATGCACTGGTCGATGATCCGGATACTCTGGCGCATCTCTTCGACACGCACGATGCAGCGGTCATAGGCATCGCCATTGACGGCCAGCGGTATTTCGAACTCGAAGTTTTCGTAGCCCGAGTAAGGGCGTGCCTTGCGCAGGTCGAAGTCCAGACCGGTGGAACGCAAGCCGGCGCCAGTGACGCCCCATTCCAGCGCTTCCTTGGTGTTGTATGCCGCAACGCCGATGGTCCGGCCGCGCAGGATGCTGTTGTCCAAAGCGGCTTTCTGGTATTCGTCCAGGCGCTTGGGCAGCCATTCAACGAAGTCTTTGACCAGTTTTTCCCAGCCGCGTGGCAGGTCGTGAGCGACACCACCAATGCGGTACCAGGCCGGGTGCAGACGGAAGCCGGTGATGGCTTCGATCACGGTATAAGCGCGCTGGCGGTCGGTGAAGGTGAAGAACACCGGGGTCATTGCGCCCACATCCTGAATGTATGTCCCCAGGAATAGCAGGTGGCTGGTGATACGGAAGAACTCGGCCATCATGATGCGGATGGTGTCGACTTTTTCCGGCACCTTGATACCGGCCAGCTTCTCGACCGCAAGGACATACGGCAGGTTGTTCATCACGCCGCCGAGGTAGTCGATACGGTCGGTGTACGGAATGAAACTGTGCCATGACTGACGCTCGGCCATCTTCTCGGCGCCACGGTGGTGGTAACCGACGTCCGGAACGCAGTCGACGATCTCTTCACCGTCGAGTTGCAGGATGATGCGGAATGCGCCGTGAGCCGAAGGGTGGTTCGGGCCGAGGTTGAGGAACATATAGTCCTCATTCGCGCCCGAACGCTTCATGCCCCAGTCTTCAGGGCGGAAACGTGCGGCTTCCTCTTCGAGCTGTTGTTTGGCCAGAGTCAGGCTGAACGGATCGAATTCGGTAGCGCGAGCCGGGAAGTCCTTGCGCAGCGGATGACCTTCCCAAGTCGGCGGCATCATGATCCGGGTCAGGTGCGGGTGGCCGGCAAAGTCGATGCCGAACATGTCCCACACTTCACGCTCGTACCAGTTGGCGTTAGGCCAGATGCCGGTGATGGTCGGCAAGCTGAGGTCGCCCTCAGACAAGGCCACCTTGATCATTACGTCACTATTACGCTCGATCGACAGCAGGTGGTAGAACACGCTGAAGTCGGCACCCGGCAAGCCGTGGCGATGAGTGCGCAGGCGTTCGTCGACACCGTGCAGGTCATACAGCATGACGTAGGGTTTTGGCAGCTGGCGCAGAAAGGTCAGCACTTCGACCAGTTTGGCACGCGCAACCCATAGCACCGGCATGCCGGTACGGGTTGACTGGACGGTGAACGTCTCAGGGCCAAAACGGGTATTCAATTCAACGACGACGTCTTGGTCGTCAGCCTTGTAAGGCGGGATGTACAGAGCGGTGCCTGCAGTCATGGTCTCGATCGCTTTCGGTCAACGTAAAGAATGAACCCAGAGTCTTGTCTCTTTTGTAAAAAGAAAGAGTGGGATCAGACTTCGTCGGGGCTGCGCAGGTTAGTAACCTGGATACGCTGTTCGCGGCGCTGTTCCTTTTGCGACGGCATCTCGGCGCGATAGACGCCTTGATCACCGACGACCCAGGAAAGGGGGCGACGCTCCTGGCCGATAGACTCCTGCAACAGCATCAATCCTTGCAGGAAAGCCTCGGGGCGTGGCGGGCAGCCAGGCACGTAGACATCCACGGGAAGGAACTTGTCGACCCCCTGGACCACTGAGTAGATGTCGTACATGCCACCGGAGTTAGCACACGAACCCATGGAGATGACCCACTTGGGCTCGAGCATTTGCTCGTAGAGGCGCTGGATGATCGGCGCCATCTTGATGAAGCAGGTCCCGGCAATAACCATGAAATCCGCCTGGCGCGGTGATGCCCGGATAACCTCGGCACCGAAGCGGGCGATGTCATGGGGCGCCGTGAAGGCGGTGGTCATTTCCACATAGCAGCACGACAAGCCGAAGTTGTACGGCCACAGGGAGTTTTTACGCCCCCAGTTGACCGCACCGTTCAGCACGTCTTCAAGCTTGCCCATGTAGATGTTTTTGTGGACTTGATCTTCTAACGGATCGGAAACGGTTTCCCGTTCACCGATTGGATACTCCTCATTAGGCGCATCCGGGTCGATCCTGGTGAGAGTGTATTGCATCGACAAAGCCTCATTGTTTTAGCTTCGCTTGCCGCTTACGACGACCTTCAGGAGCCCAATCGAGCGCCCCAACCCGCCATAGGTAGACAAGACCTGCCAACAGAATTGCTATGAAAACGAGTGCTTCGACGAATCCGGTCCAGCCGCTTTCGCGGACGGACACAGACCAGGCAAAGAGAAAGAGGGCTTCAATGTCGAAGATCACGAAAAGCATCGCGACCAGATAGAATTTTGCCGAAAGCCGCAGACGGGCGCCGCCCGTGGGCAGCATGCCGGATTCAAACGGTTCGTTTTTGCTGCGCCCCCAGGCTTTGCTGCCCAGGAGGCTGGATACGCCGAGCATGAAGGCGCAGAGGCCGACAACACCCAAAAGGAAAATGGCGAAGCCCCAGTTATGGGCGATCAGACCTGTCGATTCGGGCATTCTGGTAATCCTTGGCAGAGAGCAAAGGTCTCTGAGCTTGATAAAGAAATAAAGCAGTGACGATATGTCGCATCGAAATCTATCGCGATGATTTTATGGGTAAACAGGTAGCAAGTAAATTTTCTATAGCGAAATTATTCTAATACTTTAGGACATTGAGACCTTAAAAACAGGCGCAGGCCATACGCTGCGGGCATTAGCCGGAGTTTTGTTGAATGTGTTTTGTCAGGGGTGTAATGAAGGTCGACACGCACAAATGATAATTGATGTCATCTGTGGGGGTTTTTAAACTGTTGCTCATGGTTAAAGCGGAGAAGTTGTCTTTATATGCCGTGTATCGCAGTTGCGAGATTCGCTGTTTTACTCTTTTTTAGGCGTTAAATACCGCTCTGGATCAATGTTTAAGGACTCACGTGATGCCTCGTGCGAGTGCTGCACCTCCTGGGGAGGTCAGGACCTGCTTCAACGATTGGGCCGGTATCACGCTCGGCTGAGGCTGCCACAAAAGCTTCAGCAAAAAAAAACGCCCCGAACCAGTCGGGGCGTTAGTCATGTGGCATTCCAGTTGCTCTTTAAACGGTCTGGAATGGCCGCTTGCTTAGGTGGCTAAGCGGTATCAGTGGAACTGTTCTTCTTCAGTCGAGCCGGTCAGCGCGGTCACGGAGGACGCGCCACCCTGAATCACGGTGGTGACGTCGTCAAAGTAGCCAGTGCCGACTTCTTGCTGGTGAGCCACGAAGGTGTAACCCTTGGCGGCGTCAGCGAACTCTTGCTCTTGCAGTTTCACGTAGGCAGTCATGTCGTTGCGGGCGTAGTCGTGCGCCAGGTTGAACATGCTGTGCCACATGTTGTGGATGCCAGCCAGAGTAATGAACTGGTGCTTGTAGCCCATGGCCGACAGTTCGCGCTGGAACTTGGCGATGGTCGCGTCGTCCAGGTTTTTCTTCCAGTTGAAGGAAGGCGAGCAGTTGTAGGACAGCAGTTGGTCCGGGTATTCCTTTTTGATCGCTTCGGCAAAGCGACGTGCTTCGGCCAAATCCGGCTTGGCGGTTTCGCACCAGATCAAGTCGGCGTACGGTGCGTAAGCCAGGCCGCGGGAGATAGCCTGGTCCAGACCGGCGCGAACCTTGTAGAAGCCTTCTGGAGTACGTTCGCCAAGCACGAATTCCTTATCGTAAGGGTCGCAATCGGAGGTCAGCAGGTCAGCAGCGTTAGCGTCGGTACGGGCCAGGATGATGGTCGGTACGCCAGCAACGTCCGCAGCCAGACGAGCAGCGGTCAGCTTCTGTACGGCTTCCTGGGTTGGCACAAGAACCTTGCCGCCCATGTGGCCGCATTTCTTCACGGATGCCAGTTGGTCTTCGAAGTGAACGCCAGCAGCGCCAGCTTCGATCATGCTTTTCATCAGCTCGTAAGCGTTCAGTACGCCGCCGAAACCGGCTTCAGCGTCTGCAACGATTGGTGCGAAGTAGTCGATGTAGCCTTCGTCACCTGGGTTCTTGCCGGCTTTCCACTGGATCTGGTCAGCACGACGGAACGAATTGTTGATGCGCTTGACCACGGTTGGAACCGAATCCACTGGGTACAGCGATTGGTCAGGGTACATCGATTCGGCGGAGTTGTTGTCCGCAGCTACTTGCCAGCCAGACAGGTAGATCGCCTGGATGCCAGCCTTGACTTGTTGCACTGCTTGGCCGCCAGTCAGGGCGCCCATGCAGTTGACGAAATCTTTGTCGGGACGGAAGGAAGGCTTGGCACCTTGGGTGACCAGATTCCATAGCTTTTCAGCGCCCAGCTTGGCGAGCGTGTGTTCAGGCTGAACCGAGCCACGCAGGCGGACAACGTCAGCGGCCGAGTAATTGCGGGTCACGTGTTTCCAGCGTGGATTTTCAGCCCAGTCTTTTTCAAGAGCTGCAATTTGCTGTTCGCGTGTCAGTGCCATGGAGATAAACCTCGTCGCATAGGTTTTGGGTGGAAAATTCTTGCTCCGCCAAAACGCCCTGGTTTTCAGAGGGCGCGTTGCTGGCTGCTCGCTTGTCAGAAACTTAAGCGGTCGAGCTGGGGTTTGGCAGGGCGCGACAGAAGGTCGAGAAGCTCGAGAGGGGAAGAGTGTGAGGCTGAGGGCATGTCTGATGTTCGCAGTTTGGCTCGTGGATGCCTTGATGCGATCATGCAGAGGTATTGCCGATCTACCGTATTACGCTTCCGTCCCTCGGGACAACTTCGATCCAGTCGCAACCTCGTCAAACTGCCTTGTGGGCGGTCCAGACACGAATCGGCTCAGGTGTGTAAGTTAGAGCGGCGATTCGAAAGCTCTTTGCAGAGCCTCTGATAAGCGGGAGCGGGGCAATCATGCCTCGTGAATTTTGACCCGTCAAATGTTTTGTAGTGCTTTTTGTAGAGCACTACATCTTTGGTCTAATACGACCAGGCAGTCAGTTTGGGGTGCTTTGGTCTCGGTGTTCAGTCTAGAGTATCAGTCCAGTGTCTCGACTTTCACGCGCAACGTCATATCGCTCCGGCCTTGTGTGATATAGCGCTGCACCTGTCCCTGTTGATCTGCCCGGGATTGCTCGCTGACGCTGGCAAGGGTAATCCACTCGCCCAACCGACCGCTGACCTGGGTGTCGGTGCTTTGCACGTTAACGACATCAGGCTGTTCCTGGTTCATGCGATCGTGGTTGGTGCTAATGCTCAGGTGCACAGTCTCGCCCGTCAGACTGGCAGTGACGTAGAAGCCTTGGGTGACATTGCGGTATTGGGTTTGGCTTTGCGTGTACCCATAGGCGTCGGTCTGGGTCGTCGTCAGGGGGACGGACTGGCCTACCTGAATAAGCGCAGGCGTGCCTTCGCTGGCTTGAACCTGTTGCACGCCGCCGTCACGGCTGTCAGTGCCGCTATGGATGATACGGGTCTGGCTGCGGACGCTGACATCGCCGTTTTGCGTCTGCACGGTGCCATTGGTGGCGTAGCCCTGGTCGTTTTGGGCGTTGCTGTCGCTGGTGTCGACGCTGATCAGCAGCCGTCTGGGCGCCTTGTCCAATTGCGAGAGCAGGCTGCGCAACGCCTGAATTTTTTCTGGCTCGGCATTAACGATCAGTTGGTTGTTGTAAGCGTTGACCGTGCCTTCATTGCCCAGAAAAGACCTGACCACCGGCAGCAGGTCGTCACTGGTGCGATAGTTCAGGGGGACGACTTCCGTCGCGGCAATGGCGTTAAAGCTGCAGGCCAGCAGCAGTGACGTGAACAGGGTGCGTAGGAACATGTCCGTTATCTCCGCAATTGAGCGCGTAAAGGCGTGAGTTTGACAGTTATCGGCCCGGGTTGGGCCAGGTTGAATCGCAGGCAAAAAAACGCCCCGACATCTTCGACCTCAGCATAGTTAGCCTAGGGTGAAGCGGGCGGGGCGTCAGGGATGCATCTTCGCTAAGTCTAGCGATTACGCTGCGCCGCGCACCATGTCGACGTGAGGGATCCCGGCTTCGAGAAACTCTCCGCTGACAATGACAAAGCCCAGGCGCTCATAGAAGCGTGTGGCCTGGACCTGTGCGCTGAGCATCTGTTGCTTCAGGCCGCGGCGCTCGGCTTCGCCAATCACTGCTTCCATCAGTGCATCACCGACTTTCAGGCCGCGCCAGTCTTTGAGCACCGATAGGCGCCCGATTTCACCGTCAGGCAGCAAGCGGGCAGTGCCAATGGGAAAGTCACCCTCAAATGCCAGAAAGTGCACTGCACTGGCGTCTTCGGCATCCCATTCCAGTTCAGGTGGTACGCATTGTTCTGCGATAAAAACGGCTTCCCGGATACGCCGAATGTCGGCGTTATCTTTCTGCCAATCGGCGACACGTACGGAGATCTTATTCATCGGCAAACCCCAGACTTCCTTGTTTGACCAGCTCGCAGAGCAGGTTGCGTCCATATTCATCGGCCAGCCATGGGTCGAGGTTTTCGCTGTGCAATGCGTCGGCAGCGCAGATCAGTTTGAGCAGTTCGCGCAGATTACCCGGCAACAGCCGACTCTGACCGCTGGCAAATAACAGAAGGTCGTCATCGACTTCAGACCAGGCGAGGCGCGCGCTCGGGTTACGGATCAGTATCGCCCCTTGCTCCAGGCTGAGGAACAGGTCTTCTTCTTCCAGTTCGGGGCCGACGACCAGCTCGGGATAGCGTGGCTCGGTCATGAATTGGCCAAACCAGGTCAACAGCAACCGCTCGTCGCTCATGTGCTCGGCCAACAAGCTTTTCAGACGGTCGAGGGCGTCACGCTGGATCTGGTGCGGATCGCTGACCGGCTGTACGTCAGCGTCGGTGTAGCGTTCTTCGTCCGGCAGGAACTGGCTGAGGAAGTCGGTGAAGTGCGTTAGCACCTCAGCTGCGCTTGGCGCGCGGAAACCGACCGAATAGGTCATGCAGTCATCCACGGCGACGCCACAATGGGCCAAGCGCGGCGGCAAATACAGCATGTCGCCCGGTTCCAGGGTCCACTCATCAGTGACTTCGAAGCCCGAGAGGATGCGCAGGTCTGCGTGTTTCAGCAGTGGGGTCTCGGAATCGCACATTTGGCCTATCTGCCAGTGGCGTTTGCCCTGGCCCTGCAGCAGAAACACATCGTAGTTATCAAAGTGCGGGCCAACGCTTCCGCCTGGCACGGCGAAGCTGATCATGACGTCGTCGATGCGCCAGCTGGGCAGGAATCGGAAGTTCTCCAGCAGCTCACTGACTTCGGGTACGAACTGATCAACCGCTTGCACCAGCAGGGTCCAGTCGCGTTCTGGCAGCTTGCTGAACTCGTCTTCGGTAAACGGACCGCGACGCAGTTCCCAAGGGCGCTCGCCATTCTCGAGAACTATACGGGACTCAACCTCTTCTTCCAGGGCGAGGCCGGCCAGTTCGTCGGCGTCGATCGGGCTCTGGAAGTCCGGCAGCGCCTGACGGATCAGGAGCGGTTTTTTCTGCCAGTAGTCACGCAGGAATTCACGCGCGCTGATGCCGCCCAGAAGTTGAAGAGGAATATCAGGATTCATTTGTAAGCCCTTGAAATGAAAACGCCCGGCACAGCCGGGCGTGTGCAAAAGTTGTTGCGGGTCAAATGCGCTTGGCTTGAGCCACGGCATTGCCGATGTAATTGGCCGGGGTGAGCTTTTTCAGCTCAGCCTTGGCTTGCGCAGGCATTTCCAGGTCGTCGATGAAAGTTTGCAGTGCTTCAGCGCTGATGCCCTTGCCCCGCGTCAGCTCTTTCAGCTTTTCGTACGGGTTCTCGATGTTGTAGCGACGCATGACCGTTTGAATCGGTTCGGCCAGCACTTCCCAGCACGCATCCAGTTCGGCGGCGATTTTTTGCGCGTTGAGTTCCAGTTTGCTGATGCCTTTAAGGCTGGCTTCATACGCGATGATGCTATGGGCGAAGCCCACGCCCAGGTTACGCAAAACGGTGGAGTCGGTCAGGTCGCGCTGCCAGCGGGAAATCGGCAACTTGCTGGCCAGGTGCTGAAACAGAGCGTTGGCGATACCCAGATTGCCTTCGGAGTTTTCGAAGTCGATAGGGTTGACCTTGTGCGGCATGGTCGATGAGCCGATTTCGCCAGCGATGGTGCGCTGCTTGAAATACCCCAGGGAGATATAGCCCCATATGTCGCGGTCGAAGTCGATCAGGATGGTATTGAAACGAGCGATCGCGTCAAACAGCTCGGCGATGTAGTCGTGCGGTTCGATCTGCGTGGTGTAGGGGTTGAAGCCCAAACCCAGCTCGTCTTCGATGAACGCGCGTGCGTTCTCTTCCCAGTCGATGTCCGGGTAAGCCGAGATGTGCGCGTTGTAGTTGCCGACTGCGCCGTTGATCTTGCCCAGCAGCGGAACAGCAGCCACCTGAGCGATCTGGCGCTCCAGGCGATAGACCACGTTTGCCAGCTCTTTGCCCAGAGTGGTCGGAGATGCTGGTTGGCCGTGGGTGCGCGACAACATCGGTACGTCAGCGAAGCGTACGGCCAGCTCGCGAATGGATTCGGCGATCTGGCGCATCAGTGGCAGCAACACACCGTCGCGACCTTCGCGCAGCATCAGCGCGTGGGACAGGTTGTTGATGTCTTCACTGGTACAGGCAAAGTGGATGAACTCACTGACATTGGCCAGCTCAGGCAGCTTGGCGGCCTGTTCCTTGAGCAGGTACTCAATGGCCTTGACGTCGTGATTGGTGGTGCGCTCGATCTCTTTGACGCGTTCGGCGTGGACGGTGGAGAAGTCCTCGGCCAGCGTATTGAGGATCGCGTTGGCTTCAGCCGAAAAGGCCGGAACTTCAGTGATTTGCGGATGAGCAGCCAGGCGCTGAAGCCAGCGTACTTCAACCATGACGCGAAAACGGATCAAGCCGTATTCACTGAAAATCGGGCGCAGGGCCTGGGTTCTGCCGGCGTAGCGGCCGTCAACAGGGGAAACCGCAGTGAGCGAAGAAAGCTGCATGGGGTGCTCTCGGACAGTCGGGCAACGAAAAGGGGCGCATATCATACATGAAATGCTGGTCAGTTCTGTTCGGACTGACCAGCGTAGAGCGCGCAATAGTTAATAGTGTCGGTGTTCAAGGGGTAGCCGTACAGCGTTGCGAATCAGCCGCGCAACATCGGGTAAAGCTCTTTGAGTAGCTTGCGACGGCTGATGACCAATTGCCAGCGATGACCGCCCAGCTGTCGCCATAATCGCGCGGAGCGAATACCGGCCAGCAGCAGGGCGCGAATTTTCGACGCATTGTTGGGTTGTTGCAGATTACGCATGTCGCCATGAACCTGAATTCGTTGGCGCAATGTGCTCAGTGTGTCCTGATAAAGCGCGCCGCTCGCGGCAATTACGTTGTCGTGAACCAGGCCGAAATGCTCAACCTGGGACTTGATCTGCGGCAAGCGTTTGCCGATTACTTCTAGCAGGTCGTCACGCTTGGCCAATTGCCGCTCCAGGCCCAGCATCGACAGGGCATAACGCAGTGGTTCGCGTTGCAGGCTGGTCGGGTCCCTTTCCAGTGCGCTGACCAACGAACGATAACCCTCGCGCAGGTTCAGGTCGTCACCGCCGTAGACTTCCAGTGTGTCTTTGGGGTCCATGACCAGCAGGCTACCCAGCATGCAGCCGAGCGCCGCTTCACTGACCTGGCCAGTTTTGGCAATCTTGTCGACCAGCACGGCCGCCTGGAATACACCGCCCAAGGCGACCAGTTGCTCTTGCATCGGAGTCATCAGCGCTTGTCCTTGCTGTGCCAAGGCTCGGCCACTTCGATGACGCCGCCTCCCAGGCAGATTTCGCCCTCGTAAAACACCACGGACTGGCCTGGTGTGACTGCGCGCTGGGGTTCTTCGAACGTGACGCGGTAGCCGGTGGCTGTCTGTTCAAGCGTGCATTTCTGGTCGCTTTGGCGATAACGCACTTTAGCGGTCAGTTGACGTGGGGTGCTCAGATCGATCGGGTTGACCCAATAAATTTCCGACGCCGTCAGTGCCTGGGAGAACAGCCACGGATGATCATTGCCCTGACCGACGATCAGCTCGTTGTTTTCCAGGTCCTTGGCCAGTACGTACCACGGGTCGTCGCTCGCGTCTTTCAAACCGCCGATGCCGAGCCCTTGGCGCTGGCCGATGGTGTGATACATCAGTCCATGATGGTGGCCGATGACTTCGCCTTCGGTCGTCTTGATCTCGCCGGGCTGGGCGGGCAGGTACTGCTTGAGAAAGTCGCTGAAACGACGCTCACCGATGAAGCAGATGCCGGTGGAGTCTTTTTTCTTTGCTGTGGCCAGTTCGTGTTTTTCCGCGATGGCGCGCACGGCAGGTTTTTCCAGCTCGCCGACCGGGAACAGGGTCTTGGCGATCTGCTCGCCGCCCACAGCATGCAGGAAGTAACTCTGGTCCTTGTTCGGGTCCAGGCCTTTGAGCAGTTCGGTGCGGCCGTCGATGTCGCGACGACGGACGTAATGGCCTGTAGCGATCAGGTCTGCGCCGAGCATCATGGCGTAATCGAGAAATGCCTTGAACTTGATCTCGCGGTTGCAAAGGATGTCCGGGTTGGGCGTACGTCCGGCTTTGTATTCAGCCAGGAAATGCTCGAACACGTTGTCCCAGTACTCGGCGGCAAAGTTGGCGGTGTGCAGTTTGATGCCGATTTTGTCGCACACGGCCTGCGCATCGGCCAGGTCTTCGCGGGCGGTGCAATAGTCGGTTCCGTCGTCTTCCTCCCAGTTCTTCATGAACAGGCCTTCCACCTGATAGCCCTGCTCAATCAGCAGGAGGGCAGAGACGGAAGAGTCCACGCCGCCGGACATACCGACAATGACGCGGGTCCTTTCTGGATCATGAGGAGCTGGATCGTGGGGGGCTGGATCACGCATAGGAATTCAATGGGTGGCTTCAAAAAGGACGCAATTCTAACAGGCCGTGATCAAGCAGTCTCACGCAGTAAGCCTAAACCGAAGCGTTCGCCGGTCAAATAATCGTCGATGCAGCGCATCACCAGTTCGCTGCGCCAGCGGTCGCGCTGCTCCATAAGCGCTTCTCGAGTGAGCCAGCGTGGTCCAATGATGCCCTCGTCGAGCGTGTAATCGGGTCGTTGGTGCAATGGCTTGCCGGCGAAGCAGACGCGTTGGTAAGTCACGCCGTTGCTGGGGGCGGTGTACAGGTAGATGCCGATCACGCCGGTCAGCTCCACATCCCAGCCGGTTTCTTCCAGTGTTTCGCGTAGAGCGGCCTGGATCAGACTTTCGTCGGCTTCCAAATGCCCGGCAGGCTGATTAAATACGGCTCGGCCCTCAGCGACTTCCTCGACCATCAGGAAACGGCCCTCGTCTTCGATGACGGTTGCCACGGTCACGTGCGGAATAAAACGCATGAAAGGTGGATCTCCTTTAATTAAGCGGCGTCGCTTGGCCGCGAGAGGAGCCATAATAGCTGTTCGCCCTGTTTTTCAGCGAACCGACGTTTGGTTCTGGAGTGATGTCAGCTCATCCAAAGCAGCGATGTAGTCGCTTTGTAGTGTGGCTACATGCCCTGCATTCAGGGGGTTGTAGCAGGTGAGGGTGACATCGGACGATGGAAAAGTGCGTGACTTTCTGTAGAAAAGCTACAAGAATGATGCGCCTTTTCGCGACCCAAATATCCATCCGTTGCGCTATCCGCGCAGCAGATGTCAGACCACGAAAGAAACGGAGTCCAGCATGGGATACCAGAAGATTCAGGTTCCAGCAGTCGGCGACAAAATCACCGTCAACGCAGACCATTCTCTTAATGTGCCGAACAACCCGATCATCCCTTTCATTGAAGGTGATGGTATCGGCGTCGACATCAGCCCGGTCATGATGAAAGTTGTTGATGCTGCAGTTAAAAAGGCTTACGGCGGCGAGCGCAAAATCTCCTGGATGGAAGTCTACGCTGGCGAGAAGGCCACTCAAGTCTACGATCAGGATACCTGGCTGCCTCAGGAAACCCTGGACGCTGTTAAAGACTACGTCGTTTCTATCAAGGGCCCGCTGACCACTCCAGTCGGCGGCGGCATTCGTTCCCTGAACGTTGCCATGCGTCAGCAGTTGGACCTGTACGTCTGCCTGCGCCCAGTGCGTTGGTTCGAAGGCGTGCCTAGCCCGGTCAAGAAGCCAGGCGACGTCGACATGACTATCTTCCGTGAAAACTCCGAAGATATTTATGCTGGCATCGAGTGGAAAGCCGGTTCGCCGGAAGCGATCAAGATCATCAAGTTCCTCAAAGAGGAAATGGGTGTTACCAAGATCCGCTTTGATCAAAACTGCGGTATCGGCATCAAGCCGGTTTCTCTGGAAGGCACCAAGCGTCTGGTACGCAAGGCTCTGCAGTACATCGTCGACAACGACCGTGACTCGCTGACCATTGTGCACAAAGGCAACATCATGAAGTTCACCGAAGGTGCCTTCAAAGAATGGGCCTACGAAGTGGCTGCTGAAGAATTCGGCGCTACCTTGCTTGACGGCGGTCCTTGGATGCAGTTCAAGAACCCTAAAACCGGCAAGAACGTTATCGTTAAAGACGCCATCGCCGACGCCATGCTTCAGCAGATCCTGCTGCGCCCGGCCGAATACGACGTGATCGCGACCCTGAACCTCAACGGTGACTACCTGTCCGACGCACTGGCTGCTGAAGTTGGCGGTATCGGCATCGCTCCGGGCGCTAACCTGTCCGACACCATTGCGATGTTCGAAGCGACCCACGGTACTGCACCGAAGTACGCTGGCAAAGATCAGGTGAACCCAGGTTCGTTGATCCTGTCTGCTGAAATGATGCTGCGCCACATGGGTTGGGTCGAAGCTGCTGACCTGATCATCAAAGGCACCAACGGCGCAATCTCGGCCAAGACAGTGACCTATGACTTCGAACGTCTGATGGATGGCGCTAAACTGCTGTCTTCTTCTGCGTTCGGCGATGCCCTGATCTCTCACATGTGAGCTGATCGGCGCTAAGCAAAACCGGCCAGTTCAATTAACTTGAACTGGCCGGTTTTTTTTCGGCTGGTTTTTGGTTTAGCGGCCTGATTGCTGACGAATCAGGCAGTTACATCCAGCGGTTGATGGGTCAGATTTGGAACGTCGACAGGGGAGGAGGTTTGGGTCTCGCTCGCAGCTGCAATCTCTACAGCGTGCAAACCTTTGGGCCCCTGAATGATGTCAAAATTAACGGCCTGACCTGCTTTCAAGGTCTTGTAGCCGTCCATCTTTATCGCCGAGTAATGGGCGAACAAATCCTCGCTCTGGCCGTCTTCAATAATGAATCCGTAGCCTTTTGCGTTGTTGAACCACTTAACCTTGCCGCGCTTGGGGTTACTGCTTGCCATGCTCACATCCCTCTGCAAAGGACTCCGTCTGGAGTATGATCCACCTCATCCGCCGGACCGAAAAAAATTTGGTTGACTGCACGGACCCTTTTTACCCAATGTGGGTTCTATTCTTTGTAACACCGTTTTGCCGATAGTCAAGGTCATGCGGCGGTCCACTTGAAAACCGGTCAGACTGCGACTAATTACTGAACCCGCCCACCTACGAACCTTTCTTTCCATGCATGCATTCAGCCAGATTCGACTAACATTCAATCAGGACCGTCCGACACACGAGGATGGTGCTGCTGGAGTGGTGCTACAGGAGGCCAAGCCAGCACTGCAGGCGCCACCGATGTACAAGGTGGTTATATTTAATGATGATTACACACCGATGGATTTCGTCGTCGAAGTGCTCGAGGTGTTTTTTAACCTGAATCGCGAGCTGGCGACCAAGGTCATGCTGGCCGTCCATACAGAGGGACGGGCAGTATGTGGATTGTTTACCCGCGATATCGCCGAGACCAAGGCAATGCAGGTCAACCAATACGCCAGGGAAAGCCAGCATCCGCTACTCTGTGAGATCGAGAAGGACGGTTAACGCCGACCACTTGGGTATGAGGTGAAGCTATGTTGAACCGTGAGCTCGAAGTCACCCTCAATCTTGCCTTCAAGGAGGCACGTTCCAAGCGTCATGAATTCATGACGGTTGAACATCTCTTGCTGGCTCTTTTGGATAATGAGGCTGCCGCGACCGTCTTGCGCGCTTGTGGCGCAAACCTCGACAAACTCAAGCATGATCTGCAGGAGTTCATCGACTCCACGACACCGTTGATTCCTGTCCATGACGAGGATCGCGAAACCCAGCCGACCCTGGGCTTTCAGCGGGTACTGCAACGTGCTGTCTTTCACGTCCAAAGCTCGGGCAAGCGTGAAGTCACTGGCGCTAACGTTCTGGTTGCCATTTTCAGCGAGCAGGAAAGCCAGGCAGTGTTTCTGCTCAAACAGCAGAGCGTTGCACGGATTGATGTCGTCAATTACATCGCTCATGGTATTTCCAAAGTGCCAGGGCATGGCGATCACTCGGAAGGTGAGCAAGATATGCAGGATGACGAGGGCGGCGAGTCTTCTTCTTCAGGCAATCCTCTGGATGCCTACGCCAGCAACCTGAATGAATTGGCGCGTCAGGGCCGGATTGATCCATTGGTCGGACGTGAGATGGAAGTCGAGCGTGTGGCGCAGATTCTGGCGCGTCGTCGCAAAAACAACCCGCTGCTTGTCGGTGAGGCCGGGGTGGGTAAAACCGCCATCGCCGAAGGTCTGGCTAAGCGTATCGTCGACAATCAAGTGCCTGACCTGCTCGCCAATAGCGTGGTGTATTCCCTCGACCTGGGTGCGCTCTTGGCCGGGACCAAATACCGTGGCGACTTCGAGAAGCGCTTCAAAGCGTTGCTCAATGAGCTGAAAAAGCGTCCGCAGGCGATTTTGTTCATTGACGAAATTCATACCATCATCGGCGCAGGTGCTGCTTCTGGTGGTGTGATGGATGCATCGAATCTGCTCAAGCCGCTGCTGTCTTCGGGGGATATCCGCTGCATCGGCTCGACAACGTTCCAGGAATTTCGCGGGATCTTCGAAAAAGATCGGGCTTTGGCGCGGCGTTTCCAGAAGGTTGATGTGTCCGAACCGTCCGTGGAAGACACCATTGGCATCCTGAGAGGGCTCAAGGGGCGTTTCGAGCAGCATCATGGTATCGAGTATAGCGACGAGGCATTGCGCGCCGCTGCCGAGCTAGCATCGCGCTACATCAATGATCGGCACATGCCGGACAAGGCCATTGATGTTATCGACGAAGCCGGGGCTTATCAGCGCTTGCAGCCCATCGAGAAGCGCGTGAAGCGTATCGAAGTGGCTCAGGTTGAAGATATCGTTGCCAAGATTGCGCGTATTCCGCCTAAGCATGTCAACAGCTCCGACAAGGAACTGCTGCGTAATCTTGAGCGCGACCTCAAAATGACCGTGTTTGGTCAGGATGCAGCGATTGATTCGCTGTCGACCGCGATCAAGTTGTCGCGCGCCGGTCTGAAATCGCCGGATAAACCGGTCGGTTCGTTCCTGTTTGCAGGTCCTACGGGGGTCGGCAAGACCGAAGCGGCTAGGCAGTTGGCCAAAGCCTTGGGCATTGAACTTGTGCGTTTCGATATGTCCGAGTACATGGAGCGTCATACCGTTTCGCGCTTGATCGGTGCACCGCCGGGTTATGTTGGCTTCGATCAGGGTGGTTTGCTGACCGAGGCGATTACCAAGCAGCCGCATTGCGTACTGCTGCTCGATGAAATCGAGAAGGCGCATCCGGAAGTCTTCAACCTGCTGCTGCAGGTCATGGACCACGGTACGCTGACTGATAACAACGGGCGCAAGGCGGACTTCCGCAACGTGATCGTGATCATGACCACCAACGCTGGCGCAGAAACTGCTGCGCGTGCCTCGATTGGCTTCACGCATCAGGATCACTCTTCCGATGCAATGGAAGTGATCAAGAAAAGTTTCACGCCGGAATTCCGTAACCGTCTGGACACCATTATCCAGTTTGGTCGCCTCAATCATGAGGTCATCAAAAGTGTGGTGGACAAGTTCCTTACCGAACTGCAGGCGCAGCTGGAAGACAAGCGTGTGCTGCTTGAAGTGACTGACGCCGCCAGAACCTGGTTGGCTGAAAGTGGCTACGATGCGCAGATGGGTGCAAGACCCATGGCTCGTTTGATCCAAGACAAGATCAAGCGTCCGCTGGCTGAAGAGATTCTCTTCGGTGAGTTGGCCGAGCACGGTGGCGTGGTGCATATCGACGTCAAGGACGGAGAAATGACCTTCGACTTCGAAACAACGGCAGAAATGGCTTAAGCCAAAACCAAAAAGCCCTGTATCTCACCTTTGATCGGGTGGTACGGGGCTTTTCATGGGCGAAATCTGTGTTGCGCGACAGTGCGGGAAGCCAAATCCCGCTCACACAAAAACGCCCGGCACAGGCCGGGCGTTTTTGTTAAGACCTGTTAGCGGGCGCGGTAAGTGATACGCCCTTTGCTCAAGTCGTAGGGCGTCAACTCGACGCGGACCTTGTCGCCGGTAAGAATACGGATGTAATTCTTACGCATTTTGCCGGAAATATGCGCGGTGACAATGTGCCCATTTTCCAACTCCACACGGAACATGGTGTTGGGCAGGGTGTCGACGACCGTGCCTTCCAGTTCAAAAGCTTCTTCTTTCGCCATGTAGTAAAAGGCCTCGGTATCCGATGAGTGGCCTGGTGCAACTGCTCCAGGCAAAAGCGGCGTGCATTGTGCCCGAAAAATAGGGGTTAAGCCAAGCGCTTCAATAAAGAGTGACCCATCTCTGGTTCGTAAGCAGCTCAATGGGCCGATATTGGGTTTTGTAATTCATCTTTTTACAGTTCTTTATCCAGTAGCCCAGGTAGACCGCATGGAGCTGCAATCTGGCCGCCTCGGCGATCTGCCAGAGAATCGCGTAGCGGCCCAGACTGCGGCGCTCTTCGCCTGGTTCATAGAATGTATAAACCGCCGAAAGGCCGGTGGGTAAAAGGTCAGTAACGGCGACTGCCAAGAGGCGTTCGTCGAGGCGAAATTCGTAGAATGTCGAGAAAGGCAGGTCGCGTACCAGAAATGTTGAAAACTGGTCACGACTAGGGGGGTACATGTCGCCATCAGCATGCCGCTGCTCGATATAGCGCTGATACAGGTCGAAGTACTCTTCGCTGAATCGTGGCTGAGTCGGGGTCACCTGCAGATCGGCATTGCGCTTGAAAATGCGCTTTTGCTGACGATCTGGAACAAACAGTCCCACAGGAATGCGAGCAGGAACGCACGCGCTGCAATTCTGGCAGTGAGGCCGGTAAAGATGGTCTCCGCTGCGGCGAAAACCCATGTCGGAAAGATCGGCGTACACCTGAACATCCATCGGCTGGCTAGGGTCCAGAAACAGCGTCGTCGCTTGTTCCTCAGGCAAATAGCTGCAGGAATGGGGTTGAGTGGCATAAAACTTAAGCCGCGCCAGCTCTGTCATGATCAACCCTCGGATAAAATCTCTAGTTAAGAGTGTATGTCAGGCTATGAAACTCGCCTAGGCAGCCAGTCGGCGATATTAGGTTGATCCAGGTGCTGGCGAAGGTAGTCGGCAAATGTGGTGCGGGTAATCGCTCTGGCGCCGAAGCTGTGCAGATGTTCGGTTGGCATCTGGCAGTCGATCAGTACGAAACCCCACGCCTTCAGGCGCTCGACCAGCGTGGCAAAGCCGACTTTCGAGGCGTTGTCCGCCCGACTGAACATGGACTCGCCAAAAAACAACTGGCCTATTGCCAGGCCATAAAGGCCTCCGACCAAGGCATCCTGCTCCCAAACCTCCACGCTGTGGGCATAGCCGCGTCGATGCAGTTCAAGGTAGGCCGATTGCATCGAGTCGGTGATCCAGGTGCCATCGGCGTAATCGCGCGGCGCGGCGCACGCTTGAATGACGGCTGTGAAATCCTGATCAAAGGTCACCTGGTAGCGCCCCTGGCGCAACACTTTGCCCAAACTGCGAGAAATGTGCAGTTCCTCGGGAAATAATACCGTGCGCGGATCTGGTGACCACCACAGGATCGGCTGTCCCTCCTGAAACCAGGGAAAGCAGCCATGACGATAAGCCTGAATCAAGCGGTCGGCGGATAGATCACCGCCTGCGGCCAGCAAGCCGTTCGGCTCACGCATGGCTTTTTCCAGTGGAGGAAAGGTCAGGTCGTTACGTTGTAACCAGGTCAGCATGGTATCAAGACTTATCGAAGGGGGAGGGCGGTACACTCGACGGCTGCAACTCTATGGCGTCGGTGTGGTCGTAGACGGTCCCGTTGACGAAACCTGAGGCCGATGTGTGTAGCCAAACGATGCAATCAATGGCTTGGGTGTGCGACACGGCAGGATCCGGATGTTTGATGTCGTTCATAACAACACTCCATAAGCCTTTGTCACGAAAGACAATGCATGCTCAAATTGAGTCGTTCGTCCGGCGCTTGAAGATATGCTACACGCAAGCCAGACTAGCGTGGCAACGGCGGTGCAAACCCGTACAATGCCGCCCTTATTGGTGTTTTTTCAAGTGATTAGCCGGGTTGTAGATAAGCGTATCCATTTGTTTCATTTTTACCGAACGCTAGACAGCAGTATTTCGTAGTCAATCATCAGATGTTCGCGCTAAGGCGCAGGAAAAGAAGCGTTTTGAAGAAATCCACCGTAGCATCCAGTTCCATTCCGCTCTGGCGTCAACAGTTGCACTACCGGCTCAAGGAAGGTGCGCTGATCGCTATCGGCGCCCTGTGCCTGTATCTGATGATGGCGTTATTGACCTACGATCAGGCCGACCCCGGTTGGAGCCATACCAGTAGTGCCCGGCAGGTGCAGAATGCTGCGGGGCGCGCTGGCGCATTCTCGGCTGACATATTGTTCATGGTGTTGGGTTATTTTGCGTACATCTTCCCGCTGTTGTTGGCGGTCAAGACGTATCAAATCTTTCGTCAGCGTCATGAGCCGTGGCAGTGGAGCGGTTGGTTGTTCTCCTGGCGCCTGATCGGCCTGGTCTTCCTGGTATTGTCTGGTGCGGCCTTGGCCCATATTCACTTTCACTTCACTGCGGGCCTGCCAGCATCGGCCGGTGGTGCGCTGGGCGAAAGTCTGGGCGATCTGGCAAAAAACGCGTTGAATATCCAGGGCAGCACCCTGATGTTCATTGCGCTGTTTCTGTTTGGCCTGACGGTTTTTACCGATCTTTCGTGGTTCAAGGTGATGGATGTCACCGGCAAGATCACGCTTGACCTGTTCGAGTTGTTTCAGGGCGCGGCCAATCGCTGGTGGACGGCCCGTGGCGAGCGCAAGCAGATGGTTGCGCAACTGCGTGAGGTTGATACCCGTGTCAGTGAAGTGGTGGCGCCTGTCGCCCCTGATCGCCGGGAGCAGGCCAAGGCCAAAGAGCGTTTGATCGAGCGCGAACAAGCCCTCAGCAAACACATGACCGAGCGCGCAAATCACGTACCCGCGGTGATTGCTCCGGCGCCGGCCAAAGTGGTGGAGCCGAGCAAGCGCGTGCAGAAAGAGAAACAGGCGCCATTGTTCATCGACAGCGCGGTGGAAGGTACCTTGCCGCCGATTTCGATCCTTGATCCGGCAGAGAAGAAAAAGCTCAACTACTCCCCCGAATCGCTGGCTGCCGTCGGTCATCTTCTGGAAATCAAACTCAAAGAGTTTGGTGTGGAAGTCACCGTTGACTCCATTCATCCGGGACCGGTGATCACGCGCTACGAAATTCAGCCCGCCGCCGGGGTCAAGGTCAGTCGAATCTCCAACCTGGCCAAGGATCTGGCGCGTTCGCTGGCCGTGACCAGTGTGCGTGTGGTTGAAGTCATCCCGGGCAAGACCACCGTCGGCATCGAGATTCCTAACGAAGACCGGCAGATCGTGCGCTTCTCCGAGGTGTTGTCCACTCCGGAATTCGATGACGCCAAGTCCCCGGTCACTCTGGCCCTGGGGCATGACATTGGCGGCAGGCCGGTGATTACCGACTTGGCGAAGATGCCGCACCTGCTGGTGGCCGGTACTACCGGTTCCGGTAAGTCGGTGGGGGTCAACGCGATGATCCTGTCGATCCTGTTCAAGTCGGGGCCGGAAGACGCCAAACTGATCATGATCGACCCGAAAATGCTTGAGCTGTCGATCTACGAAGGCATTCCGCATCTGCTGTGCCCTGTCGTCACCGACATGAAGGACGCGGCCAACGCCCTGCGCTGGAGCGTCGCCGAGATGGAGCGGCGTTACAAACTGATGGCGAAGATGGGGGTGCGTAACCTGTCGGGTTTCAATCACAAGGTCAAAGAAGCTCAAGACGCCGGCACGCCGCTCGAAGATCCGTTGTACAAACGCGAAAGCATGCACGACATAGCGCCGCTGCTGACCAAATTGCCGACCATCGTGGTAGTGGTCGACGAATTCGCCGACATGATGATGATCGTCGGCAAAAAGGTCGAAGAGCTGATCGCCCGAATCGCCCAGAAAGCCCGGGCAGCTGGTATTCACTTGATTCTCGCGACCCAGCGGCCATCGGTGGACGTGATCACTGGTTTGATCAAGGCCAACATTCCTACTCGCATGGCGTTTCAGGTATCGAGCAAGATCGATTCGCGGACCATCATCGATCAGGGCGGCGCCGAACAACTGCTCGGTCACGGTGACATGCTGTACATGCCGCCGGGTACCAGTCTGCCCATTCGTGTCCATGGTGCTTTTGTGTCTGACGAAGAGGTCCACCGCGTCGTGGAGGCCTGGAAGTTGCGTGGCTCACCTGACTACAACGAAGACATCCTTGCGGGCGTTGAAGAGCCCGGTAGTGGCTTTGATGGCGGCAGCGAAGGCTCGGATGACAGCGAAAGCGATGCTCTGTATGACGAAGCGGTACGTTTCGTCCTGGAAAGCCGCCGCGCTTCCATTTCCGCGGTGCAGCGCAAGCTGAAGATCGGTTACAACCGCGCCGCCCGAATGATCGAAGCAATGGAAATGGCGGGCGTTGTGACGTCCATGAACACCAACGGCTCGCGTGAGGTCATCGCACCGAGCCCAATGCGCGACTAACCCAGACAGCGCGACAGTGCGCTGTCTGGGCTCCACTGAATTCAATGAGGACTCCCATGCGTCTTATCCGCATGCTGTTGGTATCTGCACTGGCTTTTTCCGCTATCCCGGCCTATGCCGATAGCAAAGATGTCGCGCGACTCACTCAGTTGCTTGAAAAATCACAAACCCTGACCGCCCGGTTTTCTCAATTGACACTGGACGGCGGCGGTACCCAATTGCAGGAAACAGCCGGTGACATGGCGTTGCAGCGTCCAGGCCTGTTCTATTGGCATACAGACGCGCCTCAGGAACAGTTGATGGTATCCGACGGGAAAAAAGTCTCGTTGTGGGACCCGGATCTGGAACAGGTGACAATCAAGACCCTCGACCAGCGGCTGACCCAGACCCCTGCATTGCTGTTGTCCGGTGATGTGTCCAAGATCAGCGAAAGCTTTGACATCAGCGCGAAGGAAGCCGGCGGCGTGATCGACTTTGTGCTCAAACCCAAGACCAAGGACACACTGTTCGACAGCCTGCGGCTGTCTTTTCGCAATGGCGTCATCAATGACATGCAGTTGATTGACAGCGTCGGCCAGCGCACCAATATCCTGTTCACGGGCGTGAAAGCCAACGAGCCGATTGTTGCCGGCAAATTCAAATTCAATATCCCGAAAGGCGCTGATGTCATTCAGGAATAAGAGGTTTTAACCGCGGCCCATGGACTTGTTTCGTAGCGATCCGATAGCTCAGCCCTTGGCCGCGCGCTTGCGTGCGGCCAATCTGGATGAATACGTCGGTCAGGAACACCTGCTCGCTCATGGCAAGCCTCTGCGTGAGGCGCTTGAGCAGGGCGCTTTGCATTCGATGATCTTCTGGGGGCCGCCGGGCGTGGGTAAAACCACGCTGGCACGGCTGTTGGCGAAAGTCTCGGATGCGCATTTCGAAACGGTCTCGGCAGTGTTGGCCGGGGTCAAGGAAATCCGTCAAGCCGTCGAGATTGCCAAGCAGCAGGCGGGGCAATACGGTCGCCGAACCATTCTGTTCGTCGACGAAGTGCATCGTTTCAACAAGTCGCAGCAGGACGCCTTCCTGCCTTACGTAGAAGACGGCACTCTGATTTTTATCGGCGCGACCACTGAGAATCCGTCTTTTGAACTGAACAACGCCTTGCTTTCCCGTGCGCGGGTTTATGTCCTGAAAAGCCTCGACGAAGCGGCGTTGTACAAACTGGTGCAGCGTGCACTGACGGAAGAGCGTGGTCTGGGCAAACATCAACTGAGCCTGAGCGACGAAGGCTTCAAGATGCTCCTGGCTGCGGCTGATGGTGACGGCCGGCGTTTGCTCAACCTGCTGGAGAACGCTTCCGACCTCGCCGAAGATGGCACCGAGATCAGTGTCGAGCTGCTGCAAAGCCTGCTTGGCGACAGTCGTCGTCGGTTCGATAAGGGCGGCGAAGCGTTTTACGATCAGATTTCAGCGCTGCATAAGTCGATTCGCGGTTCCAACCCTGACGCGGCGTTGTACTGGTTCGCGCGGATGATCGATGGCGGTTGCGATCCGTTGTACCTGGCGCGCCGTGTTGTGCGCATGGCCAGTGAAGACATCGGCAATGCTGACCCTCGGGCGCTTACGTTATGCCTGTCGGCGTGGGATGTGCAGGAGCGTCTGGGCAGCCCCGAGGGTGAGCTGGCGGTGGCACAGGCCATCGTTTATCTGGCCTGCGCGCCAAAAAGTAACGCCGTGTACATGGGCTTCAAGGCAGCGATGCGCGAAGCGACCGAACATGGTTCGCTGGAGGTTCCGCTGCACCTGCGTAATGCGCCGACCAAGCTGATGAAGCAGCTGGGCTATGGCGAAGAATACCGTTACGCCCACGATGAGCCCGACGCTTATGCCGCTGGCGAAGACTACTTTCCGGACGATCTTGAGCCGCGCCAGTACTACCAGCCGGTACCGCGTGGCCTTGAGCTGAAGATCGGAGAAAAGCTTAATCACCTGGCGGCACTGGACAAAGCAAGCCCACGTAAGCGGAGAAAGTAGTGATTCGATTGATTCTTGCAGTATCCGCCGGGGGTATCGCTGGTACATTATTGCGCTTCGCCACCGCCAGCTGGATCTCGGCGAACTGGCCGCGACACTTCTACACCGCAACATTGGCCGTTAACATCGTCGGCTGCTTGCTGATTGGTTATCTGTACGGACTGTTCCTGTTGCGTCCCGAAGTACCGATCGAGCTTCGTGCAGGCCTGATGGTAGGTTTTTTGGGTGGCCTGACGACATTTTCATCTTTTTCACTGGATACGCTGCGCTTGCTGGAAAGCGGGCAGGTGCCGCTGGCACTGGGCTACGCGGCAATCACCGTATTCGGCGGGCTGCTCGCGACGTGGGCTGGCCTGTCCTTGACCAAACTTTGATAGACGAGAGAACGATATGCTCGATTCCAAACTGTTACGTACCCAACTTCAGGACGTAGCGGATCGCCTGGCGTCCCGTGGTTTTACCCTGGACGTGGCCCGCATCGAAGCGCTGGAAAACCAGCGCAAGACCGTCCAGACCCGCACAGAACAGTTGCAGGCCGAGCGTAATGCCCGCTCCAAATCCATCGGTCAGGCCAAGCAGCGCGGCGAAGACATCGCGCCGTTGATGGCCGACGTCGAGCGTATGGCTGACGAACTGAGCACCGGTAAAGTCGAACTGGATAATATTCAGGCCGAGCTGGACGGGATGCTGCTGAGCATGCCGAACCTGCCACACGAATCGGTTCCAGTCGGCGCGGATGAAGACGACAACGTTGAAGTTCGTCGTTGGGGCACACCTACCGTGTTTGACTTCGAGGTCAAGGACCACGTCGAGCTTGGCGAAAAGTACGGCTGGCTGGATTTCGAAACCGCCGCCAAGTTGTCTGGCGCCCGCTTCGCGTTGTTGCGGGGCCCTATTGCTCGCATGCATCGTGCATTGGCGCAGTTCATGATCAACCTGCACGTCACCGATCACGGCTACGAAGAGGCTTACACCCCGTACCTGGTACAGGCACCCGCGTTGCAGGGCACAGGCCAGTTGCCGAAGTTCGAGGAAGACCTGTTCAAGATCACTCGCGAAGGCGAGGCGGATCTGTACTTGATCCCGACTGCGGAAGTGTCGCTGACCAATATCGTTGCTGGCGAAATTCTCGATCCAAAGCAATTACCGCTGAAGTTTGTTGCGCATACCCCATGCTTTCGCAGCGAGGCCGGTGCATCGGGTCGCGATACACGCGGGATGATTCGTCAGCACCAGTTCGATAAAGTCGAAATGGTTCAGATCGTAGAGCCTGGCCAGTCGCAAGCGGCACTGGAAACACTCACCGGCAACGCTGAGCGCGTTCTGCAACTGCTGGAACTGCCTTACCGCGTACTGGCCTTGTGCACCGGTGATATGGGCTTCAGTGCGGTGAAGACGTACGACCTTGAAGTCTGGATCCCAAGCCAGGACAAATACCGCGAAATTTCCTCGTGCTCCAACTGTGGCGATTTCCAGGCGCGACGTATGCAAGCGCGCTGGCGTAATCCGGAAACCGGTAAGCCAGAATTGGTTCACACCCTGAACGGTTCCGGTCTGGCTGTAGGTCGGGCGCTGGTCGCCGTATTGGAAAACTATCAGCAGGCCGACGGTTCTATCCGTGTTCCTGAAGTACTCAAACCCTACATGGGTGGGCTTGAGGTTATAGGCTAAATGGAATTCCTGCCGCTGTTCCATAACCTGCGTGGCAGTCGCGTGCTGGTGGTCGGCGGGGGTGAAATTGCCTTGCGCAAATCACGCTTGCTCGCTGATGCCGGTGCGTTATTGCGGGTGGTTGCGCCCGAGATAGAAGCGCAATTGTGCGAGTTGGTGGAGCGCAGCGGCGGCGAACTAATTTTACGTGGCTATGCCCAAGGCGACCTTGTGGGGTGCGTGCTGATCATCGCCGCCACCGATGACGAGCCGCTTAACGCTCAGGTGTCGCAAGATGCCAGGCAGCGTTGTGTGCCGGTCAACGTGGTGGATTCGCCTGCGTTGTGCAGCGTTATATTCCCTGCAATCGTTGACCGTTCACCGTTGGTGATTGCGGTGTCCAGTGGCGGTGATGCGCCGGTGCTGGCGCGGTTGATTCGCGCCAAGCTTGAAACCTGGATTCCCTCGACGTATGGCCAATTGGCCGGCTTGGCGGCGCGATTCCGCAGTCAGGTGAAAAACCTGTTCCCCGATGTTCAGCAGCGCCGGGCATTTTGGGAAGAGGTGTTTCAGGGACCTGTCGCTGATCGCCAGTTGGCCGGGCAGGGCGCTGAAGCCGAGCGTCTGCTGATTGCTAAAATCAATGGTGAGGCGCCCAGCGCACCCGGCGAGGTGTATCTGGTGGGCGCAGGGCCGGGCGATCCGGATTTGCTGACCTTCCGCGCTTTACGTCTGATGCAGCAAGCCGATGTGGTGCTTTACGACCGCCTGGTGGCGCCGGCGATTCTGGAACTTTGCCGGCGCGATGCCGAGCGAGTCTATGTCGGTAAACAGCGTGCCGATCACGCTTTGCCGCAGGATCAGATCAATCAGCAGTTGGTTGTTCTGGCCAAGCAAGGCAAGCGTGTACTGCGTCTCAAAGGCGGCGATCCGTTCATCTTCGGGCGTGGTGGCGAAGAGATCGAAGAGCTGGCGGCCCACGGTATTCCGTTTCAGGTGGTGCCAGGCATTACTGCTGCCAGCGGTTGCGCAGCCTATGCCGGTATTCCGCTGACCCACCGTGATTACGCGCAATCAGTGCGCTTTGTTACCGGGCATTTGAAAGACGGCACCACGGACCTTCCCTGGAGCGATCTGGTCTCACCGGCGCAGACATTGGTGTTTTACATGGGCCTGGTCGGCTTGCCGATTATTTGTGAACAGTTGATCCAGCATGGCCGTTCCCCGGACACGCCTGCAGCGCTGATTCAGCAGGGCACCACCTCGAATCAACGGGTATTCACTGGCACATTGGCCAACTTGTCACAACTGGTCGCTGAGCATGAAGTGCATGCGCCAACGCTGGTGATCGTCGGCGAAGTGGTCCAGTTGCGAGAAAAACTGGCGTGGTTCGAAGGCGCTCAAGGACAGCTCTAGCGCATCTGCTTTAAGTGCATGCCTTGATGATCCGGGTTTACGGGTGATCAAGGCAGCACCTCATGCCTTATCCTCAAACTCCAGTTTTGTGCCAGATTCCACGGCCTGTAAGCCGTTCGCGGTCATGGCTGGCGTGGAGGTGCAGCGCTGGTCCTTTAGGTACGATCCCGGTCGGGTTGATGGTCCGGTGGCTCGCATAGTAGTGACCCTTGATGTGCTCAAAGTCCACCGTCTCAGCGATGCCCGGCCACTGATACAACTCGCGTAACCAGTTACTCAGGTTCGGATAATCGGCAATGCGGCGCAGGTTGCATTTGAAGTGGCTGTAATACACCGCGTCGAAGCGAGCGAGGGTGGTGAACAGGCGTACATCGGCCTCGGTCAGGTACTCACCGGCCAGGTAACGTTTCTCGCCAAGCAGCACCTCCAGCCAATCCAGTTCTGCAAACAATCCATCGAATGCTTGCTCGTAAGCGCCTTGCGAAGTGGCGAAGCCTGCGCGGTAAACGCCATTATTGACTGCTGGGTAGATCCGATCATTCAATCGATCAATCTGCTGTTGCAGCGGTTCAGGGTAGAAATCCAGGCGATCACCGGTCAGGCCATCGAACGCCGAGTTGAACATGCGGATGATCTCGGACGACTCATTGCTGACGATACGTTGTTGCTGTTTATCCCACAGCAATGGCACGGTCACGCGGCCAGTGTAGGCGGCGTCATCGGCGGTGTAGCGCTGATAAAGAAAGTCCAGGCCATCAAGCTTGTCACCGCTGGAGCCCTTTTGTTTATCGAAGGTCCAGCCATTTTCCAGCATCAGCCAACTGACCACGGACACGTCGATCAAGCTTTCCAGACCTTTGAGTTTGCGCAGAATCAGTGTGCGATGGGCCCATGGGCAGGCGAGGGAAACGTAGAGGTGATAGCGGCCAGCGTGTGCTGCAAAGCCACCTTCACCGCTGGGGCCGGGTTGGCCGTCAGCGGTGATCCAGTGACGGCGTTGCGCGTTTTCACGCTGGAAGGCGCCGTCTTTGCTGCTTTCGTACCACTGATCATGCCAGCGTCCGTCGACCAGAAGGCCCATGTCTGACTCCTAAGCTCTTTTGCATTGGAGGCCAGTCTAATTGCATTGGTTCGAACGAATAGTGCAAAGCATGGGCGACTATGATCGATTAAATAGATCTGTCGCGATTATCCCAGTACTGCTGAGCCAATTCGAAGGCGGCATCGCGTGGGGTTCCAAGGCCGCGCAAGGCCAGAGCAATGGTCGAAATCAAGGCCAGCTGCGGGTAGCTGTCTTCGACTTCACCTCTCCAGAGTGCCGTTAACTGTGTCGGGTCGAGCGTGGCCGGTTTGACATGGCGTCTTGGTGACAGCGCAGGCCACTCCTCATCCCAGCTTTGCCCGGCTGTAGTGCCGTAAAGGTGACTGATGGTGTCCGGGTTTATTTCGACTTCACCGCCATCGCCCTTGATCACGATGGCGTTGTCACCCAGCAAACCACTGGCTTCGCGGTGCATGCCCTGATAACCGGGATGGAAGATACTTTGCAGGCCGCAACGAGCGCCCAGAGGATTGAGGGCTCGTGCCAGTGAGTGGATAGGGGAGCGCAGGCCGAGGATGTTGCGTAGGTCGATCATTCGCTGCAACTGCGGCGCCCAATCCCCTAGCGGGATGAACGCCAGGTTGTGTTGCTCGAGCGCCGTACCGACCTCCTGCCAGTTGCGGCACAGCGGGATGCCCAGCAGGTCTAGCAGTTGTTCGCTGTACAGGCGCCCTGCGGTATGCGCGCCGCCACCATGCATCAACACGCGCACACCGTTTTGCGCCAGGCACTTGGCCGCAAGCAAGTACCACGGCAGATGGCGCTTCTTGCCGGCGTAAGTCGGCCAGTCGATATCGACGTGCAATGCCGGGGTCTGCAAGCGTTCACGTACCGCCTCGGTGAAGCCTGCCAGTTCCTCCGCGCTTTCTTCCTTGTGCCGCAACAGCATCAGAAAGGCGCCAAGCTGGGTGTCTTCGACTTTCTCATCGAGCAGCATGCCCATGGCTTCACGCGCTTCTACGCGAGTAAGGTCGCGGGCGCCCCGTTTGCCCTTGCCCAGGATGCGCACGAACTGGGCGAACGGATGTTCGGCAGGTGTTTCTGTGATCAGCGGGGCAAATTCGGTCATATGCAATTCGTCGGTTTGGGCAGGCCCGCCAGCTTAGCGGCGAGTTTGGCGGGGGTGCCATTGAACAGGCGATTGAGGTGCATGCTGTTGCCCTTTTCAGGGCCTAGCTTCAACGCCGTGTATTTGATCAGCGGGCGAGTCGCGGGCGACAGCTGGAACTCGGTATAAAAAGCCCGCAGCAGTTGCAGAATCTCCCAGTGTTCCGGGCTGAGGGTGATTTCTTCCCGCAAGGCCAAGGCTGTTGCAACCTCTTCTGACCAGTCGTTCAGGTCTATCAGGAAACCATCCTTGTCCAGTGCAATGCTGTGTTCGGCAATCGTCAGCTGTTTCATAGCCAAGTGTTGACCTTGTCGAAGCAGATCGATAATGCGACGAACCCTGGGTAATCGACGCTTTCGACCCCGTGCGGAATCTCAAGGTTACGCGCCAGGATGTCCTCTTCAAGCACGAACAGCTTTAGCGACTCTATTTGTTTCTCCAATGCGCGGCGCGGCGCGGAATCAGGGCGCAAGGCATACGTCGCGTCACCGCAGAGCAGGATGGCGTCGTCCGGGCCGAGCACGCGCAGACAGCTGGTCAGGCGGCTGTCTGCAAAAGGGGAGTGAGACAAAACATGCAAGGTCGACATCAGAGCGTTATCACCTGGTCGTAACGGTCAATAATCGCGGAAATTTCTGACGCCTGAAGTAGCTGCAGCGTATCCAAATTTAACTCCTTAGGGGGAATTCCGCGTTCTACCAGGCTGTCGTTGCAGGCAAAAATGTCCTCTACACCGAACAGTGACAATGCCTTCAAATTGGCCGTCAAGTCCTTCTGTTGCACTTGAGCAGCCTGTTGCTCGGGCAAAAGCTGCAGCACGCCATCATCGAGAAACAGTAATCCGATGGGCAAATCGAACGCGCCGCCCGCTAATACGATATCCAGCGCTTCCCGCGCGCCCGGGCCGGACCAAGGCGCCTGACGGCTGATAATTAATAGTGATGCTGGCATCTCAAGGTCCTCCGAAGCAGATCAGTCGGTCGGCTGCCTGCACCGCATCATGCAGTTGGCCTAGCCCCGACAACTCCCACGGCGCTGAGACATTGGCTGCTGGTCGCTGATAGCGTTGAGCTTCTTCTTTATTAAGCACGCCACGTCGCAAGGCGGCGGCGATGCACACGACACCGTCGAGCTGATGGTGGGTGACGAACTCGCGCCATTGGCGTGGCAGATCTTGCTCATCCTGAGGCGTGACGATATTGCCCGACGCGATGTGCACGCCTTCCTGATAGAAAAACAGCCGGACAATCTCATGGCCGCCAGCCAGCACCGCCTGCGCAAACAGGAGGGCGCGGCGGGAGGAGGGCTCATGGGCCGCAGAAAAAAGGGCAATGGAGAACTTCATGGTCGGCTCAGTCAACGAATCTTGGGCAATGATAATAGAGTCAGACAGCAAAAAGCCCGCTAAGCGGGCTTTTTGTTGAAGCTCAACAGAGAATCAGTTTCTGCTGCCACCCATCAGGCCAAACAGCTGCAACAGGCTGACGAACAGGTTGTAGATCGATACATACAGGCTGATGGTCGCCATGATGTAGTTACGTTCGCCGCCCTGGATGATGGCGCTGGTCTGGAACAGGATGCAAACGGAGGAGAACAGCACGAAACCTGCGCTGATCGCCAATTGCAGCCCGCTGATCTGGAAGAACATGCTGGCCAGCACCGCGCCCAGCAGGACGAAGAAGCCAGCAGTGATGAAACCACCGAGGAAGCTCATGTCCTTGCGGGTGATCAGCACGTAGGCGGACAAACCACCGAATACCAGCGCGGTCATCGCAAACGCGGAACTGACAACCTCAGCACCGCCCTGCATTCCCAGGTAACGGTTGAGAATCGGGCCCAGCAGGTAACCCATGAAACCGGTCAGAGCGAAGGTCGATACCAAGCCCCACGCCGAGTCGCGTAATTTATTGGTAAGAAAGAAAAGGCCATAAAAACCGATCAGCACAACGAATACGTTCGGGTAACGAACGTGATTCTGCTGAGCGATAAAAGCCATCAAACCGCTGAAAGCAAGGGTGATAGCCAGAAGACCATATGTATTGCGCAGGACGCGGCTAACCTCTAGCTGCTCGGCCTGCACGCCGTTGTTCACTGCGTAATCCTGTTCGCGCATGGCGCAACTCCTGGTGATTGAAATGTTAAGACGCAAAGATCATAACAGACGCTTTGCCGCTAGTTATGAAGAGAGTTTGACAGTGTGTTTCATTCGGGTATTATGGCGCCCGCAACACAACGGAGGTGTGGCCGAGTGGTTTAAGGCAGCAGTCTTGAAAACTGCCGACTGTAACAGGTCCATGAGTTCTTATCTCAGGTACTTCTCAGCTGCACGCTTGCGACGCACGACATGAAAACCGGGAAATTGGCAGAGTGGTTGAATGCACCGGTCTTGAAAACCGGCGAACGTTAATAGCGTTCCCAGGGTTCGAATCCCTGGTTTCCCGCCACGCATCAGTAAAATCAAGGGCTCAGAGATAATCTGGGCCCTTTTTTTATGCCTGAAATATGTCTGGCAGGTGTGCTGGATTGGGGTGAACAGTCCTCAACAACCTCGTCATCATAAGATGCAATCGTCTGGATGCGTGCTACTGCATTCTGTTGCGTGCTTGCGAGGGGCTTGTGTTCAACTGCATGCTTACGGATGGGCTCCGCCAGTGGTGACCCTAGTGGACTTTACGCCGAATTCGATGTCCGATTTAGCCATCTATTGAAGCAGGCTTGGCTGCCGTTTCACTCGTACCCTGAACTGGTGCGGGGCTTCCTGTGTCTTTCCGGAACGTCGGAAGAGCGTACCGAAGTCCCCCGTCAGTTACATCTCAAAAGGAGCATTGGATGGGGAGTCCGGACAAGGTATTGGAACAGCGAATCCTGCATGCCCAAATCGCCTTACAGGAATGGGCGATTGCGGCCGACCTGTGGCACGACAGCGGCTTTCAGTCTTATGCGGAGCGCGTCGAGGGGGAGCCAGGTAAAAGACGCCGTTGTCTTCATCCTGCATAGCAGCTGCGACCTTGCACGACTTTTAGACGAAGACTACGAGCCCAGGTTGCGAGAGCAATTCGCTGAGATTGCCGACACGCATGTTTTCTTCTACGACGATAACGATGGGTACTCCTTCAGTTTTTTTGCCAACAATGAGCCACTGCAGCGGGCCTACGACGAGTATTTCACTGGAAGTGGGTGTGCAGCTTGATCGTCGAGGATTTCGGCGACCTGTATGCCGAGCTGTATCAGTATTTCCATGCTCACCCCGACCGGTTGTATAACCTTCATCACCGCGAATTCGAAATCCTGCTCTATCGAATTTTCCAAAGTCTGGGCTTTGAGGCGGAGGTAGGCCCGGGTTCGGGAGATGGAGGTGTCGATGTCAAATTGCTTCAACGCGGCCCGCAGGGCGACACCCTCGCCTATGTACAAGCCAAGCGGTATTCGCCATCCCGCCCTATAGGCCTCGAAGCTGTCGCAGCGTTGAGGGGCGTTGTTGCCAACGATGGCGTTGATCGCGGAATATTTGTCACGACTTCTCGTTACCTTCCCAGCGCAGTGACCTTTGCGCATCGGTCATCCGGGGTGCTGGAGCTCAAGACGTCTACCGACGTTGCCCAGTGGTGTCATCAAGCCCAAGGAGGGGGCGTCCGGGACAAATCAATGTTGGTGTCCGACGCTAACCTGCTGTCGGTGCTGCGTGACGTCAATGCGGGCCATGGAAATCATGTTGTGCATGCGCATGGTAGATACAACACCATTTCGAACGTCTTTGCCCTCGTCCTCAGGGAGACCCTGCATGCGGCATTACTCATGCGCCTTCCGAAGCAGATCACTGGGCAGGATGACCATGGTCTTGAAGGTCACGAAGTACCTGTCCTGAATGACCAGATACTCACGGTGAAAAACTTCGGAACCGTCTTTCGCGCGAAGCGAACGGTAGATGATCGGGGCCGTGTTGCTTATTGGGACGGCAGGCATCATTTCGAAACCTGGGATCGCAGACCAACCTTCTTCAGCCACCTTGATTGATGCATGCTTCAGAGCACTCGCTGGGACTGTCAGACACCCGACGGCCAACGTTACCCACTTGTTCGATAAGCTCGTAGGAAGAGAAACCCCCATGTCGGAAAAACGACTCATCTCAGAACTCGATTCAAACAAGCTTCGTGAGAATGCGCTGACGTCTATTCGCTTAGGCGCCGAGGACTTCGAGCGCAGCCGCAGGGCGCCTGCTGATGGAGGAGACCCCGCCCGGGCACTTTCTGCTGTGCGCAACTTGTTCGCTGGGGTACTGCTTCTCTTCAAATACAAGATTGCCACGTGCGTGGACAACCCTGCCGACGCAGCCGCGCTCATTTTTATGCCTCCTGAGGTATGGCCTCATGGCGATGGCGAGGGTGGGATCGAATGGCTACCGGTAGGCAAGTTCAAATCCACCACTATCGACGTCGGGACGATCCAGAAGCGCTTCCAAGCGTTTGGGATTGAGGTTGATTGGAAAGTGATTGCCAAGCTCCAAGAGTGCCGCAACCACCTGGAACACCTGCACCCTGCGACCACGTTAGGGGAAGTCGCAGATTTCGTGGCCGAGCTATTTCCCGTGCTTAGGGATTTCATTCAGACCCAACTAGGGGAAGTGCCTGCGCAAATTCTGGCGCATACATGGCAGATCATGCTGCTTCACCACAACTTCTTCGTCGACACAACGCAGCAATGTAAGGACGCTTGGACGGGGGTGGGAGTTCCTGAGGGGATGATTCCCTGGCTGGACGAAAGTCGTTGTGAGGCGTGCTCGTCATCGCTGCTGTCCCCGGCTCAGCTGTCCATAGACGCGAACTACTTGGTTGATCGCGATGAGGGGAAATTCGAGTACACGTGCGTCGCTTGCGGACACACGGGATTGATTGCGCCGCTGATGATCGACGCGCTGAATGAGGCCCATGATTACGATCCTCGGGACGGCGAAGAGCCGAGCGTTGAGGTTTGTATGCAGTGCGACCGTGCAACCTACGTGATCTATGAGCAAATTTGCCTATGGTGCGCAGCGCAGTTGGACTACACGGAGTGCGCCATCTGTGAAGAGAGACTGAGACAGGACGATCAGGACAATGGCGGTTTGTGCTCCTACCACGCTCACACTTACGAAAAGGCGATGCGTGACTGATCGAGAGGAGCGCTAGGTCACAGGGCGACTCTACCGTGACGTGTGATTAGTTGCACGTGAGCCCTCATCCATTGGTGGATACTGAACAGAGCCTCCACGATTGAGGTCAGGCGAAGCGCTGCTGCCGGGGGCTTTTGTCACGATTGGTTTCCAGCGTTTGCTAAAGTCCTCTTTGGGCATCAGTCATTGAGCGAGGTCGTGAAGATTTCTGCACCGAACATGAATATAGGCTGTCAGCACCGCGTTGATCAGTTGCACAAGGAGCGCCAGGGAAAAGCGCCTGTTGGAGCCTAGGCGACCTGGCCTGAGCGAAAAGCGTGTTCAGTTTAGATCTTAATAGCTATTGATTGGGCTGACCCCACAGGGGAGGTCGACTCCGCAATCCAGCAATTAACCCTTACTGAAGACATTGGCTTGTAAAGTCGTCGCCAATGGTTTTTGTGGTCATCAGGCAGTCGTAGAGCGGCGGGGTACGATGCGAAAGGCGATCCGGCGTGTTGGCGAGTGGCATAGCAAAGCGAACACCTAGGGCCATAACCCAACACATGTGTCAGATATTCTGCATGGTCATTTGGTAGCATCGTACGAGTGCTTTGCAATCGACTTTCTAGCTGGGAAATGGCGCGCTCGCTTTGAGGGCCATCGATTGACGGGTCAAAGTCTAGGAGTCGGATGGATTCATGGATCTAAAAATCGCTTGGTGGAATTGCCATTTGTCTGCACCGTCAACCAAGGCAAAGCTCAACGAAATGACGACGGAGTTTGTTTCAGTAGTTTTGAGTATGCTGGATTCTGGCGTCGATCTTCTCTGTCTTTGCGAGGTGAATGAGGAAAATAGCCTTAAGCTGCAGCGCCAGATTCTTGTCGCCGCACAAACTGAAGTAAGGTATGCAGCCTATACGGTGCGTTCGTTATATTCAAAAAGTGGCAACAAAATAGATGACTATGGAATTGTGTACCGACACGACAAGCTTCAACCAACAACGGAGGCGGTGGATCTTAACGCCAAAGCTGATGTCACTGACAAGTACCTTAAGGTCGGTAAAAAACTAGGTTTTAGGTTGTGCAATGCTATCGATCTTTGGGTGATCCTCTGTCATTGGCAAAGCTTGCAGACCTATTCCGAAGATGCGCATATTAGAACAGAAATCGGCCAGCAACTTGGTGGGTACGTCGGAGATATATATGAAGGTGATCCGGATGCGCTCATTGTCATTTGCGGCGACTTCAACGACGAGCCATTTAGTAGATCAATCCAGATGGGATTAAAAGCGAGCAGGGATATTAGCTATGTAATGGCACGCCCCAACGCTTTATTCAATCCCTTCTGGCGGTTAATCGGGATGACAGATCTAGTGTCGGGAAGCCACCTGCCAGCTGGAACCTGCTCGACCGGCGACTCCCAGCACATGACTAATTGGAGGACGTTTGATCAAATCATCCTTTCATCGGGGTTTCTGAGAAACGGTTGGCGATTTGTGGGGAATGGCGTTGAAATTTTGAGCACGTTCAACGTTGCAGGCAATGCGTTGACATGGGCCGATCTCTCTGACCATTATCCAATTATGTGTAATTTAGAGAAGGTGGTTTGATGGACTTTCTAAAGTTCGTAAATAAGGGCGTCGAAAAATCCCGCAAGTCGCAGGAGGCCATCTCAGAGGTGAACGAGGTGTTCAAACAAGTTAATACCGATTTAAAAAAATATCCTGGGGGCGAGCTTCATTTAGAACGCTCAATATCCGGGTATGCACGCGTAGCGTCAATTACTGGCACGTTAGCAGGCGTGGAATCCGAATATTTGATGCACGATAGGCTTGTCCTATCGCTCAAAGTGAAAAACAGCGTATTTGTTGAAGACATCGCAGGATGGAAGCAGCGGATTGACGGATATCCCTGCATCCTGAAATTTGATGGCCAGGAGTTAAGTTGCAGCAACCCTGTGCACCTCATAAGCGGGATGTCTGAGTTGCTCGCTTCAATCGGATTTGGGAATGCGGTTAATAGGCTAACGAAGAAGGCACTGGAGTCTGCCGACCTGAACAAGCGAGATGCATCCCAAGATGATCGTTCCGCCACGCGCGCGTCTACCAGTAGGTCGGCGGCGGCAACTCCTGCCCGAGCCCTGGCGAAAGCTACTTCTCGTGTAACAACCTCACCAGCTGAAGGCACTGCGGCTGCAAAAGCTGGCCCTGCGAAACCCGTCGCCGCTAAAGCTCCCCGCAAATCTCGGCGTCGTGAATCTGACGATAATGAAAGCACGCCGGGATGAGAATGAGTGTATTCATGGCTCAGTTTGTATCTGAACGGAGGCTTTCCTGTCGTTGCTAACTGCTTTGAATGCGCGGCTACCAAACTCACGTTTTCGTTCATCGGTGTCCAGCCAGGCATGCTCCGTTCCGCGATCGATGCTCATCTGAGTGACCTCATGGCGTTTTGCATAAGCTACGCAAGGCAAGGGGGGAAGGGGGGCATCAAAGGCCTCCTGGCTTGTGAATGAACCACTGACGAATCCACCAATCGTGGTGTGAGTAATCTTGCCTGCGATTACACAAAAAGGATGAGGCGCTGCCCCCGAAGGACGGTCAAATTATTGCTCGAAGATTATGTACGGGCAGGCCACGTAATTGTGCGTTGCCTCTGCAAGCCACATGACCCTTACAAGGCAGCGAACCGGGATGCTTATGTTCGCTTTCAGTGCAATCGAAGCCCCGAAAACCTGAGCGAACCCCGCTGATAAATACGATTCTTGTGATAAGAATGCCATCCTCTGGCCATTCACTTTAAGCTCGAAATATTCGAAACCAGATTCGTCGCTGCCGCGCTTTTTCCACTCCGCTATGCCGAGCATTCCTGCTACCCAATGAAGCCTTGTGCCCTGATAGTTCTCGAAGCTGGAAAATTCCGGGTACTGCTCTGAAAGCGTTCCCCACACGCTGCTCAGCATTTCACGGGACGTGATGGAGTAGGTGCGAGACTCCTGTGTCGTAACACCAGCGTTTGCAAAAAATGCCTTCACATCGGCATGCCCGCCTTGCTGGGGCACGAACTTGGTGGCCGGATCGACCTCCCGAATCTCTTCGTATTTTCTGGAAATGAACTCAATATCCAAGTAAACCAGCTTGTCCAGATTGATCTGTGATTGACCCACTTTGCACCCCGATGATGACGCTGCTAACGGCCACTATAGTCGTCAGATCTGTGTTTTTGTTCGCCGCGCCAAGTCATTGGTTGCGCATCACGGGCTTGATGGGCTGCTCGGCGTAGGCTTGTGAGAAAGATCGGCGGCACCAAGATTGACTAGTGTTAGTAAAAGCGCTGCAACATCAGAGGGTTAAGTCTCCAGCATCACTGACGATATATCTTGATCATCATTCCCTTGAGCATATCCATGTCTATTCGTTGGCAGTTCCAATTGCTACTGGAAGAGGTGCGCGACCGCGCCGTTCTTTTCGGGTGCGGTATTCGACGGCTCGTAGCGAAGCGTTGCTTTATGGCTGTGCTTTCGCTGATGGCTACAACCGGATCTACGGTTGCAGCTTTCTTCACTTGGGAGGCAGCGTTAACGGCAAACAAGGTTTCTGCAGCATCGCAAGCGTTTGCCCAAAAGATCTATGACGATCAGATTGCCTTGGGCCACCCTTCGGTTTCCGTTCTGTCCGGAGAAACCTCTGTAGCCGCAGTGAGGCAGGTTTCGTATGCACAGCCCGAGGCGAAAGACTATGCAGCAACGGTAGTTCTGAGAAACTCAGGACAGCGTGACTCACCACGCGCGTGGGTTGCCTTGTCTTCTGGCACGTACATGGTGGATCTCAGCAATGCTGTGCTGGTGACACTTCCGAAGGAAATTGACGTTTCGGTTCGATTCAATCTTCGAATGACACCGAGCACGGATTCAAGCGAAAGCTCGTGGCTCGTCGCGGTTATGTACGAAGATGAGGTTCCATCACTGATGAGTAATCCTGCCGGTGTACCGTTGCAGGCGCCGCTCCGGGTGATCTGCTCAAAACCCGCCGTATTCAGAATGACCTCATGGCCTAAGGATGTTGCTCAAGATCAGGCGGTCAGAGTGCTGTCCTCAGGGTCGCCAGTTGTAGCAGAACAGGCGCCTCTCGATAGATATGGCGAGCCCTCGTCAGCACCACGTATCCAAGCAGCCAAGGATCAGGTGATGCAGGCGGCACACATCGCGCATGGTTGCCTGGATACAGCCAGCACTTGGTGATGACTTCTTGTTGGCTTCGGACGTGGCGAGACGGGCAGGGAGGCCGTCGGTTAGCAATCATTTATCGCGGCGGCCTCGCCAGGCGCAAATACAAAGGTTGACCAGAATCGGGGCTGAATTGCCTTGGCACATCTTCACCGGTCAACAACTCAGGCGTCATGCGACCTTGTCTTTGCCTTTAGGACTCGCGGAGGAAATCGCGTCGGTGAACAGGTTGTCAAAGTGATTCAGGAACGTTTCGGTGAGATGACCATGGTAGTAGCCATACGTGACAGTACCGATGTCTTGGTTTTTGGGTTTGATGATGTAGAAAACCAGCTTGCTATCTTCCACTGACGGCTGAAACCAAGCGAGGCTATTCCATTCATCGGCTGTATGGGTGTAGTACGCCTTGTCGTCGCTGCGCACCCAGGTCTTGATTTTTCCTTCTTGATCGGTTTGCTCAATTCGTGCGTTGAATTGATTGAGTAGCTTCTTAGGCGTAGTCGTGTTGAAGGCAACTGCCATTATTGGTCTCCGTAATCGTTGGCGTTTGATTTGGATGGCTTCAACCTGGAAGCCACATGGCCTTGCGAGGGAGGGATGTGCCCATTGAAATGAGTCACTTGGTGCTGGTCCTGTCTCTTATACACATCT